>CAIMDZ010000184.1 GCA_903839875.1 uncultured Bacteroidota bacterium
GAATGTGTAACTTTGTCCATGTTGTGAAGGTGAGATGTTGCAACAAAATACACCTTTTGGGTGTAGTATAATAGCCAGCAAAACGTTAATTATCAACGCTTTGATGGCTTATTATATTTTAGCTTGCGACTTTTGGGTATCAATGGAGTTGCACTTGTAACAGCGCCTATACTGGAAAATACACCGTAAGATGCCGTGGAAACAAGCGCAGGAGCAGCCGGACCTGTTAAGTACGGACTTCCGCAACCTAATGGAGTATATGCAACTAACTGACTCACTAAAACAGCCGCATTCAGCGCCAGTGCCCTGCCTTCCAGTGTATCAAGTGTGCTGGTCATATCTATCTGGCCATTGGCAACGATAGTTCCTTTTATTGAGGTTCCGGTACCAATATTTACAGCGCCACCTACTTGCCAGAATACATTACATGCCAGTGCACCGTTGATCAGTTTCACTTTTGATAAAGCATTTGTGGAAAAGACACCACCGATTTGAAAAATAAACTGCGCGTTTGGATTTCCCTGTCCATCTAAAATAAGCGTTCCTGTCATCGTGGATGCGCCTGATAAAAAGTAGGTACCTGCAAAAAGGGTAGCCCCGCTGCCAAAAGGAGTTGCCAGCGTGGCAGTCGGTATTGCGGTGCTCAATTGCGTATATAAACTAATCACGTCAGGCGTACAAAGCCCGGTTGCACCATCAAAAGTGTGCATCACACCGTCCACATTACCAAAACCGGTAACGCTGCCGGCAAGGTTTGAACCTACTTCACCTGTAAGGTGGGTTAGGTATTTTGTTCCGGAGCAAGTCATCGCTCCATTTGTTGTAAACAAGATAAATTTCGCAGCATTCCCTAACGTGGGCGACTGGCCATAATTTGTGTTTGGCATTAGAAACAGAATGACTGCCGTTAGTGCTCTGAGTAATATATTTTTCACAGTATTTGTATTAATCATGAATGAATTTCCACGACGGGA
This sequence comes from uncultured Bacteroidota bacterium, assembly GCA_903839875.1. Classification (GTDB taxonomy): domain Bacteria; phylum Bacteroidota; class Bacteroidia; order Chitinophagales; family Chitinophagaceae; genus Nemorincola. The sequence continues at coordinate 975 of CAIMDZ010000184.1, forward strand.
CAAAGGTAGATTCGATGATTACTGCGCCTGTTACATGACTATTGTTAATACTTACATCATTCCTACTTTCTCATCCAGGCAATACTGATATTAAAATGAAACAATAATATTCTGATCGAAAATGTAAATATTTTTGTTGCTTCAATCCATTAAATGACAAACAATTCGGATTAAAAGAGGATACTATTAATAAGAGATAACTCCTTTGTATAAATCCTGTAATGACTACTTGCAGTTAGAACTTTTAAATAAGGATATCTTTTACTTTTTAGATTTCTATCCCAATAAATATCAGACTCTTTATATCGCATGACTTACAAACAAGGGTAGGTAGTTTGAATCTGGAATTGATTTATTTCGATACATCTTTTACCATAGTATCTTATCGTAAATGCTTTGATTTGTATTTTTTGCACCTAAAATGCAAATAAAAGTAAACACGTATTTAACGATTCAATAAATAATACATTTTACATAAAGCAGGCAAGAACAAATATTATAAAATCAATTATGATATATAACTATTTAAACGCAACTAACAATACAACCTCGTGAAGTTATGACCTAAATCATATTTTTCGAGCTATAATAAAGATAGTTTTGTCTTAGTATGGCATACCAACATAAAAACCTCAGCATAACGAAGATATCTGTTATTGGTGCAGGGCAGATAGGCCCTGATATTGCTTTGCATTTCGCTAAATCAATTTCTGCATTCGGGGTCAACATAATCATAGTAGACATTTCTCCGGACGCATTAGAGAAAGCGAAGACGAAAGCACATAAAAAGATTCAAAAAGGAATTGAAACAGGAGTTTTTAAGCCCGATGTTGGTGAAAGGATAAAGAGCTCCTTGAACTTCTCATCCGATTATGAAAATGTGCGTGGCTCACAATTAGTAATAGAGGCCGCAACTGAGGATGAGAACATTAAAGACAGGATATTCAGGCAGGTAGAAACCCTGACAGATGATAACTGCATCTTCCTTTCGAATTCATCACATATGCAGCCTGAAGTTATCTTCAGGAATATTAAGAATAAACAGCGCTGTATGGTGGCGCATTATTTCTTCCCAGCGGAAATAAATCCAGTAGTAGAAATAATACCAGGTAAGGAAACCAGTGAATTTTTTGCTAATCTGTTACCCGGTTTTTATGAATCTATTGGCAAAATTCCTGTAAAAATAAAAAGCTCTTATGGCTATGCTGTTGACCCCATTTTTGAGGGTATTTGTCAAACAGCAATCCTGTGTTATGAAAGAGGGTGGGGAAATGAAAAAGAAATTGATGCAGCGGCAGTTAAAGCATTAGGATTGGGTGTAGGCCCATTCACTGCTTTAAATCTTACGGGAGGCAATCCTATTACAGCACATGGTCTTAATGAAATGAGTAAGTTATTAATGCCCTGGTTTAATACACCAAAAGCATTAAGTGACAGGTGCGTGAGCAAAGAACCCTGGATCACCGCACAACGTGGAGAGAAGGTGGAATTAACTCCGGAAAAAGAAGACAAACTTGTCAACGAATTCCGGGGAGCATACTTTGCTTTGGCATCCTATATTCTGGGTCGCGGAATAGTTACCATTAACGATCTGAATATGGCTTGTGAAATGTCGCTGGTTATTAACCCGCCATTCACTTTCATGAATGAAATCGGAATCATGAAAGCATATGATCTTGTAAAAAACTTCTGCGAGTCCCATAAATCCTTTTCATTTCCTGATATTTTAAATAAAGCAAATGAAGATGGCGGATGGAAGCTAAAGGACATTGTCACAAAAAAACTTGATGGTGTACTTCTTATTACCATCCGAAGGCCAAAGGTGTTGAATGCACTCAACATGGCGGTACTTGAGCAAATAAAACAAGAATTGGAAATAGTAAAAAGTGACCCTTTAACAAAAGCTGCAGTAATTACAGGATTCGGAACTAAAGCATTTGTTTCAGGTGCAGACCTGAATATGCTTGCTGCCCTGAAGTCGCCCGAGGAAGGTTACAACATTGCAAGGAAATTTCAATCGGTGCTGGATTATATTGAGAATTACCCAAAACCAATTGTATGCGCTCTGAATGGCTTTGCATTTGGGGGTGGTAATGAATTGGCTATGTCTTGCAGTGCGCGTATTTGTAAAAAGGATTTAGCTGTATTGGTTTGCCAGCCGGAAGTGAACCTTGGATTTATTCCAGGTTCGGGAGGTACTCAGCGTTTACCCAGAATTGTGGGTGTTGATAAAGCCGCAGAGATACTCCGTACAGGAAGGAATGTTTCATCAAAAGAAGCCGCTGAAATCGGATTGGTACACAAAGAAGCGGAAGGAGACCTGAAGGAGGAGGCAATATTACTTGCCAGGCAAATCGCAGATGGAACCGTAAAAATAAATCGAATTCCTAAAGAAGCGGTTTCGTCAAATGGCAATCCAAAAGATATTGAATTGGGCCACCTAAGCAGGAAAATTGATTCTATCATGGTCAAGGCAATATATGAGGGGGCAAGGTTAACACTGAATGAAGGTCTTGACCTCGAAGCCAAAATGTTTGGCGAATGCCTGTTAACAGAGGACATGAAAATAGGCCTTGAAAATTTTAAAATTAACGGGCCTAAAGTAAAAGCAAACTTTATTAATAGATAGGATGAAGTATAATGTAGGCATTGATATTGGCGGGACCTTTACAGATTTGATTTGTGTGTCATCAGAAGGCAAAACCATTGTACACAAAACATTGTCAACACCGGAGGATTCCTCTATTGGATTTATTAACGGTATACGGGAAGTAGCTGAAATGGCGGGGCAATCATTTGAATTATTTGTGTCATCAATAGATACAATAGTGCATGGAACTACTGTTGCAACAAATGCATTACTCACACTGAAGGGAGCAAAAACCGCACTGGTAACAACAAAGGGATTCCGGGATGCATTGGAAATGAGACGTGGGATACGTGAAGAGCAATACAACAATCATTATAGGAACGTTGCGCCCCTGGCACCCAGGTATTTGCGGTTTACTGTAGATGAAAGAATAGACGCCGAAGGAAAGGTGTTGAAGAGATTTGATGAAAAGGATCTTGCACCCATTATTAAGAAGATCAGAGACGAGCAGGTAGAATCTGTTGCTGTTTGCTTTATGAATTCCTACAAGAATTCAGCTCATGAAAAACAGGCGCTTAGATTTTTACGCAAAAATCTGAAAGGAATTTTTGTAACCGCCTCATTTGAGGTACTTCCTTCTATTCGTTTTTATGAAAGAGTAAGCACTACGGCTGTAAGCGCTTTCGTAGGCCCCATTGTAGCAAAATATCTTGATAACCTCACCAATAAACTAAAAAGTATAAAGTTCAAAGGAACACTGCTGATCATGCAATCGAATGGCGGGGTTGTAGTACCTGACCAGGTTAAGAAAAATCCGGCTGTAACAGTGCTCTCCGGTCCGGCTGCGGCTCCTACTGCCGGCGCTTATTATTCCCAGTTGCTGGGCTACAGGAACTGCATTACGGTGGACATGGGTGGTACAAGTTTTGATGCTGCAATTGTAATAGAGAACCAATGTGTAACAAGTACGGAAGGTAATATAAACCGTTACAGGATCGCATTACCTTCATTGGATATTGTTACTATTGGCGCAGGTGGCGGAAGCATAGGATGGATCAACCAGGGTGGATTATTGCAGATGGGACCCCAAAGTGCAGGCGCATTACCCGGACCTGTATGTTATGGGCGTGGAGGGAAAATACCCACCTGTACAGATGCCGACCTTATACTTGGATATCTTAATGCTGATTTTTTTGCAGGGGGAAAACTTAAGCTCGACAAAAAAGAAGCGGAAAAATCCATAAAAGATGAACTAGCCTCCAAACTTGGTTTATCACCAATGGAAACAGCCGCAGGGATGTACAGGATCATCAACAGTAATATGGCACAGGGAGTGCGTGAGATATCAGTTGAGCGAGGTTATGATCCAAGAGAATTTCTTTTTATTGTAGCCGGAGGAGCAGGATCCATTCATTCCTCTGAAATCTGCAAAGAACTCGGAATACCCATGTTTCTTGTTCCGAATGTGTCATCCATATTCTGTGCAGCAGGCATGCTGCTGGGTGATTTAAAACACGATTATATCCGGTCATATTTCACTTCTTTTAAAAATCTTGATCAAAAGAAATTCATTGCTCACTATAATGAAATGAAAGACGAAGGGAACAAGGCATTAGTGATAGAAGAAGGTGTTTCACCCGACAGGATTGCACTGTATCCGATACTGGATATGCGGTATGTAGGACAATACCACGAGGTGCAACTGGAAGCAACATGGGAAGATGTTGTCAACTTCAGAATGGAAAAGATTTTTGATCTCTTCCATAAAGAACATAACCGCCAATTCGGCTATTCTCTAAAAGAAGAAGGGACTGAGCTGGAACTGATCAACGTGCGATTGCGTATAGTTGGCACAACAGAAAGACCGGAATTCCAGGCAACAAATATAAAACCTGTTACTGCAAAATCCGCTATTAAAGAGCACAGGGAAGTATACATCCCTGAACTTAACGTTATGAAACTCGTACCGGTCTATGACGGAGATAAACCGATATTCGGAGCTAAGATAGATGGACCATGCATGATTGAGAAAATTACGACCTCTGTTTTTGTAAGTGGAAATTACAATTGCCTGGTAGATGGAATGGGTTCATTCATTGTCTATGACAAAAAAACCTTCCCAAAAGGATTTCAATTGAAAAAAAAGAAATAAATGAAACGACCATGTTAAAGTTGAAGTTTAGCACAAAGAGCAATGATACCGATAGCTATCGGGACATCTGTTTGCAACATTCAGAAGTTCATGGGAGTTCTCCCGATAGCTATCGGGATCAACTAAAAAGACAATTATTCTAAGATGAAAATTGATAAAATACTGGTTTCCATTTTTCAACGTGCTTTCAAATCCATAACGGATGAGATGAGTATTTCATTGACTAAAACTACGCGCTCCCCTATTCTCTGTGAAGCAAAAGATTTTGTTACAGGATTATATGATGCAAGTGGCCAGATGCTGGAGCAAACAGAAAATCTGCCTATTCTTTCATTCTCATTAGGACCTGTGTGCAAAGTTATTATAGCGCAATATGGAAACGACATACATGAGGGTGATGTCATTATTCATAATGACGTTTTCAGTATGGGCAACCAAAATAACGACGTTGCCATTTTCAAACCTATTTTTTATAAAAACACATTAGTCGGTTGGGCTGCAGCAAAGGGGCACCAGGCTGATATAGGTGGCGCTGTACAGGGTGGATATAATCCAAATGCTACAGAAGTATGGCAGGAAGCACTCCGGATTCCTGCTGTCAAGTTATATGAGAAGGGAAATTTCCGGAAAGATGTATGGAATCTGATATTCGCGAATATACGATTACAAATGGTACAGGAGGATATTAAAGCACAAATTGGCGCTTGTACACTCGGCGAAAGAAGATTGAAGGCATTTGTAGAAAAATACGGTCAGGAAACTTTTGATTCGCACAAGCAGGCATTATTTGATTCAACCGAAAAAATGATGCGGAGTGAAATAAGCAATATACCAAATGGTGTTTACGAAGGTAAAAGCATGGTGTATTATGATGGAAAACATAAGGGAAGCAAATTTCAGATTCATGCAATAATAACAGTAAAGAAAGAAGATATAATTTTCGACTTTTCAAAATCTTCTCCGCAAACCAAAGGCTTTGTAAATGGGATTTATACCTCCACCTGTTCTGCAATTACACTTACATTTTTGCAAATGGTAAATCCAAACATTCCGCACAATGAAGGAATGATCAAACCATTGAAGTATATAGTGCCGGAAGGAACAATATTAAATGCATCCTACCCTGCCGCTACAACATTTGGGAATCATCTTTGCCCGCAGGTGGCAGATTCAATTTTTAAAGCACTCGGTCCGGCAGTACCTGAAAGAATTACTGCTGGCTGGAATCATTTGTTATGTAGTCTGTTTACCGGACTTCATCCACGGACCGGAAAAAAATATGTGGACATATGCTTCCTTGGACTAAAGGGCGGAAGCGGCGCTATGAAAGGCGATGATGGTTATGACCATATAGGCATGATAGATGCATCGGGCGGTGTGCTTGACCAGGATTATGAAATGTATGAACAGCAAACACCCCACCTGATCCTGCAACATGAATACCTGTGCGACTCTGGTGGTGCAGGGCAATGGCGTGGTGGCCTGGGAACAGTGACACAGATACTGCTTCGTGGCGGAGACACAACAATGGTAGTCTTTGGCGACGGCGATGTGGAACCCAACTATGGATTATTCGGTGGAAAGGGAAGTGTTTTGAATAAAATTGAATTGAAATACCCAAAAAATTACCAGGGTGGGAAAAAACTTATTCCTATGAGTAAGGATATGGTCCATGGTATACCAGATGGCACAAAGTACTACCAGGTAGCAGGTGGTGGTGGTGGTTATGGCAATCCTAAAAAACGAGATAAACTAGTTGTGGCAACGGATTTAAAAAATGAAGTAATCAGTAAAGAAGCAGCAAAGAATATTTACGGATTAAAAATGAAATAAAATGGGTCATGAAACAATTCTGCCTGATGGATGGGCAACACCAAAAGGTTATTCTAATGGAATACTTGCTGAAAAAGGAAGAGTGCTGTTCATTGCAGGACAAGTAGGCTGGTCAGCCGAAGAGAAGTTTGCAAGTGATAAACTGGTACCACAATTTGAACAGGCGCTCAAAAATATTATTGCAATAGTAACCAAGGCTGGCGGAAAACGGGAAGACATTTGCAGGATGACCTGTTTTTGCAAAGACAGGGATCAGTACCTGGCATCGAGAAGGGAGCTAGGAAAAGTGTGGAAAGAACTGATGGGAAATCATTATCCCTGCATGAGTATGATTTTCGTTGTTGACCTGCTTGATCATCCTGCGGTAATTGAGATCGAAGCAACTGCGGTGGTTGAAGATGAAATACCTTATTAATGCACAATGATAAAATAGGTGTTTAGCCACCAAAACAATAAATTGAATAAATGATAGAATTAACTGACATACAGAAACAAATTCAACAAACCTTTCGTGAGTTTTCAGACAGGCATGTGAAGCCCCTTGCCGCGAAAATTGATGAAGAGAAGAAATTCCCAATGGAATTATTCAGATTGGTAGGTGAGTTAGGATTTTTCGGAATGCGTTATCCTTATGATGCCGGTGGAACAGGGTCGGATGTTGTTTCCTATTGTTTAGCTACAATGGAACTGGCTCGCGGTTCAATGTCATTGGCTGCAGCCTGTACCATGCAATCATTGATGGCTACTTATTTTCTTTACCGTTTTGGGAATGAGGATATAAAGGAGAATTATTTTGCTCATGCCCTTGAAGGGAATAAGATTGGCGCTATATGTATGACTGAGCCCAATTCCGGAAGTGACCTGATGTCAATTAAAACAATTGCCAGGGTCACTGATGAAGGCTTTATCCTAAATGGTCAAAAAACCTGGATCACCTCAGCGCCTGTCGCTGATTTCTTTACAGTATTGGCCCGTACAGATAACCATGAGCAGCTTTCCATATTCTTCGTGCCCTCAAATCTTAAAGGCGTATTAGTTGGTAAGAGTATCGAAAAGATGGGGGTACGCGGATCCGTAACGAGTGAAGTTGGTTTCATTGATGTGGTATTACCAAAGGATTACCTGCTTGGAGAAATAGGTGCCGGTACAAAATGTTTACGGGAAATACTGGCAGAGATAAGAATCATGACAGCCGCACTCGCTGTAGGTGTGGCCACCGCCGCCTACGAAGAGGCCCTTGAATATGCAAAAACAAGAGTTCAGTTCGGAAAACCAATAGGCAAATTCCAGGCAGTAGCGATGAAGTTTGCGGATATGTCGGTGCAACTGGAAACGGCAAAACACTATGTACTGTATGCGGCCAAATTAAGCGACAAAAATTTACCAAGGCAAAAAGAAGCAATGATCGCGAAATTGTATGCTTCAGAGGCTGCAAACAATATTTGCGACGAAGCATCAAGAGTCCTTGCTTCTTATGGGTATGCGGTAGAGTATAACATTGAAAGATACTTACGTGATGCCCGCTTCACATTAATCGGAGGTGGAACATCAGAAATTTTGAAGATCAACATTGCAAAAGAACTTGGATTGTGAGTTATATAAAGTCATATGGAATCGCATTCCCTCAATTCAGAATTGAGGATTGTGTGTTACACCCTAAAGGTAGAAAGGGGGTAATGAAAGCTGTTTGTTATCCTGATGAAGATATTATCACGCTGGCATTTGAGTCTGCAAACAAAATACCAAAGGAAAGCATTGATGGTATATTTTTTGCTACTGCTACTCCGGTTTTTCACAACCGTTATCATGCATCCTTTATTGCCGACAGATTAAATCTATCACCTGGAATCTTAGCATTGGATTTTACTATGTCCTCCCGAAGTGGCACAGATGCATTGTTATTGGCCAATGAATTAATTAATTCCGGTAAGTACATGAACATTTTAGTAATTGCATCTGACGCTCATTATCCTGAGATAGGGCGAGAGACCTCTACCCCATTCGGGCATGGAGCCTGTTCTGTATTATTAAGCAATGAAAAAGGATTCGCAGAAATTTCATCATCAAATACAGTCAGTTCTTCTTTTGCCGAAGAATTTATTTACAAAGGAGAATACATACAATTTGACCCGCGGTTTAGCCGTGATGCAGGATTTAAAACAAACCTGGTTGCTGCATTAAAAACTTTAGATAGTTCTCGATCATCTTTTGATTCCGTGATCGTAAATTCACTGTATTCACGAATGGCCGGTCCATTTTTTGCAAAAGCAGGATTTGAAGAAAGGCAATTCTCAAATGACGTTATAATTAATAAAACCGGAAATACAGGAACTGCACATGCTTTATTTCTTTTATTAAACGATTTAGAACTTGAAAAAAAAGAAATTCTGCTTGCGGATTATACAAACGGAACTAATTTATTTAAGATAAAAAACAATTTACCTCCTGAACACAAACCACTTCAGGAGCAAATAAATAACTATGACCTTGTAAGGTCATACCAGGATTACCTTATCATGCGCAAGGCAGGTGATTTTAATTCCCCCGGATATCATACAAAAGAAATGTTTTCGTCTGAAATGATGCAGGAACGGGAAAAAGAATCATTGCTCTATCTGAAAGGATTGAAATGTGAATCATGTGGAACAATCTATTATTTAAAATCAGCGCAGTGTAAAAAGTGCAAGAGGACTACCTTCTCCGAAGTTCAGTTAAAGGATACCGGTACAGTTTATGCAATTACCAACGAACATTATTTTCCTGCTTCATTTCCGCCCATAAGTATGGTTGTTGTTGATTTAGATGGTGGTGGCAGAATGACCGTTCAACAAACGGATACTATGTATCCGGATAAAAATGAAATAAAGATTGGTTCGAAAGTTAAACTTGTTTTGCGGAAAATGATAGAAAATGACGCGAAACCAAATTATTTCTGGAAGGCAAAACAACTATGAGAAAGCAAGCTGACATAGCGATAATAGGAATTGGTGTCACTAAATTTGGTGAGCTGTTTCATCAGAGTTATGATGACCTGGTAAGGGATGCCGCAATGCAGGCGATAACGGATGCCCAAATTTCAATAGACGATATTGAAGCAGCATGGCTTTCTACCGCATTTCCTGAAATTGGTGTTTTTAAAGGCCGTAGCGGAATGGATCTATGTGAACCATTATCGCTTTACAATATTCCGGTTACACGAGTTTCCAATTATTGCGCGTCGGGCGCTGATGCCATTAGAAATGCTGCAAATGCACTACGTGCAGGGGAATGTGATGTGGCAATGGCGCTTGGCGTGGAGAAACTCCGCGACCGCCAGCCACAGGATTCAATTGTAAAGATGATGGTGGAATATGGACATCCGTTTTTACAAAAAGGGTTTACGGCAGCCGGAACTTTTGCAATTTATGCCAGCAGGATAATGCACGAATATGGTGTTAAACGTGAAGACATTTCAGCTATATCGGCGAAAAACCATTATCATGGTTCACTAAACAAAAAAGCACATCATCAAAAATGTTGCACAATTGATGAAGTTATGGCATCCCCAATGGTTGCTGACCCACTAACCGTTATGGATAGTTGCGCTACAACAGACGGAGCCGCATGTGTGATCATGGTGCGCGCAGAGGATGTTGATAAACATAAACACAACCCGGTACTGATTAAAGGAATTGGCTTATCAATAGCAACAGGTTGGGATATGCCATTTTTCGATCCTAACCACGATTTTTTGTCGTTCCAGGCTACCCGAAATGCAGCTAAAACAGCCTACTTACAGGCAGGAATCACAAAACCTATAGATGAAATTGATCTGATCGAGGTTCACGATTGTTTTTCTATAGTTGAATTACTTACATACGAAGACCTGGGATTGTGTAAACAAGGCGAAGCAAAGGATTTGATACGAGGCAAAGAAACTCAACTGGGCGGGAAAATACCGGTTAATGTTAGCGGTGGTCTTTTATCCTGCGGGCATCCTGTTGGTGCAACAGGGATAAGAATGGTAGTAGAAGTAGCAAATCATCTGAGAGGTACGGCAGGAGACCGCCAGGTGAAAAATGCAAAAAGAGGACTTACACATAACATCGGTGGGCCGGGTGCAATAGCATCAGTAATTATTTTGGAAAAATAAATTAAGAGTATGAAAGTATTATTGGCAAAACCAGGTCTTGATGGCCATGATGTTGGAGTGAAGGTACTGGCGCATGCCCTTAAGGAAGCAGGGCACAAAGTGGTATATACCGGTTTAAGAAAGTCTATTGAAGAAATTGTACAACAGGCAACAGATGAAAAACCGGATATAATTGGGTTATCCATTCTTTCCGGAACTCACCAGATCCTTTGTGAAAAATTAACCGAGGAAATGCTAAAGCATAAATTGAATATACCATGGATAGTAGGGGGTAATATTCCGGCAGAGGATGTGGAAGCACTTAGGAAAACCGGCGCTGTTGAGGCATTCCCTACCGGAACACAAATTGAAACTGTAGTGGGTTACATCATCAATTTTAAACATTAATTTTCGCAATGGAAACTAAAACGGTGAATAAAAAAGCAGAGGAAATAAAAAAAGTATTTCTTGAATCAGGGCTGGAAGTAAAACCGGTATATACTTATCGGGATGAATACAATAGTGAACCTGGATTTGAAGAAGAATTACCCGGCCAATACCCTTTTACAAGAGGCATACATCCTCTGATGTACCGCAAACGTCCTTTTACTATCCGGCAATATGCAGGTTTTGCTTCTCCTGAAGAAACTAATGAACGTTTTAATTTTCTTATTAAAAACGGACAAACTGGATTGAATGTTGCATTTGACCTTTCAACTCAATGTGGCCTGGATTCTGATGACCCCAGGGCTTTGGGTGAAGTAGGCAGAGTTGGAATGGCAATTGATACATTGGAAGATTTTGAAATTGCATTCAACGGAATAGACCTTGATAAAATCACGGTCTCAATGACTATTAACGGCTCTGCAATAGTTTTGATTGCGATGTATTTTGCCCTTGCTGAAAAAAGAGGGTATGATATAAAAAACTTACGCGGTACCGCACAAAACGATATCCTTAAGGAATTCATCGGAAGGGGCACATGGATATTCCCGGTTGATAAGTCGGTAAAACTAGTGATAGACACTATTGAATATTGCGCCAAAAATGTTCCGAAATATTCTCCTGTGAGTGTATGTGGTTATCATATCCGGGAATCGGGTGCAAATCCTGTACAGGAAATGGCCTATGCTTTTTGTATCGCAAAAGCATATTCCGATGAAACCATGAAACGCGGTATAGATATTGATGAATTTGCGTCGCGGCTTTCATTCAATTTTGATATTTACGGTAATTTGTTTGAACAGATCGCAAAATTCCGTGCCGGCAGAAGATTATGGGCCAGGATCATGCGTGAAGAATACCAGACTAAAAAAGAGGAATCCTGCTGGTTGCGGATGATTGCCGGTGGTGGTGGCGCCGGCCTCACGAAAGAACAGCCTGAAAATAATATTGTACGCACAGCCTATTATGCGCTCATCAGTGCCTTGTCCGGAACTCAGACAATGGCACTTTGTACTTATGACGAAGCCTTCACTATTCCCACCGAAAAATCGGCAGAAATAGCGTTGCGTACGATGCAGATCATGATTGATGAAATGGGTATTTGCGACACTGTTGATCCGCTGGGTGGGTCTTACTACATTGAAACCCTCACCAACGAAATGGAATCCGCTATTATAAAAGAAATGGATATTGTGGATAAGCAAGGTGGAATAATAGCAGGTGTTGCAAGCGGAAAAATTCAGGAAGCAGTTTCCAAACAAGCCTACATCAGGGAGAAAGCCATACAGGATGGTAAGACACTGAAGGTGGGTGTGAATTGCTATAAAAAAGAAGAGGAAAAACGTACGGTAGAATTTCATCCCTACAATATTGATGCAGCAAACAGGCAAGTCGTAAAACTAAAGAAGAAACGTGCTGAAAGAAATAATGAACAAGTATTTAAACTGCTTGGAGCGGTTAGGGAAAACGCAAAGGAAAATGTAAATCTTATGCCATCCATAATTGCTGCAGTTAAAGAATATGCTTCAGTAGGAGAAATTATTGGTGTGTTGAAAGAAGTATATGGCGAATATGATGAACCAATTTTCTTTTAGTAAATGATTTCTATTTCAATCAAGAATTTGGCCAGGTAAACATAAAGCAGTAAATAATGAAAAACGGCAGGATAACAGTATTATCACTTGAACAGGCCCTCGCACTGCCATTTGCTACAGAGCGAATGGTTCACCAGGGATGGCGGGTGATTCGGATGGAAACACCTGCTGAAGATCCCGGTTCAAATGCAGGAGATCCCAACCGGTATATAGGTGCAGACCTTGGATATCACGATCTGCATTCTTACTATATCTCGCCTAACCTTGGTAAGGAAGCCATTACTTTAAATTTAAAAAAGAAGGAAGGACAGGACCTCTTAAAGAAATTGATTAGGGAACTAAATGTTGATGTTTTCATGTGCAATACTTTACCCAAAAGATATAAACAACTGGGTATAGATTATGAGTCACTGAAAGAAGCAAACCCTGACCTTATCTGGTGCGGGATTTCAGCAATGGGCCCTGATTATCCCGACAGGGCCGGTTATGATCCTACATTGCAGGCATTAATGGGTTATACCTATCTGACCGGTGAACCGAATGGGAAACCGGTACCCTGCGGAATTCCGATTATTGATCTGAAAGCAGGTGATGAAGCATTTACCCAGGTAATCCTGGCCATGCTTGATAAATATAGCTCAGGCAAAGGAAAAGAAATTCATATTTCAATGGCGCAGTGCGCCGCTAGCTGGCTCATCACTGCATTGCCTCAACTGGAATTTGTGAAAAGCGAAAATGATTTCTTTAAAAGGAGTGGGAATGAACACCGGAGTTTTATTCCCTGCAACGTTTATCCCACAAAAGATGGAATGGTATATCTGGCTATCGGTAACGATATTCAATGGGTAAAGTTTACCTCATTGAATGGATTTGAAGATCTCGCCAATGCAGAACGGAAAACGAACCAGGGCAGAATGGATGACAAAGAAAATATTTATCAGGAAATAGGCTCTCATACTGCAGATTATACTACACTGGAATTTGTCGATCTGTGTTTAAGTATTAACCTTTCTGTTTCTCCTGTGAATACTATTAAGGATATAGCTGCAATGGAGTTTGTATCAAAGGAATTATTAAAAACTAAATTACCGGATGGCAGAATTGTTTCCTTATTCCCATCATCCACTGAAACAGAATTTTTGAAAAAGAATAACTATACCTTATCCTGCGCCCCTCACCTTGGAGAGCAAAATAATATTGTATATACAGAAGCTGGCTTTGAAGATGATGAAATAAAAAGCTTTGTAAAAAATAATGTGATCTAAATGATTGAACGGACCGTCAAAATATTAACAACTCAATCCTCGCCATTCAAGACTTGTGTGATGGGTAATGAAGGCATAGCACGAGCTGCTTTGGAAGCGGGGGTAGATGGTGTGTTCGCCTATCCGGGAACTCCTTCCACTGAGATTTCCGAAATATTCAGTCACATTAATAATTTTCAAAACAATCCTGATAATAAATTAAAATACCCTGAATTAACTACACTACCGATATATTTCGAATACAGTATCAACGAAAAAATAGCACTGGAGAAAGCAATAGCCTACTCTATCGGGAACAAGAGCGCTATGTGCGTAATGAAAAATGTGGGCATGAATGTTGCCTGTGATCCGTTAATGTCAATTACTTACCAAACCATCGGCGCTCCTTTGGTGATCGTGGTTTGTGATGACCCAGGATGCCATTCAAGTTCTAACGAACAGGATTCACGCTATTGGGGACCAATGGCCTCTGTGCCGGTATTTAATCCTGCTACTCCTGCAGATGCGTTTAAAATGATTAAACAGGCATTTAAACTTTCAGGGGAAATAAAATTGCCTGTTATTGTGAGAACTACAACACGTGTATCACATACGCGGGGAATCGTAACTTACGGCATTATCAATCATGAAAACCGGATCCCGAAATTTGAACGAGTACCTGAAAACATAAACATACCTGCCCGAACTGCAGTTGCGCATAACCGATTACTCGAAAAATTAAAATCAGAGTCTGTTCTCTCTCTTTTAAACAAAAACAGCCAACTATTATTAAAGGATAGTAAAGCTAAAATTGGCATTATCAGCAGCGGAGTGGCAACTGCTTATGCATTAGAAATCCTGTATCAAAATAATTTTGCAAAAAATGTAAAACTCCTCGACCTGGGTTTAATACATCCATTCCCCGAAAAAGAGGTACTTGGTTTTTTGAAAAAAGGATTAAGCAAAATTCTTGTACTGGAAGAGTTGGACGGAATTATAGAAAATAATGTACGGAATATTGCCCAAAGAAATAAACAGAAAACGATAATTTATGGAAAGGGATTTTCCGGTCTTTCTGTTACTGGTGAATTTTCTTTAGATCTGTTAACGAAAGTCATTGAAGAATTGTCTGGTAAAGATTTCATATCATTTAAAAATATTCCGCTCAAAAATCAGGAAATTTTTCTCGACAAACTTCCCCCCAGGCCACCGGTCTTGTGTGCAGGTTGTCCACACAGAGCAACATTTTACCTGCTCAAACTAGCCATACCACGTGAACAAAGTGAATTAATAATATGCGGCGATATTGGCTGTTTCGGTCTTGGTGCTCTGCCACCCTTGAAAATGATGGATACGATCAATCATATGGGTATGAGCATTTCAATGGCTCAAGGTCTGTATGAATCCTTTCATGACTCAGAGAAAAGTAAAAAAGTAGTTGCCTTATTGGGTGATGGAACTTTTTTCCACAGCGGGCTGACATCATTAGTAAATGCTGTTTACACCAGGGCAAATATTCTTGTAATAATTTTTGATAACCGGACCATCGGAATGACCGGGCATCAATCTCATCCGGGAGCATCCCGAATGCCGAAATATCATGAGATAGACATCCCGCAACTAATAAGAGGATTGGGGATTGAACTTGTCGAGACAATTAATCCTTTCAATATTAAGGAAAGTTTTGAACAGGTGAACAAAGCAATGCTTCATAAAGGAGTATCGGTGCTGGTTTCCAGGGCTCCTTGTATTTTTCTGCCTGATCTCATAAATAAACCCAATAAGAAATTCAAAATTGAAATTGACCCTGCGAGGTGCAATTCGTGTGAAAACCACGAGGATATTACACTATCCTGTTCACGTTGTTATGCTCCTAAAAATAATTTATCAAGGGCAAAAGCCAAATTAATGGCTGAGATATCAATATCCGGCAACGAGCTGCTTTGCCCAGCCAATATCTGCAACCATGGTTTCTTTAATTCTATCCTGGAGGGTGACTACAAAGCAGCAGTAGAAATTGTAAGGGATAAAATGCTATTTGCCCGTACCTGTGGAGATATCTGTCACAGGCCGTGCGAGCTATTTTCAAATGAAAAAAATGTCGTGCCGATTAAGAAATTAAAACATCTTGTTTCTTCGGTCGATGACATTTTTTATGATTTTACTGCCCCGATTAGAAGAGCAAAGGAATCTCTAAAAACAAATAAAAAGGTGGCCATCATTGGTGCCGGCCCTGCAGGATTAAGTGCAGCTTATGATCTTGTTCAAACAGGTTACGAGGTTACCATTTTTGAAAAAGAGCGCAAAGCAGGTGGAATGGTGACTTTTGCCATTCCATCATTCAGGATGGATAAAGCCGGTTTTGATTATGAGGCAATGCAATTGGAAAAAATGGGCGTGAATTTCAAATTCAATTCAGCTCTTGGTAAAGACATTTCACTTGATTCGGTCTCTGGCGAATTTGATTCTGTTATCCTTGCTATAGGAATGAATAAGGCCAAAACGCTTGACATCATAGAAACTGCTTTGCCAAACAACACAAGAACCGATGCGCTTGCTTTTCTTAAATCCTGCAACAGCAATGAACAATTAATAAAGGATGGGTCTGTAGTTTTTGTTATTGGCGGTGGCAACAGTGCTATTGATGCGGCCCGCTCAGCAAATAAATTAAGTCCGAACAACCGGATAATAGTTTCATGCATTGAAACAGAAGCAACAATGCCTGCCTTCGCCGAAGAGGTTGACCATGCAAAGAGTGAAGGAATTGAATTTATCCCGGATAGTTATGTCAATACCTGCAAATATAATAAAGGGATAATTTCTTTAAGTATTAATAGGTTCGGCTCAAAGTCTTTCCTCATAGAATTGAAATGCGACCATATTATCACGGCTATCGGTCAAACAACCGATGAAACAATAATAAGGCCATTATCAAAAGATGATAATTTAAGGGTAAAAAACACTAACAGTTTTACAGGCTATAGAAATATTTTTGTTGCCGGAGACATCAATGCAGGAAACAATATGAGCATTATAGGAGCGATTGCTTCCGGGAAAAAGGCCGCGATTGGAGTTAGGAAATTATTGGAGGGATATAAATATGGTTATGAGGGAGAAAAAGCGCTTGATCGTCTAAATAACAATCCCACACCTACACTCAAATTAAGGACTTCAGTCATTGAGGATGATACGAGGATAGAGATTGAACAATACAATCTTTTTCAATCCTGCCAGAAATGCAATCATTGTATTGACAATTTTGGATGCCCTGCTCTGATAAAAGTAAACGGGAAAGTACAAATTGATTATAACCGATGCACGCAATGTGGACTTTGCATTGATGTTTGCCCAAATAATGCAATTCAATGGAAGACCTATTCTGATGAGGAAGAATTTGAACCCGCTGTAACAATATGACAAAGAAAATAAAAATGCTGATAACAGGAGTTGGTGGACAAGGAATTGTTTACCTGACAAATCTAATCGTAGAAGCAGCTATGCTGTCTCAGATTCCTGTTAGCGTTAGTGAGATACATGGCCTTTCTCAAAGAGGTGGTGTTGTTACTTCTGGAATCGGATTGGGAGAGCATTGTACCGGGTTTTTAAGCGAAGCCGGGGTGGACATGCTTTTTGGTCTTGAACCATTGGAAACTCAGAGATGCCTTCCCTATTTACACCAAAACAGCAGTGTTATCTTTGGAAATTACAGGATTCAACCTTATTCTGTAAATGCCCAAATGGCTGAATACCCGGATGTATTTTCATTTGAAGCCTACCTGGAGGAACAATGCAAGGAAGTAGTTTTTATCGGAAATTTTCCAGAGGGTATTGATCCTGTTGTTTACAATATTTTCCTTCTTGGCAGGGCAACCAGGATGAAAATATTCCCCTTCAGTTCGAAAATAATAGAAGAAGCAATTAACAGGACAGTTACAGGCTATTATAAAGAAAAGACATTAAACTCATTTAACCAGGGTAAATTATTTGAAATAGGAAAACATAAAGTCCGGAACATTTTATGATCAAAGAACATAAAGAAAGCAGGTTAAAAGAAGAGGTCCTGCATGTGATATCATTTATGCTAAATGAACGCCAGGTGACCTGTAAAATCAAATCATCCACTGTTTTATTAGACCTCATCCGTGATCACTTTTCGCTGAAGGGTACCAAGCCCGGTTGTTACGAAGGAGAATGTGGCGCTTGCACAGTATTGATAAATGAAGCCCCGGTAAATTCATGCCTGTACCTTGCTGTGAATGCCAATGGGAAAAACATTACAACTATAGAAGGATTAGTAAAAAGTGACGGAACGCTGCATCCTGTGCAGGAATCATTGATTGAACATGGCGCAATCCAGTGTGGATTTTGCACTTCAGGAATGGCAATGAGCATAAAAGCATTAATGAACCAATACGAGAACGCACAACATGTTCCGGGAGACATACGAATTGAAATTCCAACGAGGAATGAAATAAAAAAATACCTGGAAGGAAATCTTTGCAGGTGTACCGGGTATGTAAAGATCATTGACGCTGCAGAGCAATTATTTGCAAAAGAAGATCAGTAGAATGAAAAAGGAATACAAAGTCATCGGGAAACCAATACCCAAGCAGGATGCAAATATCCGTGTTACAGGTAAAGCAATATATGGACACGACATATTATTACCTGGCATGTTGTACGGTGCAATTTTACGTACGGAACATCCATCTGCGATTATTGAATCCATTGATGTTTCAGAAGCAATTCAGCTACCCGGAGTGCATTGTGTGATAACGGCAGACGACGTAGATGTAAATAACATTGGATACAAACGTGACCATCCAATTTTAAAAAAAGGGGAAGCAAATTGCACCCGCGATGAAATTGCAGCTGTAGCGGCTGATACAAAGGAAATTGCACAACAGGCATTAAGACTGATCAAAGTAAACTACAGAATCAGGAAAGGTGTTTATGATGCATTTGAGGCGCTGGATGAAAGCGCTCCCCAAATCAATAAATTTATCAGCGGGAAATTTGAAAACAAAAATATTGCAGAGAAATTTCATTATGAGCATGGGAATCTGGAGGAAGAAAAAAAGAAAAGTAAACACATAGTATCGAGGCGGTTCACACTGCCGCGCATGACCCATGCCTGTATGGCAACAAGTAATATAACCGCCTCTTTCAATAATATAGACAAGAAACTACTGCTTTATAGTTCCACGCAAGTGCCATTCCTTTACCAACGTGATATGGCACATGCGCTCAAAATGAACCCATCTGATATTCGTGTAATTCAACCAGTAATAGGAGGAGGTTTTGGAAGCAAATTGGATATGCATCCATTTGAACCCATTTGTGCATTGCTATCAATAAAAACCGGCAGACCGGTACAAATAATCTATTCACGCGAAGAAGAGTTTATTGCATCACCTATTCGTCAGCCTATGGTAATAGACCTTACGGCAGGAGTTGACAAAGATGGTAATTTTACTTTTAGGGAAATAAATATCATTAAGGATAATGGAGCTTATACGTCTTGGGGGGCTACTACACCATTTGTTATCATGCAGGCATTCTCATCGCTATATAAAGTAAAGGCCTGCAGGTTTGATGCAAAAGCGGTTTATACAAATAATATTTTTGCCGGTTCATTCAGAGGCTATGGAAATCCGCAGGCCACATTTGCTTTGGAGCGGGTAATTGACTTGCTTGCCGGAGAACTTGGGATGGACAAGGCGGATATTCGTTTGCTCAATGCTAATGAAAAAGGGGAAGTTACTGGCCAGGGGTTACACTACGATACTTGTGGTCATAAAGAATGTCTTGAAACGGTAATCGAACATAGTGGTTATAGAACAAGGAGCCTCCAAAATAATGACAAACGTTACAAAAGAGGAATCGGGATTGCATCCATGTTACATGTGGGTGGTGGCGCCAAAATATACCGCTCCGACGGTTGTGGTACAACCTTGAAAATTGATCCTTATGGCTACTGCACAATTATTACCGGTTCAAATGAAATCGGGCAAGGGTCTGAAACCGTTCTTGCTATGATGGCATCTGAAGAATTAGGGATTGAACTAAGCAAAATAAAAGTCATTAACACAGATACTGACGTAAAACCATGGGATGTGGGGGTGCATGCCTCACGCACCAGTTTTGTGGCAGGTAATTCATTGCTTGGTGCAATTAGAATACTCAAAGAAAAACTAAACAAAAAAGCAGCGGAGTTTCTTAAAACATCCCATTTCGATTTTGATTATTCTGACAATATGATCATTCCGGTCAATACAAAAGAAGGTATTGCCCTGGATAAGGTAGTTCGTGAAATGCATTTTTCAGCACCTAATGAATTGGCAATTGCGTCCTTCTTTTATGAACCATCCAGTAAGTTCCAGGATAAAGATTTCAAAGGCAATGTTTCCGGAACTTATGCATTTGCAGCCCAGGCAATTGAAGTGGAAGTGGACACATACACCGGCAATGTAAAAGTGCTGGATATATATGTAGCCCAGGATGTTGGTAAAGTACTTAACCCGCTTTTATTAGGTGGCCAGATAGAGGGTGGTATTTTACAGGGTGTCGGATATGCATTAACTGAAGAACTTTTAATGAAGGAGGGAAGAATACTGAATCCCAATTTCCACAATTACAAAATGCTCACAGCGTCCGACATACCTGATATTCATTTTTATCCTGTTGAAACATTAGATAAGGAAGGGCCATATGGGGCCAAAGGAGTAGGTGAAGCCCCATTGATACCAACTGCTGCTGCCATTGCAAATGCCATTTGCAATGCGCTTGATCTGGATGTCCTTGATCTGCCAATTATACCTGAAAAAATATTGACTGCACTCGCTGAAAAAAAAGGAACAAAATAAAAAGACCTGGCCTATGGATTTCGAAATAATTAACCCGGCAACAACACTTGAACTACTGGGAACAATAAACGAATTACAATCAAAACATTTTCGCTTTGGAGCCGGCTATTCCGACTTGCTGATGGAATTGAAAAAGAAACCGGAAGAAAATTTAGTTGTTATTAATCTTTCGCAAATTAAAGACACTGCATTTACTGGCCTCACTATATCACCAGATCATGTTCGTATGGGGGCTATGGTAACAGCTCACAAAATAGTAATGAATGAGCAACTAAATAAAGATTATCCCGTTCTTCATCAGGCTGCGCTCACGCTCGCTTCAACTCAAATAAGGCAGGTAGCCACTGTGGGGGGTAATTTGTGTACTGCCTCACCTTCTGGTGACATTGCCTGTGCGCTAGTAGCATTAATTGCCCATTGTGAGATCATGGACTCAACCGGAAAAACAAAATCAATTCCGATTACAGACTTTTTCCTTGGGCCAAGAAAAACAGTGATTAAAAAGAATGAATTTTTGAATGGTGTTCTCGTTTCAGCAAATAATAAGCTTTCAAAAAACATATACTCCGCATTTCTAAAGATCGGGACAAGACGTTCGATGGAATGTTCGGTAGTGTCACTGGCTTATCATATTCAGACAGATGATGATGGAGATATCATCCATGCTGGTGTTGCAATCGGAGCTTCTGCACCTACCATCCGTTTTGCTAAAGATGCCTGTGATTACCTTATTGGTAAAAGGTTTGACCATATTCACCAAAAAGAGAAAGAAGAGTTTGCAACCAAAGTATTATCCTACGCTGATCCGATAACTGATATCAGGGCAACTGCATGGTACCGGAAGGAGGTGTTATACAACTTAAGCAAAAGTATTTTTGAATGACAAAGAAAGTAATCAAACTATCAGCAAATGAGAATTGCTATGGGTGTTCGCCTTTAGCGCTTGAAGCTATTCAAAAAAAATATACTGATGTTCATTTATACCCTGAAGCAAACCCCATTGCTCTTAAAGGTAAACTTGCTGATAAATATGGTGTTACAACAAAAAACATTGTTGTAGGAGCAGGGTCTGTTAGTATAATTGATGGGCTTATTCAAACTTGTGTAGCGCATGATGAGGAAGTACTCACTTTTGAGAATAGCTTTATTGCATATGGTCAATTTTCCAAAATGCATAATCGTAATTGTCTTTTTGCTCCTCAATCAAGCCTGCATTGCGATCCGGAAAATCTGCTTCCTTACATTAATGCGCAAACAAGGTTAATCTTCATTGCCAATCCTAACAACCCAACCGGTACTATAATTTCACATACTCAATTAGAAGGAATTCTAATCAAAGTTTCAAAAGAAATTATTGTGGTCATTGACGAAGCCTATTCAGAATATGTAACTGATCCTTCATTTCCAAACTCATTAGAACTTCAGAAAAAACATCCTAATCTGGTAATACTCCATTCCTTTTCCAAAATTTATGGGTTAGCCGGTTTACGCATTGGATATGGGATAATGGATGAATTAATAGCAACTAAAGTCAGTCGGCACCTCGTCCCGTTTTCAATGAATTATCTTTCATACACTGCTGCAATTGCAGCGCTTGATGACATGATTTTTTTAAGTCAGTCTGCAAAGGCAAATGCAGAAGAACGCGATTATTTATATAATGAATTAATCAAGCTCGGATATCATACCATTGTTACGCATGCCAATTATATTTACGTATGGTTTGATAGGAATGAAGAAAAGAAAATTACTTACGATATGCTTTTTCATCACGGAATTATTATTTGTGATTTAATAATTTTCGGACAGGAGAAAGCTTTGCGGATTACTATTGGATATAAAGAAGCAAACAAGAAATTAATCTCAACTTTATGTGGGAATATCATATAGCATTACCCTATTCTATGCCGGGGTTTACAATCCTATAAAGAAATAAGGCAACTTCGTGAGAGGCTGCCTTATTCTTTTTCGATGATCTTATTAACTTACTGCTCAATTACAATATGGAATACTTTGCTTTCCGCACCATAATGGAGATTCAATAAATACATACCATTAGCTATTGAACTGCTGAGCTGTATCCTGTTGTTCAACTCACCATTCTTAGCGGTTAATTTGCCGGAATATATTGTCTGGCCCAGTACATCTGTTATCTCTATGGTTACCTCCTGGTCAGATGGCGTACCCAATGTACCCTTCAGCATAAAGTCGCCCTTATTCGGATTTGGAAGTACCCTTATTTCGGAAGAACCGACAGTCTTGATCTGAGTTACATTGTCACCACTAACTGTTATCACCACTGATGCAGTTACCGGCTGATCGCCGCATTGTCCGGATATCCTGCAGCTTACTTCATCGTTGCTGGAATAGTTGTTCCTGGTCAGCTTAGAAGATGTTGCACCGGCTATGTTCTCATTATTCAGGAGCCATTGGTAACTGCTTACAGGTGCATTGTTTTTAACCGATGCCGACAATGTAAGTTGCTCTCCGGTTGCAATAATCATTCCCGGTTTAGCTGTGATAATCACCTCGTCAGGTATTGCATTGACAACTACAGGTGTAAATACCTGGTCCTGGCCTGAAGCATTACTTACCGTATAGGTTATGGCTGCAATGCCTGCTCCAACCCCGGTCACAACACCTGTTTGTTCGTCTACCGAGGCGATATTCCTGTCTCCGCTGATCCATTCCCCACCTCTTACACTATTGGTAAGCGTTGTTGTTGCACCCACACAAACCGTTGTATTGCCTGACGTAACGCCTGCCTGTGGTGGTGGCGCAATTCCGAGCTCTGTAACTGAATACGTAGCATGTGCAGTGCCGCAACTGTTGGTAACATTGTAGCTGATGGTTACCGCACCTGCAGATATACCGGTAACAATCCCTGTTGTAGCTCCGACTGTTACATGTGTATTGCTGGCACTCCAGCTACCGCCGGACACGGTGGAGGTAAGTGTAATAGTAGCTCCATTATGAACGGTGGTTGGACCAGATATGGTGCCTGCAACCGGCAATGGA
>CAIMDZ010000185.1 GCA_903839875.1 uncultured Bacteroidota bacterium
AACCGGTACCGTTACCGCTGCTACCTTCACTGTATCAGGTCAGGCAAGCTACACTTACGCAATCACTTTACCAGCTTCATGCAGCATCGCTGACGGTTCTTCACACACCATGACTGTGAATGCCTTCACCAGCTCACCATCAGCAACCGGTACTTTAAGCACCGGTGGTACACAGACTTTGACTGTAGGCGCTACCCTTAACGTAGCAGCAGCTCAGGCTTCAGGAACTTACACCAATGCAACTGGTGGGCCGGTAACTGTAAATTATAACTAAGAAAGTTTAAGTGGGTCAGGGATATATAAGCGCTCCGGTTTTCCGGGGCGTTTTTTTTGGCATATGGGAATGCAGGGACAATCGGCTTCGGTGTGCAGACGGCAACCATTATATTTTTGCTAGTGGATTATTCTTTAAACTCTCCCGAACAAGGTAACCGACAAACTGAGCAAAGGGTTCGATGTTCTGGTTTACACTTGCTTGTTCCAAGGCCTGCATATAAGTAGCCCTTTTTTCAACTGGTATTACAGTCCACGGATATCCGCCTGACGCAAGCATTACGTTCATCAGGAAACGTCCCATTCTTCCATTGCCATCCATGTAGGGATGGATAAATACAAAAATGAAATGCCCTAAGACGGCTCTTACCGCTGCTTCATTTTCATTTTCCAGCAATTCAAATAAAACGGGTATAGCATCCCGTACAGCCTCTCTGTTCAGCGGCACATGCATTGATTGACCTATATATACCTGGTGTGTTCGGTAGCCCCCCAGATCCGATGCTTTTATGATGCCTGATGCTACGCTCGGTGCAAATAATCCCCTGTACCAGTCGCCATGATCATTGTTTGCTACCCGGCCGGCATTTTCGCCATCCAATACTTTTGCCACACTTTTTTCTACCAGCTGAAACGCGTCCCAATAGCCTTTTGCGGCCATAGCATCTTTTTGTTTCCGGTCTGCTTCATTTTCTTTGTCATTCCATTTACCGTTCCTTACCCTTTCTATCAATTCGGGTGTTACTTTGTATTGCTCAATAGATAAAGAATGGTATGCATCGGTTACAAAAACATCTTCTACGGCTTTCATGTATTGCTGCTTGTCAGATGGCAAGCCGGGCGCGGGTGGCATATTCTGTATTACTGTATTCCGCCATTTATGCCACATCAACCTGATTCTGTTTCCATAGGGCGACTGTTCCCGGTTGGATAATTGCACAGGGGTTGGATTTTCAAATGGGTCAGATTCGCGGACATCATACCCTGCTGCCAGCATTGATTTCAATATATCATCGGCAATCCTGTTTTGATTAATGTTGCGGAAGGCGCCCGCTAATCTGCCTGCAACTACAGATTTACCACCATCAAGTAATATTCCCGAAATGTAAGAAGCATCTTTTACCATTAACAGTGCAGTGCGGACGTCAGTTGCATTGTTAGTGAATGTATTCTGCGATACATTAACCAAAGCAGCAGGTAACGAGCGTATCCTTAATCCTTGCATTAAGGCAACTTCATTGTCTGCAGGTAATTGAGATTTCATATGAAATAATGAAGTTCCGTAAGGCAGTACCGTATTATAATTATTGGCATCGGGCGATTTTATGATCAGTTGTGTTGGTATTGTCTGGTTGCCGGCATGTAACATCAAAGACTGCTCCGGAGAAATGCACCAGTTGGTTTTGTATTTCTGTTCTAAGTACTGTGCACAAAACGTCCAGAAAGAGCTATACCAGGAAGTACTGTCTCCCTTAATTTCATTTGGAGCAACAGCAATATACCACCCCTGATACACTTCTTTTAAAAAGCCATTTTCCAGAAGCCTTGCCCGGTCAGTCCGGGATAATGCACCTGTGTGTATTGCAACTATTCCCTGCTGTTGTAAATCTCTAAGTGCGCTTAAAGATGCTGCTAATTTTTCTGATGGTGTTGCCATTTTTCTTTCCGGACTAAAATTATAAAAATTTGCTGTACCAAAATTATGAAAATTAGTCGTACTAAAATAATAAAATTGAGTTGTGCGAAAATTATGAATCTGAGTGCAGTTAGCTCCATTTTTCCACCTCCCGGAAAACTACTCCGCCCCGCGGAAAAAATCACCACCATGCCAAAAATCAACTAATTGATTATCAATTAATTACAACTTTGGCACGCCGTTGGTAATATACCTGTCAAACAAACAAACAAACTCAAACTAAAAAACAAACTAAAATGAAAAACATCGTAAAATCAATCG
>CAIMDZ010000186.1 GCA_903839875.1 uncultured Bacteroidota bacterium
ACAAAATGACCTGTAGGGGGGTAAGGGGGGATTTATTCTGAAACTATGAAAAAACAAGAAAAGCAAATAAATACCGGATTAACTGAATGCGTAATGACTGATTTTCACACTATAAAATTATAGCAAAGTCAGGTTGCGACTTTTGGGCGATATTAGTATAACGGCCCATCATAGTTTTTTAAGCTTTTGATACTATTTGATTAATTCCTTAAATTTGCACTATGAATATTGAGTTGGAAAAATTAAAACTGATCAAGTGCATCGCTGTGCACACCTTTTTTTCGTGTATATTCCGGTGCTAAATTCTTCAGGTCTGCTAGTAACTTCCTCCGTAACAATAATGATCCTCTAAAATTTTCCCGAATTTTTCGTCATAGCTGTTCACAACGTACAGCATCAGGTTTTATGTGCCGGGTTGTTGATTAGAGAGCCAGAAACAAACTGTTTATTTTCATGATCTTTATTACCGGGAAACAGGTCTGAAGGTTTGAAACCATTTACTTACTTACTGATTTACATCAAATTATGCTTGAACTTCATTATCTCGAACAAATCATTCGTTACCGTCTGAATGCTGAATTTGATCAGGGAAAAAAACATGTTGAGCCCAAAATGCCTGCTGTTAACAAATGGCAGTTGCCACTAGCAAAGTTTATTATTGAAAACCAGCTTACAGCTCACGAGGCAGTGTTACTGTTGATTGGCTTAACTCCGCATATACAACCGGATCTTTTTGATAAAGTTATCGAAAGTAAAATAAAAGAGCGCGGCGATTTTCCCAAAATAGGCGGGGTAAGAGGTAAAAATACACGAACTTTTTTGCCAACTGGAGAGACAGCCTTATTTCTATTAGGGGGTGATGATATACACAAAAGATTATCAGTTCAGAAACTATTTGATGCACAACATATATTCGGACAAAAAAAAGTCATTTGGCTTGAAGAACTTCCATATGGAGAACCAGTAATGAGCGGACGTTTAATTATGTTGCAGGATTACATAGAAACGTTTATTTTCAGTAAGCCGTCACCACCTCATTTTAGCATGACTTTTCCTGCTAAACGTATTGAGGAAAAGAGGAATTGGAATGCGATAGTTATTAACGAGGAGCAGCAAACGCAGGTAAATGAACTCGTAACCTGGCTTAAATTCAATGATCATCTGACCCATCGGTATGGCATGAATGACACGTTCAAAAAAGGCTATAGAGCATTATTTTATGGTCCTCCCGGAACAGGTAAGACACTGACTGCCGGATTACTGGGTAATGAGTTGGAAAAAGATGTTTATAAAGTAGATCTTTCAATGGTAGTATCTAAGTATATTGGGGAAACTGAGAAGAACCTGGAACTGCTTTTCGCCCGGGCTGCCGATAAGGGATGGATCTTATTTTTTGACGAGGCCGATGCATTATTCGGAAAAAGAACAGGTGTCAGAGACGCCCATGACAAATATGCCAATCAGGAAGTATCATTTTTGTTACAGCGTATTGAGGATTTCAACGGACTTATAATTCTTGCAACAAATATGAAAAACAATATTGATGACGCTTTTATCAGGAGGTTTAACTCTATCATCAGATTTCCATTGCCAAATGCGGAGGAGCGAAAGCTGATATGGGAGAAATCATTCCCGTCAAATGTCGCCTACGTATCGAGTCCCGCTGCATACCAAAAAGATCCCGCAAAAAGGATCAAACCACTCGACGAGATAAAAAAGTATGAGTTGACGGGAGGAAGCATCATCAACATTGTTCACTACGTTTGTTTGAAAGGTATTGAAAGAAAAGCAAATGGACCGGAGACTCATAATGGACCGGAGACTCATCACAATACCGTAAAGGCGAAAATCAAAAAGAAAAAAGTAATCCCGGTCAAAGACAATAGCAAAA
Source organism: uncultured Bacteroidota bacterium (assembly GCA_903839875.1). Taxonomy (GTDB): domain Bacteria; phylum Bacteroidota; class Bacteroidia; order Chitinophagales; family Chitinophagaceae; genus Nemorincola. The sequence goes on from CAIMDZ010000186.1 coordinate 1,892, forward strand.
ACGAATTGATCGTATATCTATCCGACATGATCCATGGCATTCAAAGAGAATTAAACAAACAAGGTAAACCGTTTATCTAACGCTTTTTTGCTTCTGGTCATTATCAACCTACTCAAATCCTCCATAAAATAGTTCGTAATTTGTCTAGATAGGGTTCAAGAGATACATTATTTCTTACCTGCCTTACCCATCTTTGTTACGAAGTCCTTACCAGCTTTAAACTTAGGCACCTTACGAGCTTTAATTTTAAGTGCGGCACCTGTTTGAGGATTACGGCCAATCCTTGCTGCTCTGGCAGTTACAGAGAAGGTACCAAATCCTACAAGTGTTACCTTATCTCCTTTCTTAAGTGCTCCAACTACGGCATCCGTAAACGAATCTATGGCCTGGTTAGCCTGTACTTTAGAGATAGATGCATCTTTGCCAATCTTTTCAATTAACTCTGCTTTGTTCATACCGGGAAGTTGATTTTGTGAGTGAATAATTGTCGTGTATAAAATATACAATTCAAGATTACAAAAATAAAATCTAATAATTCAAGATTTCCATGCCGTTTTATCTTTTTTATTTTTACCAACAATTAAGTTGATAATGAGAACAAGAATAATCGCACCAGCTGTAGATCTGATAACCTCGTTGAAATAAGGAATATCAACATTGAAATTAAGGAACCCTTTGAATAGCATATTACCTAACCACCCCCCAACTATTCCAAGAAAGATTGAAACAAGAACACCAAAGCCTCTGCCTGATGTAAGAGCCTGAGCCAGTAAACCGGCAAGCAGACCAATAAACAATGTGACCAGCAAATCTTTGCTGATAAAAGTTGCTAATAGTATGTGTGTCATAAAAAAGTTTTAATAAAAATATGAAATATTGTGCACGATGCAAATACTTTAAGGTATTTTTTAAAAGGCAGCTAATTATCTTAAATAGATTGCTCTTTTCATTCTATGCAGCTGAAATAACAAGAGTTTACGAAAATAAGCAAATCAAACACTGTTGTTTTAGTTATTGCGAGGTTGTTGTTTTATCTGGAGAATGTAAGTTACCTTTTAAATTAAATATTTGGCTCCCTTTTCTACATTGCTATTGGGAACAGTTTATCTAAGATGGGTAATGTGTTACAAGCTTCCTCACCTCTGATATAATACTTTCTATTTACACTACTTTTGGTCATGGATGAGGCTTTTGCTATAACAGGATCAGTTCAAGGTAAGGAATATAGTTTTGATGCCAGGCTTGTTATGATAGGCTATACCCATAAGTTTATTGTTCTGATAAATGGGTTGGAAGTGGTTTATGAAACTGATGAAGAACGTCAATACAGGGCTGTTTTGAATGAATCAGACCAAGGGAAAGTAAAAGATTGCGATGTTGAACTGATAAAGGCAGTAGCTAACAAAATTGAATCAATCCACTTTGCGTGAAATTCTTCCATCCCATTTTATGGTGTGCAACTGGTATTACTTATATTTAGAAATAGCAGCCATTTTCTTTATATCGGTAACCCAGATTCGTCTGCCTTTGGTTTCTATAAGTTGTTCATCTTTGAATTCCCGGAGTATTCTGACCACATTTTCCCTGGTGGCGCCAACCATACTTGCAATATCTTCCCTTGATAAGTTGATAACAATTGGTTGTCCTTCTGTTGCGTCTTTTTTATACTTTTCTCTTAAAATGATTAAGGTAATAGCTAAACGTTCCCTTACCGAGCGTTGGGCGAATACACTGATATTATTTGCTAAAACAGCAAACTCATGACTCAAGGTTTTAAGCAGTCCTTTTGATAAAACTGAAGACCGGTCAAGTACATTCAAAAAATCTTCTTTGGGAATAAATGATATAAGGCTTTCTTCGAGGGCCGCTGCGGAATCCGGGAATCGCTCTAAAGCTAAAATTGCATGGTAACCAATTAACTCGCCGATATTGGCTACATAGAAAATTTTTTCTTTACCAAAATTATCAACTTTATACTTCTTAACTTTCCCATATTTAATGTAAAAAATTCCTGAGGGGTTAGCGCCTTCCCGGAAGATGATCTCCCCTTTGGCATATTTTTCATCAACAGAGTTTTTGAACAGTTCCTCATTGTCTTCTGATTCAATATCAGTAAGAATAGATTGAGAATTGAAATCCCATTTGTCAATTGGGAAAATTCCTGTTAAACTCATTGTTCAAAATTAGACTTTTAAAAGTGATTTTTATCAATTTTAAAAGTGATATAATATACCCGTTACAGCCTGAACCATACGTAATTTTGTATCTGATAATTTGTCTAAATTTAATATTATTCAAAAAGTATAGGATAAATTGATCAGTTAAGAAAAGTATTATTTAAAAATAGTATAAATAGAATATTAAAAATCTATGAGTGAATATGCTCAGGCATCAGTAAGTAATTTTTTCAAAAGCGATATCAATTTTAATGACGTATACCCGTTAAATATACGCAGGTTATCCATCCGCCACTGGACGCCAATTCACATTGCAAAACTCGCAGCAGGGTTTTTAGCTGACGAAGGAAGTAAAATACTGGATGTCGGTAGTGGAGTAGGTAAGTTTTGTTTAGCCGGAGCCTATTATGCACCGGATGTTCAGTTCTTTGGTGTAGAACAACGGGAAAGCCTGGTTCGCCGTGCTGTATGGGCACAAAGAACACTCGCTATTGAGAATGTATCCTTCATTCATGGGAATTTTACCCAATTAAACCTGAAAGAATTTAATCATTTTTATTTTTATAATTCTTTTTACGAAAATATTGATGATATAGACAGGATAGATGATGAAATTGATTACTCCGAAGCATTATATGAATATTACGTCAGGTACTTATATAATGGGTTTCAGCAAATGCCCAAAGGTACCAAAATAGTTACCTATCATTCTTTTCAGCAGGAAATACCAAAAGGGTATGAGATGGTTGAATCGCATCAAAATGGTGATTTAATATTTTGGGTAAAAAAATGAATTGCTTAATGAGGGAATAGTCAATAATTGAATTTTATAAAGTTGAAAAACCACAGAGATAGTTATAAAACATCATGCATCTAAGCAGTTTACTTTTTATAGATAACATTCATGAATGAAAAAAAATGGATTAATTTAGTACTAATGGGAGATTCAAACTTACTTATTTTAAATTTCATAGTTACATTTTTCGGCTTATTGCTAATATTGATTTCACCGGCTAAATGGAAATCAGGTTTACTTCTTCTTCTTGTAATTTTCAACTCCTTTTTAACATCAGTTCCTGCAATTCATGCACTCACTGGTACGCCATTAAATATCATTATCAGCAGGTTTTCTCCTTTTGGTCCAATCCCGGTTCGCATTGATGCCCTGGCAGCCTGGTTTATTCTGATCATCAATTTTACCTGCATTACGGGTGTGCTATATGGGAAGAAATATATGGAAGCTTATAAAGAGCAAAAGGGTAATTTATCTATGCATTGGACGCTCTATCTGTTGTTCCATTTTTCCATGGTTTCCGTATGCATGGTCCAAAATAGCATTGCCTTTCTGATTGCCTGGGAATTAATGTCTCTTTCTTCTTTATTATTGGTTGTTTTTGATCACCAGAACAAGAAAACACTGCATGCAGGAATCAATTATCTTGTGCAGATGCACATAGGCGTTTTATTTCTGACCAGTGCATTTATCTGGGTTTATTTTTCAGAAGGTTCTTTTGATTTTACAGCTATCGGAAGAGCCTTAAATAACCACACAGGTATTTGGTTGTTTTTCTTATTCTTTGTTGGTTTTGGTATTAAGGCAGGCTTTACATTTATGCATACATGGCTTCCACACGCGCACCCTGCGGCGCCTTCGCATATTTCAGGGGTGATGTCGGGTGTAATTGTAAAGTTGGGTATTTATGGCATACTCCGTGTGGCTTTTATGTTAAAGCAGGATTACTTATTGATTGGCCAGTTTGTATTGATTTTTTCTATAGTTACCGGACTGTTTGGTATACTAAATGCAGCTGTTCACCGCGATTTTAAAAAAATGCTGGCGTATTGCACCATAGAAAATATCGGGATTATAGGAACGGGTATCGGCATAGGAATCATAGGAATGGGGAATAACAATTCGCTGTTAATGATTTTAGGATTTAGCGGTGCATTATTGCATACTTTAAATCATTCACTCTTCAAATCATTACTATTTTTTTCCGCCGGTTCTGTTTATCAGCAAACACATTCAAGAGATATGGAAAAACTGGGTGGGTTGGCAAAATATATGCCTAAAACTGCCATGACATTTTTGATTGGTGCGATTGCAATTTGCGGACTACCTCCTTTTAATGGTTTCGTTTCGGAGTTTATTCTCTATAGCGGATACGTTGAGGGAATTAAAGTGCTCCCAATTTCCCAGACTATATTAATGGTTATTTCCATTGCATGCCTTGCTATTATCGGCGGAATTTCGATGCTTGCCTTTACCAAGAGTTATGGTACAATTTTCCTGGGTAATGCGCGCACCCCGCTGCATGATCAACCACAGGAGACATCTTTCATGACACGCTTTCCGCTATACCTGATCATACTGGTTATGCTTTCAGTGGGGATTTTTCCGCAATTTTATTTCTCGGTTTTAATAAATGTGATCAGCACCTCTGTGCCGGGAGGTATTGTAAACAATTTTGCGGGTTATGATAATTTGCTGCCCGTAATTTCAAGTGTTGGAAGATATTCTCTGGCTTTCCTCTGTTTTACTGTATTAATTTATTTTCTCAGGAATCGTCTGATGCAAAATCGTACTGAAAATATTGCCGGTACCTGGGGTTGTGGTTATGCTGCGCCCAATGTAAAAATGCAATACACCGGCAAATCTTTTTCGAAACCTATTGCGAAGCTTTTGAACTTTGTTGTATTGGAAAAGAAGAAGTTCACAGAAATTCCCAAAAATGAAGTTTTTCCGCTTGAAAGAGATTATTCATCACATTACATTGATTTTTTTGAGTCAAATATCATCAACAAGGTGGTTGATAAAATAGTATATGCAGCAAACTATTTTCAATTCATACAGAATGGTAAGATTCAGGCTTATGTATTGTATGGAATATTTTTTATAATACTGATTTTTCTTGGAACAGCTATAAATATAATCTGATGTTCGTTATAGAAGCGTTCATATTAACCATCGTTACAGCAATTATGGTTATCCCGTTTACCGGGGTACGCTGGAAGGGTATATTTACAATTACTGCTGTATGCCTGCTTGCCATTCTTAGCAGCATACCTGCCGTAACAGCATTAGGCGGTTTAAACACAGAAGTAATATTTGCGGGTTCATCTGTTACCGGGGAAATACCTGTAAGGATAGATGCTTTATCAGGTTGTTTTATCCTTATCATTAACTTCACTTTTCTTACCGGCGCTTTTTACGGGTTTCATTATATGAAGCAGTACAGGGCAGAGACGGCTAATATTGGTCTTCATTGTATTGCTTACCTTCTGGTTCAGTCGAGCCTTCTTAGTATTTGTGCCATACAAAACAGTATTCTGTTTCTTTTCGCCTGGGAGATAATGGCATTAGGCTCTTTTCTATTGGTCATTTTTGAGCACCAGAAAAAAGAAACCGTTAAGGCCGGGATCAATTTCCTGGTTCAGGCGCATGTCTGCATATTGTTTTTGCTTACGGGATTTATATGGGTTGCCAGCAGGATGAATACCTATGACTTTAAAGCAATCACTGCTTTTTCAACATCCTATTCCCTGTTAACAGGTATTGTGTTGTTTTTCTGCTTTTTCATTGGTTTTGCTATTAAGGCCGGCTTTGTTCCATTTCATACCTGGCTACCTTATGCGCATCCTGCATCACCGGCGCATATTTCAGGGGTAATGTCAGGGGTGATAATTAAAATTGGCATCTATGGAATACTCAGGATGTTGTTGCTGATTAAAAGCGATTATACCCTGATCGGTTATATAATATTGTTTATTTCGGTTGTTACGGGAATATATGGTGTGATGCTTGCTATTATACAGCATAACTTAAAAAAATTACTCGCTTATCATAGTATTGAAAACATTGGCATCATTGGTATCGGCATAGGGTTAGGATGTATTGGAATGGGAACTGGCAATAGCTCCCTTACCATTTTGGGGTTCACGGGTGCTATTTTGCATACGTTCAACCATTCTTTATTTAAATCACTTTTATTTTATGCAGCCGGAAATGTTTATCAGTCAACACATACTATGGACATAGAGAAACTAGGAGGATTGGGAAAACTGATGCCGCGAACTTCTTTTTTATTTCTGATAGCCGCCATCGCCATTTGCGGGCTGCCGCCATTTAATGGGTTTGTGTCTGAGTTCCTTATTTACAATGGTATGCTTTCCGGTTTTCACAATGCAAACCTTTCTTTTTTATCATTGCTTGTTTTTTCTTTATTCGGTTTGGTACTGATAGGAGGGTTAGCCATATTGTGTTTTACAAAAGCGTTCGGTACTGTTTTTTCAGGTACTCCCAGGCACCTATTTAATCCTGTCCCATCAGAGGCGAAAGCAGGTACATTAGTTCCGATGTTTCTGATCATGGCATTAATGACCATTATCGGTATTTACCCGGTTTTCTTTGTTCGTGTAATATGGGAGCCTGTTCGTTTGTTTACTTCTGGTTATGAATACGCTCCTGTTGTTAACTTCCCATTGTCTGGATCGCTGTCAATGATCAGTCTGTGTGCATTGGGCTTTTTTGTTTTTGCATCGGCCATATATTTCATTAGAAATCGAATCACAGCCCGCCGGCCAGTGGTAACAGGTCCAACATGGGGTTGCGGGTATTTAGCCCCTAACAGCCATATGCAATATACTGCCAGTTCATTTATCAGGTCGTATCGCAAGCTTGCAGAGCCTGTACTTGCCATTCACAAAAAGAAAAGCGAGGTTAAAGGAATTTTCCCAAAAACAGGCTTGCATGAAACGCATCCATATGATAAAGCCGAGGCCATGCTTATTGATTACCCATTAAGGCAATTGAAACATTTTTTTAACAGGTTTACTTTTTTGCAAAATGGCAACCCTCAGTTTTATATTTTATATGGAGTAGTATTTATTACCGCGGTAATCATTATTCCGTTTGCAGGAACTGCGCTAACAACATTAATTCATTTTTTTAACCAGCTATAAAATGATCAGCCTGATTTTAATTTTACTGGCAAGTCTGTTCTTTACCGGGTTAGTGATCTGGACAAAGAGTATTACTTCAGGCCGCAAAGGCCCGGGTATTTTTCAGCCTTTAAAGGATGTGCTCCGATTATTTAAAAAAGGAGCGGTTTACAGTAAAACTACCGGTATCATTTTCCAGGTAGCGCCTACTATTTATTTTGCTTCTGTTATGATGGCCATTTTTGTAGTGCCGTTTGGACAGGCACGTGGCTTTATTTCCTTTGAAGGCGACTTTGTATTTTTCGCTTATGTACTTGCTACAGGCAAGTTCTTTAGTATTATTTCAGCATTGGACACGGGCAGTAGTTTTGAAGGGATGGGGGCCAGTCGTGAAGCTTTATTCTCTATGTTTGCCGAGCCTGCATTCTTTATACTGATGGGGTCTTTCGCGCTGCTTACAGGCCACTCTTCCTTCCAGGGAATATTCACTGCTATGCATTTTACCACTAAATTCTCTTATGCCCTGGGGGCATTGGCGACATTTGTTCTGGTGATCATTGCTATGGTCGAAAATAGCCGGATGCCTTTTGACGACCCTAAAACGCATCTTGAACTGACTATGGTGCACGAAGTAATGATCCTGGATAACAGTGGATTTGATTTGGGGCTCATACTTTATACAACGAATTTAAAGTTTGCCATGTATGGCGCGCTGATCGCAAATTTCTTTATTGGCGCTATTCCGTGGTATCTTGCATTGCTGGTATTTTTTGGCGTCCAATTTGTTTTTGCAATCACAATTGGATTGATAGAGTCATTTACTGCAAGATTCAGAATGTCGCATAACGCGCAATATATTTTCGCATTGTCATCAGTTTCGTTGCTGATATTTTTTGGAGTGTTGTTGGTGTTGGGGAAATTTATTTAAACTGAAATAATTGAATTGATATGATTAATGTATTGTTGATAATTTTTACCATTTCCCTGCTTTACCTGAGTATCGCAGACCGCTTGCTTACCTATATTAAGATCCTTGCCTTCCAGGGAATTATTCTTTTCGGAGTAGCATTTATAGAATTGATACAGATAAACCCGGTGAATCTTGCCCTTGTACTATTGGAAACAATTGTTTTCAAGACAATTTTCGTCCCGTTGTTTCTGAACTATATCATTAAAAGAAACAAGATCACCCGTGATTCTGAGCCATTTCTGCCCAATTTTATTTCCCTGATTGTCATTACACTCATCATCATTATCACATTCCTCCTTTCAAACAGCATCGTTGATTCATCCATCAGCAAAATATATTTCATTGTTTCTCTTTCTGCAATTTTTAGTGGCTTGTATATAATTGCTACAAGAAAGAAAATCATTACCCATGTGTTAGGCTACCTGGTTATAGAAAACGGAGTATTCATTTTGTCATTGGCTGTAGGTACCGAAATGCCTTTGCTGGTGGACCTTGGAATACTGCTGGACATATTCGCGAGCGTCTTTTTATTGGGCATATTTGTTAACAAAATTGGGGATGTTTTGAAAGACGTAGACGTTGACCAACTGAAAAAATTAAAGGACTGATTTTAAATAATTATTGATAAATGATAGGGATATACTTACCGGGTGCATTCATAATAGGCGGGTTACTGTTAGTTAACAGGAACAAGATGCTAAGTAATCTTTTAGTTCTTGCATTCCTTGTTTTGCAATGGATTTTTACTGTTTATGAATACCGGCATATAAATATTACTGAATTCAACTATTTTAAGCTGGATGCCCTGGCGCTGTTATTATTAATTACTTTGAGTATAATAGCCATCCCTGCTATGTACCATAGCCATATCTATTTAACAACAAAAAAAGATACGCCAAGGAATTCTGCTATATACTATGCGGCAACCGTTATTTTATTGACCACATTAAGTGCCGCCTATTTATCCAACCATATTGCTGTGACATGGATTTTTATTGAAATGACAACCCTTAGCGCTTCTGCACTTATTTACCACAGAAGAAATAACCGTTCACTTGAAGGAACCTGGAAATATGTTTTTGTTTGTGCCATAAGCATCACCTTTGTATTTATTGGAATTCTATTTTTGAGTTTTTCTTTGCAACACAGGGGTGGAGGTGGACTTACTTTTGATGCCTTGCTGACTAATGCTGCTACTATCAACATTTTTTGGTCCCGCCTGGCGTTTATTTTCATTTTTACCGGACTTACTGCAAAACTTAGTTTAGTACCCATGTACACCGCCGGAATTGATGCGAAAGACAAGGCGCCATCTCCTGCCGGTGCGCTATTTGCCAGTGTGCTCATGAATGTAGGATTTGTTGGCTTCTTCCGTATCTACATTGTATTTGCCAATACTTCACTTCATAGCTGGACCAACCATGTTATTCTAATAGCAGCGCTTCTTTCCATATTTGTGGCTACTGTCTACATGGTCAAAGTGAAAAACATTAAACGAATGCTGGCTTATTCTAGCATAGAGCATATGGGCCTGATAATGTTGGGCATTGCGGCGGGTGGTATAGGTTATTATGCTGCCATCCTGCACTTAATTCTGCATTCATTCATTAAGTCGAGTATCTTTTTCCAGGTCGGGCAGGTTTACCGTGTCTACAAAAGTAAAAGTATTTATGATGTCGGGAACTATTTCAAATACAACCTCACCGGCGCCATAGTAATGCTGTTATGTTTTATTTGGGTTACCGCAATGCCGCCATCAGGTCTTTTTATCAGTGAACTGATGATCTTCCGTGCTCTTTTTCAGTCCCATTACATAATAGTCATGGTGTTGGTAATGTTCTTTTTAACCATGATCATCTGGGCTTTTGGTAAGAATATATTCAAGCTGTTATTTGCTCCTCCGGTTGGTTTTGATGACTCGAATGTAGTGAAGATTAATCCTGTTGAATCCATATCTCAATTTATATTTCTCGGGTTGATTGTATATCTCGGTATTAATCCCCCGGTTGAATTTGTAACACTTATACAGGAAACAATTAAAAATCTGCCAAAATAAGATGAAACGAACATGCCATAGCTTAATTGCAGCACAAGGTAAAATGGATATCCAATGATGAACACAATTATTATGATGATGGGAGTTCTCCAGATAGTTATCGGGAGCAATTTAAAAATAAACAATTTCAGATGAAATATGTAGTTGTAAAGAATAATGAGGTAATACCAATATCGGAGATTCCGGTACTGGAATACGGGCGGTTTATGGAAACCATTATTTTCACCTTGATGAATAAGGCCCACAATCATTGTGTTGCTTATTTTGGATTTCCATCCGAAAATGAAGTCCGGCTTTTCTGTTGTATTGCAGATGATGAACAGCATGTAATCTATGTTTCATCATCAGTTGTTGAAAAAGCACAAACATTGTCTTCGTTTACAGCAAAGAATTTTTCTTTTGAAAAATTTGAACGTGAAATTCATGAGAACTATGGTATAAAGTACAAAGACCACCCCTGGCTGAAACCCGTGCGTTATCCCTTTAATAGCGCTGATAAAACCCAAACAATTGCTAATTACCCTTTTTTCAATATTGATAGTGAAGAACTGCATGAGGTAGGTGTGGGTCCTATACATGCCGGAGTGATTGAGCCGGGTCATTTCCGTTTCATTTGTAACGGTGAGCAAATTTTACATCTGGAGATTCAGCTTGGCTATCAGCACAGAGGTATTGAACATTTGTTTTTAGAAAGGAAAAAGTTATTGCAACGCATTACGCTTGCTGAATCTATTGCCGGAGATTGCGTATGCGGGCACACGACTGCATTTGTGAATCTTTGGGAAGGGCTATGTAACTATACAGCCGGTTATGACTTAAAGTTTGCGCGTACAATGGCGCTGGAACTGGAGCGGTTAGCTATTCATACCGGTGACCTGAGCGCTATGTGTACAGATGTAGGGTACCAGTTGGGTAGCGCTGTATTCGGAAGATTAAGAACGCCCATCATTAATTTCTTTCAGATCTGGTGCGGGAACCGTTTAGCTAAAGGATTGATCAGAGCCGGTAAAAATAATTACCCTTTTACAGAAGATCTGGCAAAGCAACTAATTGACCTGATTGATAATTATGAAGTGGATTTCAATGAAATCACTAAAAAGTTATTCACTTTACCAACAGTATTGGCACGCTTTGAAAAAACAGGTGTGGTTAACCTGGAACAGGCTAAGATGATTGGTGTAGTTGGTATGTCTGCCAGGATGTGTGGATTAAACAGGGATATACGTTCATCGCACGCTCATGACTTGTATGGAGAATTAGACTATCAGCCAATCATCAAGCGCCATGGCGATGTTTATTCAAGAGCCCAGATCAGGAGGGAAGCGATCAGGCAATCCATTAGTTTCATCAGGAAACTTGTAAAAAAGATTCCATCAGCAATCAAGGGTGAAAATTATTTGTCACTTCCTTCTGCTGATTCATTTACCATTTCATTAGTAGAAGGGTGGAGGGGAGAAATTTGCCATTGTGCCCTCACCGGTGAAAATGGAGAGCTGGTACTTTATAAGATCAAAGACCCCTCTTTCCACAATTGGCTGGCTTTAGCGATGGCTGTAAGGAACAATGAAATTTCCGATTTCCCGATTGCTAATAAGAGTTTTGACCTGTCGTACTGCGGGCATGATTTGTAATAGAATAAAGTAACTCAAAATGCTTAAAAACTTTAAAATAATGCTCAGCCAGGGGAAACAGTTTATCCCTGATGTTACAAAAGCCAAAGTCCCTGGCATTTTCAGGGGCAGGCCGGTTATTTCCGGTGTATCAGTAAACGTGCAGGAATTGTCAGAACTATGCCCGACTAATGCCATATCAATAAACCCGCTCTGCATTGACCTGGGGAAATGTACATTTTGCGGAGAATGCGCATTTGCCTTTCCTGATAAAATAAAATTCACTACCGATTATAAAATTGCTGCTAACCAAAGACAGAAACTGGTTATCTCTGAAAGTATTGATGAACCTGTGGTTTTAAAGCCTGAATTAATCCGCAAAGAAATTTCAAGATATTTTAGTGGTTCTTTAAAACTGAGACAGGTATGTGCAGGTGGCGATAATAGTTGTGAACTGGAATTAAATGCCTGCGGCAATGTAAACTTTGACATGGGGCGTTATGGAATTGAGTTTGTCGCATCCCCGCGTCATGCTGATGGCATTGTAATAACCGGGCCGATTACCGAAAATATGGCCGAACCGCTGCAGATTTGTTATGATGCCATTCCTGATCCTAAAATTATTATCCTGGCCGGAACCGATGCTATAAGCGGCGGGATATTTGCAGGAAGCCCCGCTATAAACAGGAGTTTCTTAAATAAGTATACCGTTGATTTATTCATACCCGGCAATCCAATACATCCGCTTACCTTCATTAATGGCGTACTTGATTTGATAAAAAAAAGAAAAGATGTATAACCGGCATGATGACGCCTGTTATTATTCCCATAAAAAAATACTTTCTTCCCGATGCAACCTTTTTCGCTATTCCTGCGTTTTGTATATTTAGAACAGTTTAGGTAAACCGGAGATAATTAGTAAAAACCTATACCACAAACAGGTAGTTTGAAAGTCGCATCATTAATTGACATGGACGAAGCCGGGCTGGTGAGCTGTTGTAAAAACAAAATGGCTGCCGCCCAAAAGATCCTCTATACCAGGTATGCAGAGGATATGATGATGTTATGCCTGCGTTATATACCGCAACAGGAGGATGCAAAAGAGGTGTTGATGGATAGCTTTTTGAGTTTTTTTAAAAATATTTGTGAGTTTACATACCGGGGCGAGGGGAGTGTAAAAGCGTGGTTAAAAAAAATAACTGTAAACTATTGCCTGTCTCATTTGCGAAAAAGAAGTGTTTTGTTTATACAGGTTAAGGATGAACAATACCGGCAAACAGTTAACAATGAAAATGTACTGGATCATATCAATGCAAAGGAAATAATGTAAATGATACACACATTGCCAGATGGGTATAGAATGGTATTCAACCTCTACGTGTTTGAGGGGATGAGTCATCAGCAGATAGGCGAAATGCTGGGTGTTTCGGAAAGTACTTCCAAATCGCAATTACACAGGGCGAGAGCAATACTGAAAGATAAAATTTCACAAACGAGCTAAATAATTTTTATGACGCCTGATTTTGAAAAGGGGATGAAAGAGAAGATGGAGCGGGCTTCGCTTAAAGACATTATGTCTGACTTTGACACGGAACAGGAATGGCAACAACTGGCAGGCAAGGTACAGCATGAAAAGAAAACAATATCGTTTAAAGTTTGGCGCTATGCAGCTGCCCTGGTCATATTGCTTGTCGCCACCTGGTTTATTATGTTCCTGATCAGATCGGATGATCGCCATCATGTAAAACAAACTGTTTCATTTGATAGTGCAAAAAGTGCTTACCCGGTATTAACAAATAGTGATAATGATACTGCTCCTTCTGAATTACCAGTATATACTCCTGCAATAGCTAAAAAGAACCCCGGACATAATGATAATACCGGCCATCAGATCACATCCATATACCGGATCAGTAACAGTACTGATTGCCCTATGGAAATCAGTATCTGTCAAACGATGAAATGCCCAAACAGCAAGCCTGCGGCAATTTCTTCCAGCAGCACATTAGAGCCAGGGCAATCCGGAACATTGAACTATAAAGCGAATGACAGTGTTCCGAAAAACTGTTCGGTTACAGTAGATCAAATCGAAATTAAAAGCACAGTTACCGGGGAAGCGATCATGCTGAACGCATACTCAAGCCCTGCAACTGCCCAGGAAGTGTTTCGCTATATCTCAGGAGAAAAAAGAGGAGATGTACTTGCCGGCAGGTTTGATATAGATTGCAACCACCGGAAAAGCAGGCATAACCTCAGGCTCGATAACCGGGCAGGAAATGTGATCATGCAATAATTACCTTTTATTATTTCAATACTAATGGCCGAAACGCCATAAGGCATTGTATACTAAAAAACTTATAAAGCAACAACAATGAAAAAGACTGCATTACTCCTGCTACTTGCAGGAATGACCTTACAATTAGCAGCACGTGAAGCATACAGGATCCATTTGAAAATGGCGGATGTTAAGGATACTATGGTTTACCTGGCACACTATTACGGGCAATTGGGCTCCAAAGTATATATAGCTGATTCTGCAAAAATGCAAAAGGGGAGTGCGGTTTTTGAAAGTAATAATGATTTTGTTGGTGGTATCTACATTGTCCTGGTTAACCGGGAAAATTTTGAAGTGCTGCTGAATAAAGGAGACGATTTTTCAGTTACCGCTCTCAAAAGTAAACTGCCGGATGGAATTACCTTTAAAAACTCGCCGGAAAATGAACGCTTTTTAAAGTACAAAGAGTTCACACAGAAATATGCGACGGGGCAAAAAGCGCTGGAAGCTGAACTTAAGGATGCAAAGTCCGCTGCGGATACTACCATCATCCGTAAGAAAGCAATAGCTGCATCAAAGACAAGAGTAAAATATATACGCGACTACGTACACGCTTATCCCGGCACATTGCTGGCAAATATATTTAACGGCATGGATGTACCCGAAATACCGGAAGGGCCTCATTTGCCGGACGATGGGAGAACAAAGGATTCAACATTTGCTTACAGGTATTACAAGACGCATTATTGGGACAGCTTTAACTTCAGAGATGACCGGCTTATTTTTACTCCCATATATGCTGCAAAAATAGAAGAGTATATAACCAAACTTGTGTTGCCCTGGCCTGATAGTATGGAAAAAGAGTGTGACTTGCTGCTCGGTAAAGCCAAAGGAACTAAAGATATGTTTCATTACACCTTACATTGGCTCACCTTTTATGTCGAGAACAGTAAGGTGATGGGCATGGATGAAGTGTTCGTTTACCTCGTGGAGAATTACTACATGAAGGGCGCCGCATTCTGGCTTAGCAGTGATGAGCTCAAAAAGTACATTGAACGCGCCATTGCAATTGCTCCGAACATTATAGGTAATGTAGCCCCTGAAATTAAGTTGCCCAATATATTTACCGGCAAAGAAGAATCACTGGACCGGGTAAATGCAAAATATACCATGATCGTTTTTTATTCCCCTTCCTGCGGCCACTGCCAGCATGAACTACCCCTGATAGATTCTGTATATGAAGCCGTGTTAAAAGTTAAAGATATAGCGGTTATCACCATTGCCACAGAAGGTAGTGTTAAAGAAATTACTGATTATTTAACAAAATTGAAAGTGGATAAAAAATGGATAAATACCCAGGATGTGCAACATGCCACTGATTGCCGTAATAAGTATGATGTATATAGTACACCTACTATTTATCTGCTGGATGAACAGAAGATAATAAGGGGCAAGCGGCTGGACCATAGCAACATTTCATCTGTAATAGAAGGGCTGGAAAAGAGGAAGTTGTCTAAAACTTAAATTAGTCTCCTTGTTTGGAAATTGATCTGTCTGTTAAATACTTTGACAGCAATAAAAGATGCTTCGTGCCTTATAATGACAAAAGTGAGTAAGAGAACAAGAGTGAGAAAATTTGTAGTCCCCCTACGCCGAAATCCGAATGACACAACCGCCTGATAATAAGCCCGAAATACCCTGTCCGCAGGCAATGCGGGTTGAGGCTATTTTTTTACAATGGGCTACCCCCATTGCTGGGATATTAAGCTCTTTAAGGGCGACAAGGGTATATATTTTATAATAAATCTTCCTCTTTGCAAAATTATTTTTTCGGTCGAAAAACAATTTTTTTACCTAAATTTGAAAATGAAATAATTGTTACTGTATAAATTAGCAAAAAAAGATACATATCTTTGCTTAATAAATTAATACTTAACTGTTGATTTTGATAACGATCCAATAACATTTCTATGAAAAGAATTTTATCCGTAATTTTATTTTTTGCTGTAGTATTATTTGGAATCAGTGAACCGGTTATGGCGCAGGTGCCAACAATAGTGGTTGCGCCCATACCTGCTACCTGTTCCGGTACCAATTCTACACTGCATTATTCAGCAACGAATTCGCCTACATCCTATAGTATCAACTGGTATGGCAGCCCAGCAGGGCTTCCGGATGTAGGTGCGGGTACAGCATTACCTGCCCCGAATATTCCTATAGTGGTACTGGGTACCTGCACTGCAGGTACTTATTACGGAGACCTTACCATTTCAAATTCAATAGGGGCAAGCGCACCAACGGCTATCAGTGTCACTGTTTATAACCTGCCGGCAGCCTACACGGTTACCGGTGGCGGCAATTATTGTATAGGTGGAAGCGGCGTACACGTTGGTATATCGGGATCTGAAGTAGGTGTTCTATACCAGTTATATCGTGGTGGAGTTGGGTCGGGAAGTTCTGTATGGGGTACAGGATCAGCCATTGATTTCGGATTACAAACGCTAACAGGTACTTATACTGTAGGCGCACATAATGTTACCACTACCTGTAACAATTCAATGACCGGGAGTGTTACTGTTGGTACCAATCCTGTTCCCGGTGTGGTATCTGTAACCGGCGGTGGTGGTTTTTGTATCGGCAGCGCCGGTGTTCCTGTGGGCCTTTCAGCCTCTGCCTTCGGCACTTACTACCGGCTTTACCGGGGTGGTGCGCCACTTGGCAGCCCTCTGGCAGGTATCGGTATGGCGCTCGACTTTGGTGTGCAAACTGTACCAGGCACTTATACTGTTGTAGCTGTTGATTCTGCAGGTCCTTGCCTGAGCAATATGTCAGGCAGCGCCAGTGTGTATAATTATCCTAATCCGTCTGTCTATAATGTTACCGGCGGCGGTAGTTACTGCGTTGGTGGTTTTGGTGTTGATGTAGGTCTGAATGGTTCGAATACAGGCATTAATTACAAATTATACCGCGGCGCCTCTGTTGCGGCAACAATGTCAGGCACCGGCGCTCCGCTCGATTTCGGATTGATAGTTCCTGACGGCAGCTATACGGTAAGGGCGATCAATTCAGTTTACGGATGTACCGCGCATATGCTTGATACAGCCTACATCACCTATATCCCGGATACTACGCCGTCTGTGTCTATACATGGGAGCAAGGGTACTACGATTTGTTCCGGAGTTATAGATACCTTCAAAGCAATAACTGTATACGGAGGAACTGCACCGGCTTATACCTGGGAGCTGAATGGTACATTTGTTGGTTATGGCAATACCTTCACCTATACACCGGCTAACGGCGACCATCTTAAAGTAACATTGACCAGCAATGTAACCTGCGCATTGCCGAATATTGTGAACGATGCGATCTTTATGACAGTAAAAGGCAAGATCATCCCAACCGTAGTGGTTAATGCATATCCGGGTCCAAATATTGTGAATGGCACTTCAGTAACTATGTCGGCTGTTATTATTAATGGCGGTACTGCTCCTGTATACCAATGGTATGTTAACGGAGTACTTGCAGCCGGAGCAAACACGCCATCATTTACTACCAGTGCATTTGCGAATAATGACTCGGTAACCTGCTGGGTTTATGGCTGTAATGATACACCCGGCCATGCATCAATGATCATACATGTTACACCCAGGGTAGGGATAGATGAAATAAACGCAGGAAATAACAGCATTCGGATAGTGCCTAATCCAAACAAGGGGTCCTTTACCATTGGCGGTACCATTGCTGACGGGCATGATGCGGCAATAAAAATTACCGATGTGCTTGGAAAGGTAGTGTATACTGATTATGTGCCGGTAGCTGATGGAAAAATTGATGCGAAAGTGCAGCTTCCGGGTACACTTTCACCGGGCTTGTACCTGCTAAATTTACGAACAGGCAGCGACAATTTCTTCTCGAAGATTATTGTTGAATAATACTGTTCCTGCAACATAACACTATAGCCTTTTCAAGACTTTTGAAAAGGCTATAGTTTTGTCATCTTCCGTAAAATACCATCATAAGGAACGATGACAAAATAATTCCTACAATCTGACTTGTTCTTTTCCATTTTTCCGGCGTTGTAATCCCGATAGCTATCGGGATGAAAAAAAGAAAAATAACTGCGCCATATCGTAGGAATTATTTTGAAAGTTTCCCTAAGTAATTTTTCTGACTTAAAAAACCGTCTTTTTACGGTATTTTATTTGATCTTATTAGCTTATTTTTACCAAGATATTACAATTGAACATATGGTGAAATTATGAGTATGGAAAGAAGTGTGAATCGGAACAGCGTTTAAAAATGAAATTGACGAACAAATAATTTATTAACTAAAACAGGATGTATGCAATTTAATGAGTTTATAATTATTGATGATGATGCCATTAATAATACCCTATGCCGTAAGATCATAGAGAAAACATACACTGATACAGAAATTTCCGATTTTGAGGATGCCCAGGAAGGCTATAATTATATAGTGAGCAAGTATTCTAAAAAACAGGATAATTCAAAAGCGATTTTATTGCTTGATATCACAATGCCGGTGATGGATGCGTGGGAATTCCTGGACATGTTTGAACAACTTGATGATAATACAAAGAGCCGCGTTAAGATTCATATCTTGTCATCTTCTGTGCATAAGGAAGATATGGCGAGGGCACAGTCGAATAAGAATGTAGAATACTACCTGATAAAACCACTTACCAAAGAATCTATAAGGCTGATGGTGCATGTTTTGGAAAGAAGGATGGAACTAAACAGATAGATTATACTTCGATCCGCATTAAAATGTGCGATCCCTTCGGCCTCGGCCTCATTATCAATTCATTTTGCTATAAACATTTGACCCTTTCCGGGTCATTTTTTTTCACTTAATAACATTGCCCTTCGGGCCTGCTTAACTAAATGACATTGACTTCTGAGTAAATTCGGGACCTTGTTCAGGCCGGGACTGTTGGTTTCTTTAGTTTATTATTAATTTCCAAATGCTATAAGCATGCAACCATGGCAAGGTTCATTTTATTATCTTTGGTCTTATAATTTTATCTTTCTGTTCTTTCTTCGGGTACATAATTTAATAACCGGATCGTGGGGGATTACAATAATTTTTGCAAGAAGGAGCTCAGTTAGTGATGAAAAGCATTATGGGTAAATTCATTGATAAATTATCGCTGAACACGAAGCTTTGTATTGTGCTGGCAGTTGTTTCCTGCCTTGTATACGCGAATACTTTGAGCAATGATTATGCACTTGATGATGTAATGATGATAACCGGAAATCATTATGTAAAACAAGGCTTTGCCGGAATACCTATATTGTTGAAAACACATCACCTGGAAGGATTTGGCGCAAATACTGTTTTTGATTATTACAGGCCATTGTCCTTAGTAGTTTTTGCGATTGAGTACCAGTTTTTCGGGGAAAAACCTTTTGCAGCTCATTTATTCCATTTGTTCAATATCCTGTTCTTTGCTTCCTGTGTTGTGTTGCTATTTCTTTTTTTGAATAAATTGTTTAAAGGTGAACAGGTAATTATGGCTTTTATTGCAGCGCTTTTATTTGCTGTTCATTCTGTCCACACCGAGGTTGTGGCCAATATTAAAAGCTGTGATGAGCTGCTTTGTTTTTTCTTTGCGTTCCTGTCACTGAATATATTCATTGATTATTCGAGGCAAGGCAGGTTTTACCAACTAATTACCGGTACATTTTTTTTCTTTATTGCTATCCTGTCAAAAGAAACTGCAGTTACTTTTTTAGGGGTCATTCCGCTCGTTTTTTTCTTTTATGAAAATGAAAATAAGAAACGAAGTATCCTTATTACAATTTGCGCCGGCCTGGTTGTGGCCTTGTTCCTGGTGTTATGGGCCTATGCACAAAGCAGGAGTGAAATTCAGCAGCCTTTAACATCAATATTATTTAAAAACCCGGGTAGTAATTCTAATGAAGAATCCCTGTCATTTGAGATCGGAAGAGCGTCGTGTAGGGAAAGAGTGTTCAGAGCCGTG
>CAIMDZ010000187.1 GCA_903839875.1 uncultured Bacteroidota bacterium
CGATTGATTTTACGATGTTTTTCATTTTAGTTTGTTTTTTAGTTTGAGTTTGTTTGTTTGTTTGACAGGTATATTACCAACGGCGTGCCAAAGTTGTAATTAATTGATAATCAATTAGTTGATTTTTGGCATGGTGGTGATATATTCCGATTGGTGGAGGGGTTTTCCGAGAGGTGGAAAAATGAGCTGATTGCGGTGGGAAAGATTTGACAACTTTTGAAAAGTTGACAAATCTGCGCGAGGTAAATGTCCATATTAGAGATCTATCTATTCAGGGCTTCGGAAGCGGTACGATTAAGACCAGTGGCGAGTGAGAAAATGCGTACAACCCAGTTAAAATAGATATATTTACATATTGCCCACTAAATACCTTTTTATGCGATATAAATGGTTATTGCTTGCGTTCCTATTAATGTTTGCTCATTCGCCTGTTACGCTTAGCCAGGAAAACGCGAAAAAAATAAAGCTAACCCGGCACGAGAAAAAGGTAAACTACCGGCTCCGAAGGCTTGCAAAAGCGGCGAAAAGAGATGAGGCAAGAAATAAATCTCTTATGAAGAGAGGTAAACCCCCTCGCCGGGTTAGGCAGACACCGGATGAAAAAAGACGAAAGAAGAAATGCCGTGCCAGTTTCAGGAAGGAGGATGCAACCACTATGAATTATTTCGCAAAAACAATGTTTATTAAGGCAACTCCAAGTTCCTTGCTCGACTTTCATGGCTTTAATCTCCCGGTTGGCGTAGAATACCGCTTTAGTAAGAGCATGGCAGCGTCTTTTGAAATAGGGATACCTATGCCTTATAGGTCAACAGAAGGGAAGCAAATAAAATCAGATCTGAAGATGCGGCTGGACCTGCGGCAATACTTCAGCATGCGCTGCAACAACAGACTGTTCCTGGGGCTGGAAGTATTTATGCGGCATCAATATTTTACCCAGGACCACGGATATTACGAAACGGGTTACTACAGCTATTCATATACATACGCAGAAGTACATAAGTTCTCGGCTGGCGCCGGACTGATGATCGGAAGTTCGTTGAAACTGAGCAAGAGCATTTACCTGGAAGGGTATGCGGGCATGGGTTTCCGGTACCTGGAAAACCGCTTCACGAAAGTATTTGGATTGAATAAAAACGGGGAAAACGATGGCAATCTATTTGCGGATGAAGACAATGTAGAAGGGACTTCGGCACGGCCTTATTTTCCTTTAGGGATCAAGATCAGTTATCTTATTTCTTCGAAGAAAGGAAAATAATGGCTTGTTTTTCCATTTTCTAAAATATTTTGCTCTTATTTTTATTGATAATCAATAACTTACAGCGTCGTCTTAAAATTTCTTAATGAATTTCTTGGCGCATTCACCTCAGCTCCCTACCTTTGCCGTCCCAAATTTAAAAACCCAGTTTTTGGGTTTAGACTTTTAACTTTTGACTTTAAAAAATGAGACACTTAAGTTTTAGAACACAATCAGCCAACGAAAAGATCGTTAAACGCGATTGGTATGTAATTGACGCTACCAACCAGACGCTTGGCCGTATGAGCTCCCGGATAGCAGCTATCCTGCGTGGCAAGAATAAGGTATACTTTACTCCGCACTTCGACACCGGTGATTATGTAATCGTGATCAACTGCGGCAAAGCTGTACTGACCGGTAATAAGATGGAAGAGAAAGAATACCAGACTTACTCAGGTCACCCCGGTGGACAAAAAATTGAAACTGCCACAGAACTGGTTAACCGCCGTCCGGAACTGATGATAGAGCGCGCTGTAAAAGGCATGCTTCCTAAAAACCGCCTGGGCCGTGCGATGTATAAGAAACTGTTCGTTTATGAAGGTGCAGAGCATCCGCATAAGGCACAGAATCCGAAAATGCTGAAATAGGCCCCTCCCGGCCTCCCCCAAGAGGAGGTGGTGGAACGAAATCAGACTACTCAAAAACTTTTAGCTTTTTACTTTTAACTTTTGACTTTAAAATAAAATGGAAAAACAAAAAAACGCCGTTGGCCGCCGTAAGGAAGCCGTAGCCCGTGTTTACCTGAGCAAGGGCACCGGCAATATCACGGTTAATGACAAGGATTACAAAGCGTATTTCCCGATCATGTACCTGCAAAACCAGGTGGAGCTGCCATTAAAAACACTTGATGTACAAAGCTCTTTTGACTTTGTAATAAACGTACAGGGTGGTGGCCAGAAAGGCCAGGCAGAAGCTATTAAGATGGCTATCAGCCGCGTGCTGTGTGAAGTGAACCCTGAAAATCGTCCTCCATTGAAAAAAGAAGGATTGATGACCCGCGACAGCCGTTCTGTAGAGCGTAAGAAATTCGGTAAACGTAAAGCACGCCGTAGCTTCCAGTTCTCTAAACGTTAGTGTTTGGTGGGTAGAGACGCTCCCGATAGCTATCGGGATTGCGTCTACAAATGAAAATCATTTTTTTTAACCAACAAGAAATTATTCAAATGGAAGATAATAAAACATTACACCAGCAGCTCCTCGAAGCAGGTGTTCACTTCGGCCACCTGAAGAAAAAGTGGAACCCCAAGATGCTGCCATACATCTTTGCTGAAAAAAATGGCATTCATATCATAGACCTCAATAAAACTATTGAAGGCCTTGATGAAGCTGCTGCTGCATTGAAATCTATCGCTAAAAGCGGTAAGAAGATCATGTTTGTAGCTACTAAAAAGCAGGCTAAGGAAATAGTGGTGGAAGCGGCACAGAAGTCGAACATGCCTTTTGTTACTGAACGCTGGCTGGGTGGTATGCTGACTAACTTCAGCACTATCCGCAAAAGCGTGAAGAAAATGCTGAGCATTGAAAAAATGCTGCAGGACGGTACCATGGACAGCGTAACCAAGAAAGAGCGCCTGACCCTGACCCGCAGTAAAGAAAAAATGGAAAAAGTGCTTGGCGGTATCTCCCAGATGGGCCGTGTACCTGCAGCGCTTTTCATTATAGATATCAGCCATGAGCATATTGCTCTTGCTGAAGCAAAACGTCTTGGTATCAGCACATTCGCAATGGTGGACACCAACAGCGATCCTACCAAAGTAGATTTCGCTATACCTGCTAATGATGATGCTACCAAATCAATAGCTATCGTTACACAATACCTCACCGCTGCAATTCTTGAAGGTTTACAGGAACGCGCGCAGGTGAAAGAAAATGAAGAAGAAAATACCGAAGATAACACCGATAACGGTTCACGCGGTTTAGAGATCAATGATGAGGATGAAGGCGGTCGCCGTCGTCGCGGACGTGGTGCGGCTGCAGGTGCAGGCACCGGAGGTGGACGTGGACCAGGTGGTGGCACAGGTCGTGCAGGAGCCGGAGCAGCAGGCAGCCGCCCAGGCGGTGGTCGCACTGACGGCAATCGTGGTGGTGGTGCTCCACGTGGTGGCAGCGGTGCCCCACGCAGTGGTGGCGCAGGCCGCGGACCAGGTGGTGGCGGTGGAAGGCCGCCTATCAAGAGGGACTAATTTAGTTGGCAGTTACCAATTGACAGTTAGCAGTTGTCATTCGACTAGGCTCATGATGACAGGATAAAAAGATAATAATAGTGTAAAGCCCCGCATTTGGGGCTTTACTAACAAAAAGCGAATTTCGAATCTTTAATAAATTTATCACAAGAAATAAAAATACAATGAGCACAATAACAATATCAGCAGCTGAAGTAAATAAGCTGCGCCAGCAAACAGGAGCAGGTATGATGGATTGCCGTAAAGCGCTTATGGAAAGCAACGGTGATTTTGAGAAAGCAATAGATTACCTGCGTAAAAAAGGCCAGAAAGTTGCCGCTAACCGCAGCGACCGTGAAGCAAAAGAAGGTGTGGTAATTGCAAAAGCAAATGCAGACAATACTTATGGAATTGTTGTTACCCTTAGCTCTGAAACTGACTTTGTGGCCAAGAACGAAGAATTTATTCATTTCGCACAGCAGGTGGCCGATATAGCTCTTGAAACAAAAGCAGCAACTATTGATGCGCTGAAAGAAGCTAAAATGGGTAATGCTACTGTAGGCGAAAAGCTGATGGAGATGGTAGCCAAGATAGGTGAGAAGATCGAACTGTCGCGTTTTGAGCAGGTTGCCGGCGAATCAGTAATTCCATATATCCACCAGGGTTACCGCATTGGCGTATTGGTTGGCATGAACCAGGCTGCCAGCGAAGCTATTATTACCGCAGGAAGGGATGTGGCCATGCAGATCGCAGCTATGAAACCACTGGCAGTTGATGCCGACAGTGTTCCGGAAGAAATGGTAGCACGTGAGAAAGCAATCGCAATTGAGCAGATCATTGCTGAAGGTAAGGCTGCTGATAAAGCAGAGATGATCGCAGCAGGCAAGCTGAACAAGTTCTTTAAAGAAAACACTTTGTTGCCACAGGCTTTTGTAAAAGACAACAGCAAGACGGTAGCAGAATATCTTACTTCAGTATCTAAAGGTCTTACAGTTGTTACCTTTAAGCGTTCTGCGGTGGGTGCATAATTTCTCATTCAATTCTTAACAGGAAGCAGGGGCGTATTGCCCCTGCTTTTTTTTTGGACTGCGGTAGCGTATCGGGTAGCTCATAATTGGGCTATGTTATCAGGTTAAATTCTGGTACAAAGTTTGGAGTGTATTATTTTGGGTGACAAGTTTAACACTAATACTTAAGTCAATTTAGTCCAAAAAATTAGGGTCGCTATCAGCACCTCCCTTATATATTTGTATTTCAATAGTCCAGGTCAGTAATCTGCGGTGAGTGGAGTGAGGCGGAGCCGAACGGAACGAACCCAACAAAACTGGATTCCGGAAGCGTTTCGTATCAGCCATTCATCTTAACCTGAAAGCCGGATCATACTGCCTTGTAAGCTGCTCATACTTTTTTGCAGAATCAATTTGCCCCATTCCGTTATATGCTATTGCAATCTGCCCATACAGTATTTTGGGATTTTCAGGTGTTGCAGCTAACGCCTTTTTTAAATTTATAGCGGCAGAATCGTATTGGTGCATGCCAAGATAACAAATGCCGATATTCCTATACTCGGCATCAAGTTTGGGGTTTAATTGCATCGCTTTTTTAAATAAAGGGATTGCTTCTGCAAACCTTTTTGTGTTACAGTATGTCAGTCCAAGATTTTCGGTTGCTATGACATTCATGGTATTAAGCATTATTGCCATCTTTGCATGTACTTCAGCCGAGTCATACATTTTTTTCACAACATAAAAATGTGCCAATCCCGCATGTGCATCAGCATTAGCCGGGGTTATTCCAATTGCGCTTCTAAGATAACCTATCCCTTTTTCGATCATCTGGGATTTCACGTCCGGCCTCAACTCTTTATTCTCCAGGTTATTGTCCAGCACAAGACCTAAAGCTATGTTCATGCGCGAATTTTGAGGCGCGTTCTCCACGTCAGTGCTGTATAGGCTATAGTCATCTTTCCAATCGTAGTTCCGGGAAACCGTCATACTTCCGAAAACTATTACGATCGGAACCAGGAACAGCAACACTTTTGACCTCGAAAGATCGCTTAAGGTATTGGCGGCGTTTTCCGATTTTGAAAAGCTGAACAACCATTTTTCTATAAGCAGAGCTATCAATAAACAAAACCCGACAGAAGCAAAAAATACAAATCGTTCCGCGAAGAGTGCGGGAGGAAGGAAAACAATATTCGAGAACAATGCAATGGTGATGAGATAAAATAATACACCGAATGCCCACAGATCTTTTTTGAATTTGATTAACCGGTAAAACGCGAATACAATTAATGATAGATAAGCAGTAAGGGACAGCAATACCCAAATATTCCCAAAATTCACAAAGGGAATAGTGGAATAGGAGTAACTACAGAGCAAGGGGTGAGGGATAAACAATAACTTAATATAGTAACCGCAGGTGAGTATGGCCGTGGCAAGGCGCGAAGCGCCTGCCGGAACATTTAACAACTGATTATCAGCAGAAGCTGCCAAAGCGCTATGGCCCGGTGCGATTCCATGCAATACTATCGTCCGGATGCCAAGGAATATCGCAAACCCTATGACGGCAGCGGCAGTTATGGTTATGCTTCTTCGTTTATTGCCGGTTCGGTAAAAGAAAAAAACTAAGGGAACGATAGCTATAAAAGAAACCGAGGTCTCCTTAGAAAGAAACGACAAAAACAAAGCAACGAAACCAACAACCAACCGGATATTTTTTCCGTTGGCAAAATACGTGATGAACGAATTGAGTGACCAGAATGCAAAGAAAAAACATAACAGTTCATCGCGGCTTTTGATATTAGCCACAACCTCGGTGTGGATGGGATGCACTGCAAAGAGCAAAGCTGCAATAAAAGCAATCACAGTCTTTTTGTGCTCCAACAGTCTATCCAGGAACAGAAAAAGCAGTACCACGCACGCAGAAAATAATATAATATTAATCAGGTGTCCTGTTGTTGGATTAAAGCCAAATAATTCTTTTTCAACAGCGAACATGATAAATGACGTAGGGCGGTATGTGTCGTTGTTGCCCGTTTCGACACCTTTCATGCGGGGTGATGCCAGTAATTGTGTAATCCCCATTACGCCCATATTCACCACGCTATTGCGCGTGATAAAAAGATTGTCGTCCACAGCATACCCATTGCGTAAAGTATTTGAATAGATCGAAAAAGATAGTATTCCTAAAACGATGCAGAGTTTCACTTTAGAAGAAATCCCTTTTTTGGCAACAGGCACTGTTTTTTCTATCGTTTTATTTTTTGCCGAAACAGATTGCTCATTAAGCGGTTTTCGTTTTACTCTTTTGGTCATGCAGGAGCGATTGGCAAATGAAAATGTAAATTACTATCTTCCGGATATTGTTCAAAAGTATTTAAGGTTTAATCATTTTTCCCTCCGTTCCGCCGTTGTTGGTGTCCCCAACAACCTCGCGCAGGGCACTCGCGCATCCTATAATCTTCAAATCCTATAAATCTTAGTTCAGACAATCTTCCCACAGGATAACACCCGCAGGACACTCCCCCCCACCTGCACTCCGCCAAGCCCAAAATAAGAATCCTATGACACAATACATCCTGAATCTCCATGAACACAAAAATATAATAATATTATCGCCTATAAAATATACCAACAAAAAATATAAATCTGCCAATCTTGCATTTGCAAACTATTTATCCACAAAATTTGGAAATATTAATTATTATTCCTACATTTGTGACTATTTTCGTTAATATTCGCACAATTTACCTTATACGATGAAAAACTGATTGGAGTTTTTGCCGTCAGTACACCTTCAAGGGTGTCAGACCGCTAAAAACGGTGCTGAGCCTATAAACAAAAACTGATTAAAGTGGCAGTAAACAAAAAACAGGATTATCTAACCAACGTGTAAACACATTTCAGGACGAGGCAACCCATTAACTATTTACCATATTTTACCTTTTTTTTACCTTTTTATACCTTTTTTGGAAGTAAATTATTACCTTTTTACATTTCATTATTAGTCAATTAATTGGTAATCAATGAGTTCGATCATCAAAAAGTAAAAACCTCGGTGTATCGCAGAAATTTTTACCTTTTCCCGTCCCGCCGGAACTGCCGTTTTTTTCAACTGCCATAGTTTTAACGAAAGGCATGTTCAGGCGACCCGGCGGCACTTGCCTACAGGCAGCCTGTCTGCAGGTGGCAAATTCACGATGGAAAATGACAGATAAAATGATTGAAAAATAACATGTGTGTAAAGAGTAGCTGACGGTAGGCAGGTAATTAATTACGACTTTGCTGCCTGCCCCGCCATCAGCGGAGGTGAAGCTCTTTTGCATTGTTCTAAATCACACGACGTATAATATTTTTACTGAGGTGCGCAACAATCCAAATCCCTAACCCCCAATTCCAAATTCCCCTAATAAACCCCTACCTTTGCACCCATGGCAAAACAACCCGAGAAAAGATGCTCCTTCTGCGACCGCGCAGAAAGTGAAGTGAATATTTTATTCACCGGCATCAAAGGCAATATTTGCGACCAGTGCATCGAAAACGCCCATTCCCTCCTTATTGAGGCTACAGGCGGCGATAAAACGAAAAAAGAAGATACCAAACCTGAATTACAAAAAAATAAGAACTATAAGCCACGTGAAATAAAAGCCTTTCTCGACCAATATGTTATTGGCCAGAATGATGCAAAAAAAGTATTGGCCGTAGCTATATATAACCACTATAAACGACTCACCATGCCGCCGCAAGACGATGTGGAGATCGAAAAATCCAATATTATGATGGTAGGTGAAACCGGAACAGGTAAAACCTTACTGGCCAAAACCATCGCCCGCCTGCTCCAGGTACCATTTGCTATTGTAGATGCCACCGTATTCACTGAGGCCGGTTATGTAGGCGAAGATGTCGAAAGCATACTTTCCCGTCTCCTCCAGGCCAGCAATTACGATGTTGCTGCTGCAGAGCGCGGCATAGTATATATAGATGAGCTGGATAAAATAGGCCGCAAAAGCGATAATCCATCCATCACCCGCGATGTTAGCGGCGAAGGAGTTCAGCAGGCCATGCTCAAGTTACTCGAAGGCTCTGAAGTACTCGTTCCGCCACAGGGCGGACGAAAACACCCGGAGCAGAAAATGATAAAGGTGAACACACAGAATATCCTCTTCATTTGTGGTGGCGCTTTCGAAGGCATTGACAAAATGATCGCCCGCCGTATCCAGACGAGCGCCATTGGTTACAATGCTATAAAAGCATCCAAAGACCTCGACAGGGCAAATTTGCTCCAGTATGTAAACGCTCAGGACCTCCGTACTTTCGGACTGATTCCGGAACTTTTGGGCAGGCTTCCCATTGTCACTTATCTCAATCCGCTCGATGAGGAATCCCTCAAGCGGATTCTGACTGAGCCAAAGAATGCGTTGATAAAGCAATACACAAGGTTGTTTGAATTTGAAGGAATTAAACTGACAGTAGAAAACGGAGCGCTCGACTATATGGTGCAAAAGGCTATCCAGTATAAGCTTGGTGGCCGTGGTCTCCGAGCCATTTGCGAAATGATACTCACCGATGCCATGTTCGATCTGCCCTCAGAAAAACACGACGGTACATTCCATCTCACCCTCGAATATTCCCAGCAGATGATTGAACACGCTAAATTGGAACACCTCAAAGCAGCATAAATTATTAGAAACAATCCCAATTACTAATTCCAAACCTTAAATTCCATTTCCAGATGGAGGACCTAATACAACAACTAAAAGACCAGGCAGGCCTTTCAGAAGATCAGGCAAATAAATCCATTGAGATCATGAAGGACTTCATTCTCGGTAAAGTCCCTCCCATGTTCTCCGGCTTCGTAGACTCCTTCTTCGCCAAAAACACTCCGGAAAAAGAGATAGACCCTTTGGCTTAAGTATATAAGGAACGTTGACAAAATAACTTCCACCATATTGCGAAGTTATTTTTCTTTTTTTGCTAAGCGTAAAATC
>CAIMDZ010000188.1 GCA_903839875.1 uncultured Bacteroidota bacterium
TGCAAGAAAATGGTTCACGCAAAGGCGCAGAGGCGCAAAGACACGAGTAATAATTGTTTGCTAATAAACACATTATGTAGTTATCAAGCTCGCAAAATCCATGTTTCGTTAATGCACTATTCTATCCCGTTTGCAGTATAACGTAATATTAAGCTACCATAGTTCTTTTTGAATAATTTGTTGAGTTAGCCTCGAAAATACAATTATAAGTAGAGATTATGAATTGAGCATTATAATCGTCATCAGAAATGAACTTCAGTAAATACTCCCTTGCAAAAACCGGATCATTTTTCTTGCCTACCAGCATATATTCCAGATAGAATAAAGAAATACCTGTATCGAAAGTTTTGTTTTTACTTTGCCCAATCCATTTTTCAGCAAATGCAACAATATCTTTTTTATTATCTAAAAGCCTGTCATGAAGTTGTTTTAAAGTGAAAACTTTCAGAAAGCGCATGCGCTCTATATCTCCCTCAATATCAATATTTGCATTAATTTTTGCACCTGTGGCATCAGCTATCTGCTGGTCTATTTCTTTAAGGAGCAAGCTGTTCCTAACATACTCCTTTAAAGTTGCTTCAGTCATATGAGCGTTTTCAATTAATTCTATTACTTTGGTTGATTTAGATTGTTCGTTATAACATGAAACAGATTTAACCATGATTGGTTCACACATTGCTTCTGTAACCTTTCCCACTATTTCAATACCATTCACACTTAACTTAATGACTGTTTCTCCCGGTTGTATAACAGTTGTCTGTGGTATAGAAATAATCTTTTCAATAACTGGAAGTGTTAATTCAGGGGTTGGAATTGTTTTTTTTGTATCTGCCAAATCCTGATGAGGAATAATTATATCCCGTTGAAGCTCTTGTTTTGCAATATGTTTGTCAACCTCAATAACCACGCCATTTTCCTGTTCAACATTATTAATGTTCTGTACAATCTTTTTAAACCTAACTATATCAATGTTATTTCTTTCAGTAATTACATTTTCAGGAAGTTTTAAAGTTGGTATTACTGTTGGTTTAGGTACGATAATTACTCCTGCGTTCACTGGTATCGTGCATTGCTTAACTATGGGCAGAGATGGAGGAACAGGAGTTGTTGTTTTTGGAGCCGGAGCTGCAACGAAAGGCTGTGTTTCTTTTACTTTAGCTTCAGGTGTATGTGCAACTTGTGTTGCTGTTATCTTAGGTTGCTCCAAAACGGGCGTAGTGAAAGCAGCCACTGGCAGAGGCTGAACCGGCGGCGCTTCTTTTGTCACTTCTTTAGCAACTGCCTGCGGACATGCAATTGAAGTATTTGCATTCTTATCGGTTGCAATTATTTTAGGTTCTTGTGTCTTTATTAATTCGGCCTGTAAGAATGAGGCTGAATTTTTATTTAATTTCTTTTGGCTAAGTTCAGTCCTTATCTTCAGGAATTCAATGTCGGCCATTTCCAAAAGTGCACCTATCCTGTAAAAATCTCTTTTCGCTTCATCTGGCATGATTGAATTTTCATAACCAAGCTCTTTTTCTATACCAGACCAGGCATCCTGCAACATAGAGCATATCTGTATTTCAAATTTTTTGTTGCCAGATCTTATGTATTCTGTCTGTTTTTGTCTGTCCGCTTTTAAACTTGCAATGTAAATTATGTTCTTGTAAGCAAAAGTTTCAATTCTGATTTTCTTCTTATCAACTGATTGTTCAAAATCAATGTCAAATTCATCATTAAGGATGTGTGATATCTTGCTTACAGTATCTTCAAAGTAAGTAATGATCCTGATAACCGGCAAATTAGTATCCTGTACTAAATTACGTATATTGTGTTCCACACCAGACTCTATCCTATAGTATGGAATATCATTTTGAATAATAATTTCCCTTATCAGGTCTTCGACCTTAGAAGTGAATAAATTATTTTTATCAATTACGGATACATGGCTTTTGTAATACATATAATTATATATAACAATATTTCATCATACTTGCTATGGATGGACCATATTATTATCACTTCCTTTTTAATATAAATTCAGACTTTGAAATTTTTTGGAATTATTTGACAATGAAGTAGCCTACCAATAATCCATTTTTATTAACAAGAATCTTAAAAGTTACCTTCATAAAATATCTTTCTTTCAATGCCATATAGGCACATTGGATACTATTGAAGGTTCTGTTATAAAAGGTAATAACTTTTTCTTTGAGTTTACTACTACTCCTATTACTTGATTTGCGATTGATGTTTTTCATTTTAGTTTGTTTGTTTGAGTTAAAAATATTGTTTGAGTACCTTTATAATGTCAAAAAATATGCCATAATTATAAATAACTGATTATCAATATTTTACGATCTTACATACTAGGTATTAATTCCATTTTCAGGAATTAATTTCTTTTATTTGGAAATTCACAATTTGTAGTACTACCAATTTTATGAATGCGGGAGGTATAATGATTGCTTACCCTTCTTTATACATAAGGAACGGTGACAAAATAATTCCACACTTGCCACCAAAAAAACTTTTTATCATAGCCCAAAAACTGTACTATCGTAAATATTATATTTGGTAATTTAAAATATCTTGTTTAAATTTGCTGTACCTATGAACATAATACGCACTTATAATTCAATTACCCTGCCCCGCCAAAATGGGGGGCTACCCTCTCGCGCAGGGCAGATAACAAAATTTATTCTCCTGCCAAGGATTCACTACATGCATTCCCTCTTAACGCAACTCCCGGACTTACAACTTACGACTCTCGACTTACGACTTATTTAGTATATATAACACGACTTCCGGTCGCACTTCCGCTTCTGGAAGAAACCGGAAAGATTCCGGAAATTGCCTAAGATACAACTAATTGAAATCAATTAAATATTACTGAACCTGCAAACTATTTTTAATCCAGAAAATTTTACAAAACCACTACAGTTATGAATAATAAATCACCAAATTTGATGTTTTCGTCGGTCCGGCACCGATAATTGTAGGGGCGGTACCCGTGTGTCCGCCCCACTCGCGCAGGACTAAAAACTACGATCCAGATTCCCAAGGACTAACCAACGTATAAACCCATTTCAGGACGAGGCAAATCAATTAAAACTCGTATACCCGCATACTTTTTATAATTCCCGCAGTTTTCACCCAACCACTATAGTTATGAATTACAAATTATATGAATACAGCAAAAACACGTGCTATCCACCGCAGCGGATTAAATCCAATAATCCCGATAGTAATCAAGAGGCATCACCCATCAAACTCACGGTGGGTACGAGACAATACGACATCAATACGACAATGATTTATGATAAACGATTGATTATCAATTGCAAGGTGTGCAAAAAAATAGAAAAATGCGACAATGATGTTGGGGCACCCTTGCGCCTGCCCAGCGCAACGTAGTCTTCGCAACACAGGCAACTGCCAATTGCAAACTGGCAACTGCCCTCCCATCCTCAACATGGGCAACTCCCAACTGCAAACAGGCAACTGCCAAACTTACTTATCCCTCATCAGCAGATAATTTGCCAATTCAAATAATGGTTGTTTCCTCCTTGAAGGTATTGCCACCTCTTCAAAACAATTGAAAGCAGCCTTTGAATATTTCTCTGCTTCCTGCCTGCATGCCACATCGGCGCCGGTAGCATTGTAAAGAGACAACATAGAAGCTACTTTTTGATCTGATTCACTTTTCAGCAAATCTTCAATTTCTTTATGTTGCGTTGCATTCGCATTTTCCAGTGCTTTAAGCAAGAGGTAGGTTTTCTTATTGGCTTTAATATCTCCTCCATTCTGTTTGCCCAGCTTTTCAGCATCACCAAATGCATCGAGGTAATCGTCCTGTAACTGAAAAGCTATTCCCATATTTTTCCCGAATTCATAGAGCTTATTGGCACTGTCTCCCATTCCTCCGCCGGTAATGGCGCCAATCTTCAGACTGGAAGCAAGCAATACAGAGGTTTTCAAGGCAATCATATGAAGGTATTCATCAATCCGCACATCATTTCTTGCCTCATAATCCATATCCAACTGCTGCCCTTCACAAACTTCAATGGCCGTTTTATTAAATATAGCAAGCGCCTGCGGAAGTGTATGCTTAATTTGTGCTATCTGGTCATAGGCATAAATGCTCATCACATCTCCGCATAAGATTCCGGCCGTAAGTCCGTATTTGGCATGAATGGTTGGATTTCCCCGCCTGAGCGGGGCCTTATCCATAATATCATCATGGATCAATGTGAAGTTATGAAACAATTCAATTCCGAAAGCTGCATGCCAGGCGTCTTCGTTGATCTCATTAAACAACTCATTGGCCATGAGGCAAAGTACCGGGCGTATACGCTTGCCATCAAGTCGCAACAGATACCGGCACGGTTCGTACAAAGTTGCCGGGAATTGTGTAAAAGGCAGTGATGCTCTAAACCGTTCTTCAAAAATTGTAACCAGGTCTTTAAATGAGTGCATTTATCTTTTTTTACGGTTAGTAGTTTTATTCCTGTCATTTTTGTTTTTGCCTTTAGGTCTGTTTTCAAAGGCATTTGAATCCGGTCTCCTTTTCATTTTAGCCTCCGGCAATTCCAATATTGTATAATCAATGCGACGTTTGCCGAGGTCTGTAGCCACAACACGTACCTTTACCTTATCACCCATTGCAAACCGGAGTCCCGAACTCCGCCCTACCAAAGCATACTCTCCTTCCCTGAATTCAAAATCATCAAATTCAGAAAGGTCAGATACCGACACCATTCCTTCACATTTATGCTCAACTGTTTCGGCCCAGAAACCAAAGGTAGCAACACCGCTTATGACTGCATCAAAATCTTCACCTACATAGCTCTGCATGAATTCCACCTGCTTGTATTTATTGGCAGAACGCTCTGTTTCCATAGCCCTCCGCTCCTGATCAGAGCAATGCCTGCATTGCACTTCCAGGTGTTTAATCGGCTGAATATCATTTTCAATACACTGCTGCAATATCCGGTGTACCAAAACATCAGGGTATCGCCTGATAGGTGAAGTAAAATGACAGTAGTTCTCAAAACCCAGGCCGTAATGTCCTATGTTATCGGTAGTATACACGGCCTTCGACATAGTGCGAATACCTAATTGCTCCAGTACATGCTGCTCGGGTTTGCCCTGAACGGTTTCCAGCATCTTGTTAAATGATTTGGAAATACTCTCAGGTGTTGTAAGGTCGAATTTCACACCGAATTTTCCTGCAAACAATGAAAAAACGCTTAGTTTGTCCTCATTGGGTACATCGTGAACACGATATGGGAATGGAATTTTTTCACCTTTATATTTCAACCCACCTACATATTCTGCCACTGTTCTGTTAGCGAGCAGCATAAACTCCTCAATCAACTGGTGGGCTTCCTTGCTCTCTTTAATGATTATGCCAACCGGTTTTCCTGTTGCGTCCAGTTTAAACCACACTTCCTGCGATGAGAAGTTAATTGCTCCTTTCTTAAACCGCTGGCTACGCAGGTTTTGAGCAATCTCATTCAATATGTGCAGTTCCTTTCCGTAATCGCCTTCTGCTCCTTCTATTATTTCCTGTACATCTTCATAAGCATAGCGGCGGTCGGAATGAATAACTGTTTTACCGATCCAGTGATCTTTTACCTTGCCCTGCTTATTGATCTGGAAAATTCCGGAAAAGGTGTATTTGTCTTCATGCGGCCGCAAAGAGCACAGCTCATTCGATAACCGCTCCGGCAACATAGGCGAAACTCTGTCAGGCAGGTAAACACTGGTGGCACGACGGTAGGCTTCTTTATCGAGCGCCGAACCTGCTTCAATATAATGGCTTACATCAGCTATGTGCACCCCGATTTCATACCACCCTCCTTTCATTGCCCTGAAGGAGATGGCATCATCAAAATCTTTTGCATCAGCAGGGTCAATCGTAATGGTAAGTACATTCCGGATATCCTTTCTCTTTTTAATTTCCTGTTTATCCACACCTTCCGGATACCGGGCAGCATCTTCCAGTACATCATCCGGGAACCCTAATGGAAACCCATTTTCCACCAGCAGGCCCTGCATTGCAATTTCATTTATTGATTCATTAGTGAGCACACTAACAATCTCACCTACAGGATTTTTTGTTTTACCCGTCCATTCCACAATGCGCACCATAGCATGATCACCGTTTTTTGCCCCGTTGAGCAGGTGCAGCGGTATGTATATATCCACGGGCATTTTATCACTGTCAGGCATCAGAAAAGCAAAATGAGGATGTACCTCCACTTTCCCGCTGAATTCAGATTGTTTGCGGCGCACGACTCCAATTATTGTCCCCTTGAGCCGTCTATTGTTATCCAAGTGCCCCCTGACCTCTACTTTTACTTCGTCTCCACTCAGAGCGGTATCCATATTATCCCGTTCAACCATTATATCCTTTTCCAGGCCCTCAACCACTACAAACCCCATACCACTGCGGGTTACCTCCAGTTTCCCGGTATATATTTTCTTACCTGCCTCCTGGTTTTTAATTTTCTTTTTATTACTTTTTGACATTTATCAATTTTAATGGCGTAAAGGTAGGTTCAAACGTTGATTAGTTGACTGATTGCCATTTTAAAGATAATCTTAACTGCCATCTGTTCTATTTTTCAATTTAACCAGGAATAAGTTTGGCAGGTAACCATTAAAGCTATACCTTTGCACCCCACATCGCGAGGTAGAGCAGCGGTAGCTCGTCGGGCTCATAACCCGAAGGTCATTGGTTCGATCCCAGTCCTCGCTACAGAACAGGGGAATTGCAAATTATTTTTGTAATTCCCTTTTTCTTTTTCCTCCGAAACCCTTGCCAGGTCTGCAAAGTAGCTAAATGACTTATTTATTTTGGGGGTTCGACACTCATCATTTTTTCGATCGTAATACATTCCGTCTGGAAATACCAAAAAATTGAATCTTCTGCTTATTGAGATAATCGCTGGAACCCCACACGGTATTGAGTTTTGAGGCAAAATGTAATGCTGCATCTATGTATTTTTCAAGGTTCGACACCTTTTTGCTTAGTTTTCCCAATTGGTCATTTTTTTGACTCAACTCCAGCATAAATTTCCCCTTAAATTTCTCATACATTTCTCTAGCTATTTCCTCAAGTACATACCTTTCTTCAAGCCGCTCTAATTTTTTATTTATTTCCTTGCTTTGTTTTTCGTTGTCAGTGACTGCACTGTCATTTTCTGCCGAAAGCTGGTTGTAACCCGCAATCATTTGCATTTTGACCAAATACTTCATTTCGGTACTCAATTCAAATGAATAGCAGGACAAAATATCATTGAAATGAATGTGCAAATTGTCCGCCCTTGTGTTAGAGTTACAACCTATCGTATTGCATTTGTAGTAGTACTTTTGATTTTTTTTAGCTTTAGGCAAACAAAAATGATTACCGCTCACAAAAAATCTCTGGCAACAATGAGAAAATTTTGAATATTTTGGCCCGGTAGTGTGTTTATGAATAATGTAGGTTAGAGGTGCCCTGAAATAATTTAATATAAATCATTATATATATCATTTATTATTCATAATCAATAATTTGTAACTAAAATTAATGTTATCAGAAACTATATTTAGCAAATAAACGCCACTAACAATGTAAGGTATATCAATTTGTGTTTGTCCAGATGTAGCATAAATCACCAGAGGTTCATTGTAAATAATTCGGTCTAAATTATTTATTATTTTTAAAGTTGCAGTTCCTACAACTTGATTTTC
Organism: uncultured Bacteroidota bacterium; assembly: GCA_903839875.1. Taxonomy (GTDB): domain Bacteria; phylum Bacteroidota; class Bacteroidia; order Chitinophagales; family Chitinophagaceae; genus Nemorincola. The sequence goes on from CAIMDZ010000188.1 coordinate 7,726, forward strand.
CCATGAAATAGTCAAACCATTACCGGTACTAGGGTTAGGGTATATATGAATTGGACGGAATGCTGCACCACAATTACCTACAGTTACATTAACAGTTGCAAAACAAGTAGTGGGAAGCGTATAATATACAATGGCAATGCCTCCCGATATCCCTGTTACAATGCCGGTTGTTGAACCAATGGTGGCTATCGAAGTGGGGGTGCTACTCCATGTTCCACCTGGGGTTGGATCAGTTAAGGTTATGGATGAATCAACGCATACAGCAAAAGGCCCATGGATCGCTCCAGGGTTAGGATTAACGGTCACAATTACACTAACATAACAACCTCCGCTCAGTGTATAGGTAATAGTTGCTGTACCTGTTACTGTCCCCCCGGTAACTAAACCACCAGTGACACCTGTGCTAACACTAGCTATCGAAGTGGCACTGCTTGACCATATACCTCCAGATGGGCTGCTAGTCAGCAATACACTAGAACCTTGGCATAAACTGGCAGGTCCTGTTATTGGAGAAGGCATTGGATTTACGATAACCGTTGTAGTAAATACTGCACCTGTGTTACAACCCGAACCTGAACTGCTCACCGTTAATGAATAGGTTGTAGTAACTGTAGGGGTCGCAGTAGGATTTGCTATTGTAGCTGAAGATAAGTTAGGACCACTCCATAAATAAATAATTGTACCGGTACCTCCTGTTGCATTAGCTATAAGTGTTACTGTGCTGCCTGCACATATCGGGCCACTGTTTGCTGGGGCAGCACTTGGTTTTTGATGAACAGTAACTGTTGTAGTATAAACAATCGCCGAGCTGCAACCGGTTATTGTGTTGCTTACCGTTAGTGAATATGTTAAAGGAACCAAAGGTGTGACTATCGGATTATTTGCAGAAGAACTAAACCCACCAGGACCGGTCCATAACCATGTATTGGCGAAGGTGGAATTGGCATAAAGTGTTGCACTACCACCTCTACATATTGGACCATTGTTTGTTGGCGCTGCCGTGGGAATTGCATTGACTGTTACAATAGTAGTACTGAAACAACCTATACTAAGTGAATAAGTAATGGTGGCAGTTCCTGCGGCCACCCCTGTTACTATACCTGTTGAACCAATCGTGGCTATTGATATATCACTGCTTGCCCATGTTCCGCCCATAGGGGCACCACCTATCGTAAAACTTGAACCCTGACATACACTTCTAGTATCTAAGGGAAATGGCATCGGATTAACTGTAACAGTTGTTAAATAAATTGTCGCCGGGCTGCAACCGGTGCTGATGCTGCTTATTGTTAATGAATAAGTAGTGGTAACTGCAGGTGTAGCTGTCGGGTTTTGCAATGTTGAACTGAATCCGCCGGGCCCTGTCCATAACCATGAAGTAGCTGCTGTGGAATTGGCGCTAAGTGTTACCGTTCCCCCTGCACATATCGGGCCATTGTTTGTTGGCGCAGCTGTTGGGATGGGATTTATAATTACTTTCACACTCCCTTCTGCACCCCAGCAGCCTGATGATGTCTGTGCCCTGAAATAATATGTTCCTGATGTTATAATCACCTGGGAGGTTGAGGGCGTGGAGGTTGAGGTGCCACCGGAAGTGGTGCCTTGATAATAAATAGTTCCTCCTGCTCCTCCGGATGCAGTGATTGTTGTACTGCCGCAGAATGTACCACCACCGCTCACCGTTACTGCCCCTGCCCCGCTTACATTTAGTGTTGCCGTTATAAAACAGGTACCTGGAAGCGTATAGGTAATACTTGCAATACCCGCTGAAATCCCGGTTATTACACCCGTACTTGCATCAATAGTGCCGATAGCAGGAGTCCCGCTGCTCCATGTTCCACCTGGTGTAGCATCAGTTAAAGTAACAGTTGAACCTACACATAGAACTGAAGGGATGATTATACTTGCCGGTGCAGAATTAACTGTTACAATTGCAGTAACATAACAACCTGTACTGAGAGTATAAGTTATGGTGGCAATTCCGGCAGCCACCCCTGTTACTATACCTGTTGTGCCAACCA
>CAIMDZ010000189.1 GCA_903839875.1 uncultured Bacteroidota bacterium
AAACGGGCTTACTACCTGCAAATACAAACATAAAAAAAATGTTTGAAAAGGTTTGCTTTTGAACGGTATAACTTCGACCAGTGGGGTAACATCTCCCTCGCCCTTGGAGAGGGCTGGGGGAGAGGTCTCTCCTACTCGCCACCAAACCACATCACCTGTCCCGTAGTAAATTCATACTCCGGTGTTTCTATCAGTGCATCTGTTGGCTTCAGTTCATACCACGGACTTAGATGTGCGTCATTTGGGTTGGCCAATATTTGTATTTCCTGTGCGGGCATGTAGCTTTGCGCAAGCAGATAGACTTTCTTACCTTCTTTATTTTGTGCCATATCAAGTACAATTTCTGCATGTCCCGGCGAGCCACCTCTTATGAGTATATCTCCCGGTTCCAGGTCTTTGTAGGGTTTGCTCACAAGTTCGTGCGACAGCGATAATGTGCCGCAATACATAAACACCAGCTCCAGGTATTGCCAGAAACTATTGTAGCTGTTGCCGGGTTGCGCTGTTTTTACCCATGTTGTTTTATTTCCTTTCACGGCTATACGGTAACCTTCCTTCCACTTGCTGTAGTCAACCCTGAAGCCATTAGTGAAGGTGAAGTGTATTTTGTCTTCCTGGCCCATGTCGTAGAAGTATTTGGCGCGCAGGTGCATAATGGCATCGGCGCATTGCTGCAGGTCTTTATTGCCAACGGGCATATCTACCACAGCCACATAAACGCCCTTATTCTCTTTAACGCTGCCGTTATAGTAATGAACAAGTGTGCCATGAGGCTTCAATTTCAGATTGCGAAGGTATAACGCGAATGACCCTGCAGACTCACTGATCCGTGTATAGCCCGCCGGCGTATTGATGCGCGTCTTCACATCTGCGCCCTTCGCATTAATCATTCCCGAAGGCGCACCCCCAACCTGCCCATGCGAACCACAGGCACACAGCAACAAACCCAAAAAAAAACAAACGGAATACTTATGCATAACTAAACCATTGTGGTTGATAATTATTCTAAGGTAAGATATTCACGCGAAAAATATTCACAAAAAAAGAATAGCGCCACCCAACATGAGCAACCCACATCAACGAACCAAAGCTGAAAATATATTCTCCTGCAAAGCCCCCTTGGGGGGTGCGGGGGCTACTTTTCTATCGCCGCCACTATCTCCTGCGCAGTAGGCTTCAGACCCGGTGCAAATACAGCCACCAGTTCTCCCTTTTCATTGATCAGGTACTTCTGGAAATTCCATTTCACCTCACTATCCTTCAGGCCATTGTATTTCTTATTGGTCAGCCAGACATAGATGGGGGCTTTATCATCACCTTTAACGGTGATCTTGGATGCCATGGGAAAAGTTACGCTGTAATTCTTCTGGCAAAAGGTAGCAATCTCCTGGTTGCTGCCCGGCTCCTGTGCGCCGAAATCATTGGCCGGGAAACCTACTATCACCAGTTTGCCTTTGTATTGCCTGTACATGGCTTCCAGGTCGGCATACTGGGGGGTGTTACCGCATTCCGAAGCGGTATTTACAATGAGTATCTTTTTGCCTTTATATTTCGAAAAGTCAATGGTACTTTTCCCGTCAAGGGCGGTTACTTTAAAATCATAAATGCTCATCGGGATATTGTCTGTTTTTGCAGGTGTAAAAAAGAAAAAGAACTTACACAGCAGTAAGATAGTAAATGTCATAGAAAAAGATTTTGGACTACAAAGATAACCAAATTGCCTGATGTATTAGTCATTAATATCACCAGGGCGGTAGAAAACTCCTCCGGCCCCGCATAATACGTTTCCGGATTTTCGGCACAATATTTGCTTTTCAATAACCATAAACTGTTTTGATTATGAAAAAAGTATTCCTCTTACGCGCCTTCTTACGCTCCCTCATTCTCTTTCTGTTTCTCTTGCTCATAAGCATGGCACCGGCCGGCGCCCAGGAGGAGGTGACGCCTGCCTGCGATAATACCTGGGCCATTAAAGCTAAAGTGCTGCCCTGGATGTTATTAGGCTCCGGTATAAACTACACATTTGGTGTGGAGTATGGTTTTCATAAGGTTCATTCAGTAGGTATTGACTTGATATACAATGATTACAGCTCAGAACATGATGTCTATGATTCATCAAAAAAGGACTATACCTCAGGACCCAGAATGTACACTGTTGTCCGTGGATTGTTTCTGAATTACCGCCGCTACCTTGACCTTAATCATACAATGCTTCAACGTCCCTTCGAAAAAGTGTTTAACGATAACTACCTGCCTTATGTCGGAGCCTTTGGCCGCTACGGCAAGAGCGACAACCATGCCCAACCCGGCTACATTACCACACAGGTAGCATACGATGAATGGCAATATTCATCCGGTGTTCTTTTCGGTGTTGTCAGCGAAATACTCGATATCAATATCGGTCCGTTTTACAAAACAAAGTACATAAGGGATGTAGAAATGGAATGGGGTTCAAAAGCATACCATCATTACACAACATCGAATTTTGGTATCAGGGTAGGGGTTGATTTGTTTTTTGTGGTTAAAAAGAAAAGCGCCCACAAAATTGCAGCATATAGTAATGCATGGGAACGGGAGAATTGCCAGGGGCGAAATAAGAATGTTGAATAAGTATGCAACTTTATGGGAATGCAAAGGGTAAGAATTTTTTTGAAAAATTAGATTTTTACCTTCGGGAGGCAGGCCTGTTAATTCCGTACCCGGCTTATCCATATTTTTTGGCTGTACGGGAAATATCCGTACATTTGTAGTAATTATATGTTATGAACTACGTGAAGCAACAACAGGCACGGTTTGATGCCAGGCTGACAAAGAGCCAGAAAGAGTTTTTTGAAATGGCGGCGAAAATAAGTGGTTTTAAATCACTGTCTGAATTTGTTATTCATTCAACACAGGAGGCTGCCAGCAGCATCGTAGAGCGGCATAACACCATACTCGCAACCTGGCAGGATAAAAAAATATTTTTTGATGCATTGGTTAATCCGCCTAAGCCTAATAAGTCATTGAAAGAGGCTGCGAAACATCATCAGAAGCAAGTATCTGCACGATGAGTTATTTAACTGCACTTTTAGCCTCCGGTCATCTGAAAGCCGCATTTTCGTGTGGAAACGAGATGCTTGATAACTACCTGCACAAGCAAGCCGGGCAGGATATGAAAAGAAAGCTTTCGGCCTGTTTTGTTCTAACGGATGATTACCGGGAAATAAAAGGCTATTATACCCTTTCAAGCGCTTCGATCCAAAGAGGCCAATTACCTGAATCGTTAATCAAAAAGTTGCCGCTTGGCTACAATGATCTGCCTGTGACATTATTAGGGAGACTGGCGGTGGATATTCGATTCAAAGGGCATGGAATAGGGCGATTATTGCTGATAGATGCGCTCAAAAGGAGTTATGAGACATCAGTAGCAAGTGTAGCCTCGATGGCAATAGTTGTTGATCCGGTTGATGATGCCGCAAAAAGTTTCTATTCGAAGTATGGTTTTATTTCATTGCCTGGCAGTGGCAAAATGTTTATTGCAATGGCAACGGTAGTGCAATTGTTCTGACAGTTGTAAACATGGTACGACTTAAATTTTGTTACGCCTACTGTTATCAAAAAATGTCGTTGTAAACCAGAATTGCTTTATTCTCAGGCGTTACTCAATCGAATCAAAATCAACCTTCACCGGCGGTTTTCTGACTAACCCGACTATGGCACCTATTATGGTGCAAAGCCCGCTAAAAAAGATTAATGTTGAATCAAATATTTTTTACCCCGGTAAATTTCTCAAAAATATATCTGAATCTACAAACACAATCTCTTCTGCCCCATCTTTCACAGCCGAACTCCCAACGTATGAGTCACCAACATCAAAACTATCCACCATCATATCTGTTTCACACCCTGCCACAGCCGCGGGTGCCCGATGAAAACCATCCACACAGGGTACCAGCTTCAGGTCGTCGTCTATCCCCTTTCCCGTGGCCTTCAACAATGCTTCCTTCCGGCTCCATAATTGGAAGAAGGTCCGCATAGGATCAGGTGATAATTGTATATAAACAGCCTCCTCGTCGCTGAAGCAATCATGAAGAATCCCGGCATAATCAAAGCTGGGGTCAATATTTGCCACATCAATGCCCACAGGCGAGTTGCCAAACGCAATCAGTATCATGTTGCCGGCGTGTGAAACATTGTAATGAATTTCACCTGGTCCCGATTGAACCATTACAGGTTTCTTATTTCCGCCAATGGTAAAGCGGATATCCGCTGCCTGCTGACCGGAATAAAGGGCAAGCAAGAAACGCAATATGCCGCGCGCCAGTATAAAACGATGTTGATCTTTTTGGTGGTGGTATTTGTTGGCTCTTTGTTGTTCGTCCCCGGTTAACACCGCAGAACATTTGTCCAGCAAGTGCAGGTTGCCGGCAATATCAATGCGCCACACAGGCACGGCACAGGCCAGCGCTAAAGGCTCTGGCATTGCGGCTGCCCACTGAACATTTCTGATACTGCTGCATATTATCCTGGGCATGACCGAATAATTAATGATTGCCAAAACCAAACATGGGCGTGAATTTTTCGATAAAGTCTTTGACCGATGCATTGGCATAAATGATATCCCGGATCTTTGACCGCCTGGCGTTGGACGCGGATGTATAACCGGTTGTAACTTTAGTGATAAAAGAATCCATAGTATCCATGTTATTGATCTCTATCCTCGGCAACTGGTACCTGCCGGCCTTCGGAAACAATTTACCAGAATGTACTGAATAAGCGAATTGATAGCCCGCTGCTTTAAGTTGAGTAATCACCTGGCTGGTATAGATTCCATAAGGAAATGCAAAAGAATCAACTTTGGTTCCTAAATTCTGTTCAATACTATTTTTGCTTATGGTTACTTCATTTTTAATGTCCTCAGGGCTCAGCTTGTTCAGGCGTTCATGCCTGTTCCCATGCGATTGTACAGACCATCCATTTGCCAGCAGGTCTTTTATCTCGCCCCATGTCAGTTGCCTGTCGTGGCTCACAAATCCAAAATCCTTCTGGTTGTAGGTATTTCCTATAAACGATGTGGATAAAAAAAGCGCAGCCGTAAACCCCAGTCCTGAAAGAACAGGAAGCGCATACTGATGCAACGAATAATAACCGTCGTCGAAGGTAATCAGCACATACTTTTCAGTCAGCTTTTTACCTGAAACTATAACCTCTTTCAGGTCCTTTTGCCCAATGGTCTTATAACCTTCTTTATGCAGCCATTCCATTTGTTCGCGGAACGAAGAAAGCGAAACGGAAACATTTCTGGTTGATGCATCCACATCAGGATCAATTGCATGGTAGTTTAAGACAGGTATTCCCGGAACTGGCATAATTGGCTGTTCGATAAGATTAAACAAGTTCTTTTAGCTGTATGAAAACTTCACTGAGGGTCTGCTTCACACTTTGAATATTCATCTCGCATTCCATATCGCCTGCTACCACATTCTCCAGTTTCCTGATAGTTAATTTCAGCGTGTTGATGCCAAGGAGGTCAATGCTGGATTTCATTTTATGAGCTACTTTCGATATCTGATCATAATTCTTTTCATGACCAGCCTTGATAAGTGCATCAATATTGCCGGGCATTGACTCCAGGAAAATAGAAATGATATTCTTTGCAAATTCTTTATCATCCTTGCCAATGGCGTCAACCATTGAAAGGTCGTATAATTTCTCCGGATCCCTTTCGTCTTTCTCAGCAGTGCTCTTTGGTTTTGGCTGAATTCTGGATCTTAGTTTATCATTCGTTTTAATAACATCATTTATTACCTGGAACAACTTCTCTTCTGTATATGGCTTCGTAATGTAACCGTTCATTCCAATATTCAGATAGCGTAACCCGTCGCCTTTCAGTGCGTTGGCTGTCAGCGCTATGATGGGGATGCTCGATGTATCCCTTGCATTCAGCGTCCTTATTTTTTTCGTGATTAATGATTTGTCCACAACAGATTTCTCAACAATGTTCAGCGACCTGATTATTTTCGTTGCGGTAATGCCATCCATCTCCGGCATCTGTATGTCCATAAGTATAAGGTCAAAGTGTTGCTTCTTTGCCATTTCCACAGCTTCCTTTCCATTGCTCACCACGCTAACTTCACATCCCCACGATTCCAGAATGTGCTTTATCAGGAACTGGTTTAATTCCACGTCCTCTGCCACCAATATATTAATTGATTCAAGGTCTTTGAAATTAAGATCATCTTTGTTATCCTGCGGCAGCATTGATTCATCACCTTTTTCATACGGGATAGTGATTGTGAAAGTTGTGCCTTCATTCATTATACTGTTCACGTTTATTTCACCGCCTTGCATTTCCACCAGATTCTTACATATAGTCAGGCCAAGGCCGGTGCCGCCAAATTTCCGGGTTGTATCGGTTGATGCCTGCACAAAGGGTTTGAAAATGTCAGCCAGCTTGTCCGATTTGATACCAATGCCTGAGTCCCTTACCTGTATTTCTATGATGATGGATTTTGCTTCATTTTTCCTGAAATCCATATTGATGGAAATTTCACCTTCTGTGGTGAATTTCAAGGCATTGCTTAACAGGTTATTGAGTATCTGGCTTAAACGGAACGGATCACCAATAACAATCAGGTCATCGGGCAAAGTACTGTTTAATAAAAGGTTTATGTTTTTATCCTCCGCTTTGAACTGGAACGATTGCAGGGTAGTAAAGACCTTATCCTCTATTTTGAATGGTATAGACTCAAGATCTATTTTCCCTGCGGCGATTTTCTCAATATCCAGTACATCATTAACGATTGTTAAAAGGTTATTGGCAGATTCCGAAATAAGGGTAGTAAACTTCTTTTGTTGTTCATCCAGCCCGGTTTTCGACAGCAGGTTGGCTATACCAAGAATGCCAGTCATGGGTGTACGGATTTCATGGCTCATATTAGCCAGGAAACTCTCTTTGGCTTTATTTGCGTCTTCAGTCACCTTCTTGGCATCCATCAGATCTTTTTCAGCATGTACCCGGTCAGTTATATCCTGCGCGAATCCTATTATATATGATTCGGATCCTTCGCCGTCCACCTTGAAATTTTTGTACAGAATAAACGATTCCCCCTTGTTTCTTTTGATCCTGAACACACCGTTTGCATTGCCATTATTGATCACCTGATCGAGGTAGTCGGTATAGAATTTCTTTATGTCATCCTTTGGCAGGAAGTCGGTAAGCATTTTGCCGGTAAGTTCATCCTGGGTATAACCCAAAAGTTCGCACATAGCAGGATTTACAGTCAGCAGTTTCCCGTCCAGATCGTGGGTGCAAATATAAGCCTGGCTGAAATTAAAAAGGTCCCTGTATCTTTTTTCATTTAGTTTTAACTGCTCCTCTATCTTTTTAGTATCAGTAATATTAAGACCGAACCCGATTACCTGGGTCACTTCGTTTCTGTCATTAACAACAGGGTACATATTCCTTAAATGATACTCTACATTTCCATTAGGAGTCACTAACTTTTCTTCCCACGAATGCAGCTTTTTATCACCCAGCACTTTATTAAACAATGCACGGCGTTCCATGGCAATGCTCATTGGTTTGTTCCTGTAAATGCAGAAATCCTCATCCCTTTTTCCAATCATCCATTCTCTTAACTCAGGGTTTTTAATGTAAGTTGGATTAATGAATAAATACTCATGGTTTGGGCTGAAAGTCACAATATCCGCTGGTATATTATTCAGTACGTTTTCATAAAACACTTTCTGGTCTTCCAGTTTTTTCTTGGTAAGTACCTCTGCACTAATATCTACATACTGCCACAAATGCCCTTCAAATTTCCCGTCAAGATAAATAGGGAGATAGTCCCGTTTAAATACCTTTCCGTCAGTCATTTCTATAAGTTCATTTAATGCCAGCTGTTTCTTTTCCAGTATTTGATGGATTTTTGAAACTACCTCCTCCGGATTTTTAAATAGATTTTTGCTTTGCCTTGTCAGTACAGTAAAGTTTACTCCGATCAGATGCTCAGGTAGTTCTTTAATTCCCATGAAATTGCAGAATTTATCATTGACCAGTATTATTTTCTGGTCTTTACCTTCAAGCACAACTCCGGAATCAAGATTCTTGATAAGGAAAAACAGGCGGTTAGCTGTTTCCTCCAGTTTGAACTCCAATTGTTTTTGCTGATCAATGTCCGTTAAGGTACCAATTATCCGACTTGGTTTGCCATTTTCATCCTGTTCTGCAAGAATTCCCCTGGTGATAAAGAATTTATAATTGCCGTTATTATCCATCAATCTATGTTCCACTATAAACTGACTTGTTTCTCCTTTTATAAAAGCCGCAAAAGCGTTGTTTACCTTTTGTATATCATCCGGATGTATAGCGCCGAGCCATCTGTTATAACTGAAGTCATCTATGTTGTTTTTCCTTAAAGGGATTTTATCATGAGTGAAATGGGTACCGTCCTCACTTTTAAAATCATATTGCCAGATGCCATAACCATTACCGTTTAATGCAAATTTCCAGAGGTGTTCACTATCTTTAAGTGTACTATTCTGTTCATTCCCATTTAGTAAGAGTTCCTTAATATCACGGATTGCATTATGCTGTTCATTAAGTGTATTCAGCTGATCTATCAGGGAATCATGGAATGCGAAATCATTCGGGCTTAGGTTTTCTTCCTGGATTTCCACCATTGAACTGAACCTGGGTGTACCTATAAATAATACCTGGTCTTCTAATTCAAGGTATTCAAATTGTCCGCGTAGTATACACTTATTAGTTCCTTTAAAGCTCAACAAAACCACCTGGTTTGTAAACTCCTTTAGAGTGCCGTATGTTACATTTGAAAGGTTAGGTGATTTTAGCTGGAAGCACTCTGTAAATATCCTGCCTTCATTTACAGGATAAAGCTTCCCTATCGACCTCCCCAGAGAAGTGATTCTTAGTTTATTATCAATCAGAATATAAAATGGGAAAATTCTGTTGAATTGATTAGTGCCAAATGAGAATGAAGAAACAACCATAATTAAAAACAATTTACCATAAAAAATCATTTTCGTTTTTTAGTAAAAGCTGGTATGTAAATAGTCTATTTCCGGTGATTGGAAAATATTTGTTTTCACATCTGATTTTAAGCTAAAAAACCTACTTATGATAAATTAGGTGACCAAAGGTATATTTTATTATTCATATAATACTGATTGGATATTGAAAGCTTTACAGCTATATTTAATATTTTCGTCTTGTCCTGGATTTTTCTTATTTCAGACATAGGCAATCCCGGATCATATGACTTGTATTTGTTCGTTGTTCTATGCGATTTATTTTGGTAAGCGCCCGGTTTGAAGGAATGAGCCAGATTTAACTTTTACAATAAAGATAGATTAATGGAAGGAGACATTTGCAATAATAACAAACGTATAAAAAGGTCTGTGGTCAGTAGTCTAAGGCATTTTGCAACATTCAGGCTGTCTTTGAATGCCGCTGAAATTTATTGCAATATTTGGCGGATTTTAAAAAATGGCTGGCAGGAGAAATGTATTAGTTTGTACCCGGCAGATTTTACTTCCACCATATTGTAATCCTGTTTTATACTGCCGTTAACAGATCAAAACTCTTGGAAAGTCTGATCCTGGGTTATGGCATTGATTTTATTGTTTTAAATTTCTACATTTGATTTGCAGCGGTAAGGCCATGGAAAATTGGATTTATTAGTTAATGACAAAATTATGGGTAGTAATAAACCACCGAAGAATTTGACAGCAATTCTGCAACAGCGGGATAAGGTTACAGGTAGTAATAACAATATCCCCGCTTTCATCATGAAATGGGCTCCGTTTATTATAATATTGTTAACGGCGATAGTATACAGCAAAGCGATTTTCAACGAGTTTTCCATTTTCGATGATGATTTCTTCATTCGTACAAATCCGCTTGTAAAAGATCTGAGCGCTGATGGCCTCAGGAAGATACTCACAAGCATAAACTCAGGCAAATACCAGCCGCTCACCACACTGTCTTTTGCTATTGAATATCGGTTATTGGGTTTCAATCCTATCCTTTTTCATTTTACCAATATTCTGCTTCATTTGATAAGCACATTACTGGCCTTTAAGTTCACGGAGCGTCTCAGCGGTAACCGTATAACGGCGATAATTGTTGCTTTTTTATTTGCGCTGCACCCCATGCATGTGGAAGAAGTGGCGTGGGCTTCAGAGCGTAAGGACATGCTGTATGCCGTATTTTATTTGTGGTCATTACTTGTTTACCTGAAGTACCGGGAGTCAGGATTCAAGCGGAAATATTATGTGACCGGCATTCTGATCTTCCTCGCGTCTCTTTTGTCCAAATCTGAGGCTATAACACTGCCGCTTGTGTTGGTAGCAATTGATCTGTATAACGGACGAACAATGAAAGCGGGCGTGTTGCTTGAGAAGATACCATACGTTGTTTTTTCAGTAATTATCTTTGCTATCAGTCTTGTGTCTAAGAATACAGATGGTGGTTTAGGTGAAGTAAGCGTTGCGAGTTATGGCTTTGTCAACCGCGTATTTTTTTTCACCAGTGTGCCCGCATTCTATATTGCGAAGCTTATTGCTCCGGTCAACTTATCGGCTATGCACTACTATCCCGACATGCATGGGGGGCTTATTCCCTGGTTTTATTATGCCTCACTGCCGTTTACCGCCGGTATTGTATGGTTTTTTGTTAAGCTGCCTTCTTTCTACAAGGCGAACAGGGCCTTTATAAAACAGCAGGTGCTATTTGGGATATCGTTCCTTGTGCTCACCATTTTTGTTATGCCGCAGTTAGTGTTTGTCGGACCGTCTTTGACCCCTGAGCGCTATACTTACATACCATACATTGGTTTGTTCTTTATCATCGGGCAGTGTATTACAGCCATCGCAATACCTGCAAAAAAGAAAATAGTTTTTTTGGTATTGGGCGCATTTGGGTTCACGTTCATGGTGCTCACATTCATGCGCATTGGTATCTGGCAGAACGATGAAGCGCTGTTGGGCGACATCCTGGACAAAAACAGTGATGTGGCCGACTGCTCCTATTTTTACTGGCTGAGAGGAAATAAGCGATTAGAAAGGCAAGATATGCCCGGCGCAATTCAGGATTACACTACAGCCATTCAGCAACATCATGGATACATCGAAGCATATAGCAACCGGGGGGGGGCGTACTTCAAATCAGGAGATGTTCCTTCTGCGATCCGCGATTATGATTCCTCCCTGCATTACAGTCCTAATCATGCTATGAGCTATTATAACCGTGGAGCAGGGAAGGCAACAATAGGGGATTTCGCAGGAGCGCTGACCGATTATACCCGGTTTTTGCAGTATCGTCCGAATGATCCTAACGCCTATGGAGACCGGGGAATGGTTCGTTTAGCATTAAAGGATTCAGGCGGAGCTTGTGAAGACTGGAAAAAAGCCGTAAGTCTTGGCAATGGTACTGTAACTCAGTTTTTGCAGCAAATATGTAAATGATGTTTTGCTTTGAATCGTTATTATAATTTAAATACTAAGTTATTGCCAAAAAAATTGATCAATTCCCGAAAAAAAGATTAATTGATAAAATATTTATGTATAAGCAACTAATTTATAAAAATAGTAACCAAAAGTTAAAAGAGTTTGAAATATTACGTTGATTATTAAGTAGTTAATATAAATAGTATCTTTCTTTTGGATAGTACAGAGCATAATAATTATAAATATTTGTTTTATTGTTTTTTAATTTCAAAAAATAATACATAACTTGCTACGTGATTATTTAATAATTATTTAAATCAATATTAATAGTTGTTTCAAAAGGCATTTTTAAACTTTCTTTATACAAAATAATATGAACCGTAAAGTTACACTCCTGCTTACCCTGTTATTTTTGGGTTTCTTTTCTAAAGTTGATGCCCAGTGCCCGGCAAACCTGGATTTTGAATTGGGTACTTATGCCAACTGGCTCTACTATACGGGAACCTTTACAGGGGGCGCTATCAGTACTCCAACATTGTCCGGCCCTGTAGCAGGGCGGCATACCCTGACCTCCGGGCCCGGAATTGATGCGTTTGGATTATTTCCGGTTGTTGCTCCGGGCGGTGGATCCTACTCTCTAAAGTTAGGTTCAACAGCTACACTCTACCTTGCTGAGCGGGCCACCTACAACGTGCATGTTCCCGCAACGCCGGGCATATACAGTCTCGTTTACCATTATGCTGTTGTGCTGGAAAATCCAGCGGGCCATTCTGCTCTAATTCAGCCTCACATGACGGTAACTGCATATGACTCGGCTACGAATGCTACAGTACCCTGTACAAGTTATACCTACGTTTCCTCTCCTACTGTACCAGGGTTTTTACTTTCGGCCCTTCCCGGTACCGGAGGTGCCGGTTCAGTATACTATAAACCATGGACCCTTGGAAACATGAAGTTCCCGGGCCTGGGCGGGCATACAGTAACCGTTGATTTTGCAGTTGCCGATTGTGGTGCAGGCGGGCACTTTGGTTATTGCTATATTGATATGAGTTGTGGTTTTTTTGCCAATTCATTAATTACATGCGCTTCAGGCTCAACTGTGCTTTCCGGCCCAGATGGATATTCAGGTTATTTATGGAAGGATTCTGCGACATTTTCTACTACTTACGGCGCCAGCGAGATTATTACTATTACTTCACCTACAGTTACAACTACCTATGCAGTTATATTAACTCCTTATACAGGGTATGGGTGCCCTGATACGCTATATACCAGGGTAATACCATCCTCACTTACATTGCATATGGGGGCTGATACTGCAATATGCAGTGGCAACAGTGTTACATTAAGATCAGGAGCAACCTCGCTCTCCATGCCATTGACCTACAGTTGGTCTCCTGTCAGTACATTAAGTTGTTCTACCTGTGCAAATCCCGTAGCAACGCCTACCACCACTACGACTTATTCCGTTACGGTGACTGATGGCGCCGGTTGTATAAAGTATGGCACTACTACAGTCACGGTTGTCCCTACGCCCTGCGCAATAGTGGGGCCGGCGATAGTCTGTCCGACATTTACGATCACCGAAACCGACTGTGCATCCGGTGGTGTATGGACCAGTGCGCCCGCCACAGTTGCTACCATAGGCATTTCATCAGGGGTACTGACAGGTGTGGCAACTGCAGGAGGAGTTGCTACGGTACTTTATACAACAGGAGGCATATGTACGGTCAGCCGAACGGTTACGGTAATGCCTGCCCCGGCTGCCATACTTCCCGCATCACCACATGTTTGTGTGGGCGCAAATATTACATTAACAGATGCTACCCCCGGCGGGATATGGAGTGATGTGTGCTGCACAGCATATGCTACTGTTGGTTCCGGATCAGGTATTGTTACCGGTGTATTATCGCCGGGTACTGCGACGATTACCTACACCGCGCCGAGTGGCTGTACGGCAACTAAAACTGTAACCATTGACCTTCCGTCTACAATTACCGGCTATAATATGTTATGTCTGGGTGGTACAACAACTGCTTACCCTACCATTCCGGGAGGTACATGGACCACTACCAGCAGTACCATAACAGTTGGATCAACATCCGGTATCATTCTCGGAACGAGCGTAGGGCCGGGTGTAGTAACCTATACGCTTTCCAGTGGCTGCACTACAATCTGGGCCGTTACTGTTAATCCAGTTCCTGCTCCTGTTACCGGACGTACACATATCTGCGTCGGTTCAGCGGATACAATGAGTGATGTCACATCCGGCGGAATATGGTCGGCAACTACCTCTGGTGTAGTGCTGGATATAGATCCTGCTACAGGTTACATCACAACGTACACTACGGGTATTGACACCATATTGTATACCGTTACTTATCCCAGTGGTGCAAGTTGTTCTGCCTCTGTTATTGATACGGTTTTGGCCTTGCCCACGGTTACGGGGATTACTTCTCTTTGCGTAAATACATCCACCACGTTGTCGTCCACAGGTACTGTCACATGGTCTTCCTCCAATACTGCAATTGCCACGGTAGGGGCATCTTCGGGGGTGGTATTCGGGGTTAGTTCAGGCTCGGTTAACATTACCTGTATGTCTGCCGCCGGTTGTATCACCGTTACCCCTGTATTGGTTTATCCGCTTCCATTACCGATTTCCGGTCCTACCAACGTTTGTGTACTATCTTCTATTAGTCTTACTGATGGTACTACTCCGGGATTCTTCTCAACCGCTCCGGGTACCTGGGCTACAGTTACACCTACGGGAACTGTTACCGGTGTTGCGGTAGGTATGGAATTAATTACCTATACCGAATCTGCACATGGTTGTTCCAGAACATTACTGGTTACTGTAAATAATACTCCTGGTCCCATTACCGGTATTCTGGCATTATGCCCCGGAAGTTCAACTACATTAAGTAATATAGTTCCCGGTGGGACCTGGAGCAGTACTACACCTGCAGTCGGAACAATAGGATCAACTTCCGGCGTAGTAACAGGTATTGGTACCGGAACATCAATAATTACTTATTCACTTGGTGCAAGCTGTTATTCAACAGCGGTTTTAACGGTTAATCCTGCACCTCCTGCAATAGCGCCTGCATCGCCAACTGTCTGCGTCGGTTCAACGTTAACTCTTACTGATGCGGCTACTCCGGGAACATGGAGTTCTGCATGTCCATCCATACTAACAGTCGGGGCCGGTAGCGGAATCGTTTCGGGTATTAGTACAGGCGCCTGCTCGGTCACATTTACAAATACAGCTACAGGCTGCTCTACATCCAAAATCGTAACTGTAAATCCAAATCCATTACCTATTTCGCCTTCTGCACCTAATGTATGCCAGGGTCAGACTATAACTATGACTGATCCATCGGGCGGTGGTACCTGGAGCAGTACTATACCAACCATAGGTTCTATAGTACCTCTGACAGGAGTTCTGACAGGTGTTAACCCTGGTACTACTACCATAAAATATACATTACCTACCACCTGCTTCACTTCGGTTGTTGCGACGGTTAATCCATTGCCGACACTCTTCTTCGTAACAGGCGGCGGGGCATTTTGCGCAGGTGGGGCTGGTATGAACGTTGGACTTAGTGGTTCCCAGATAGGGGTAGGTTACCAATTGTATGTTGGTGGTGTAGCTATTGGTGGTAGTATTCCGGGTACTGGTAGTGCCATTTCTTTCGGAGCTCAATCAACTGCAGGTATTTATACAGTTGTTGCTACCAATCCTGTTACTGGTTGTACCCGTACAATGACAGGTAGCGTTACCGTTACTGTCAATCCGTTGCCGCCACCAATTGTCGGGCCATCAGCCCTTTGTGTCGGAGCCAGTATTATATTAACAGATGGCGCAGGCCCCGGAGGCTGGGTAAGTAGTAATACTCTGGCAGCCACCTGTGGTGCCGGCCCTAGTTCTACAACTACATTAGTTGGTATTACAACAGGTTTATCTACAACGATTACTTATACAATTCCTGCTACCGGTTGTTATACTACGCATTCGGTTACAGTAAGTCCCTCACCCACACCAATCACCGGCTTGTCCAGTGTTTGCGTGGCAGCATGTATCTCATTATTCGATTCCGTGTTAGGCGGTAGCTGGTCTGCAAGTAATGCAAAAGCCACTGTCACTCCGTTTACCGGTAGCGTTTGCGGTGTTACGGCGGGTATTGATACGATCACTTATTCACTTGGTACAGGTTGTACTATGACGAAAATAATCACAATTACAGCGGCGCCAATGCCAATTACCGGTGTTCATACCATGTGCCAGGGCGACTGCGATACCTTCCATGATGCCACAATCGGCGGTTCCTGGTTGTTGGATCCATTATCTGTAGGCCTTGGTACTATAGGAGCGGGTACGGGTATTTTCTGTGGTACCGCATCAGGTGTGGCTATGCTTTCTTATGCAGCTTCAGGTGGTACCGGCTGTGCTGTTCAGTACCCGGTTACTATTAATGTGATTCCTGCAGCAATATCAGGAAGCGCCCAGGTTTGCCAGGGATCTACGACACCGCTGGCCACTACAACTCCGGGTGGCACATGGAGTATCACACCAACTACTTATGCCCTTATCGGAGCTACTACCGGCGTACTCTCCGGAGTTTTGGCAGGATCTCCAAGCACAGTTAAATATACTGCCGGCGGTTGTTCTACAACTATATTGGTTACAGTAAATCCGTTACCGGCAGTTATTACCGGTACAAGCCATGTTTGCCAGGGTTCTACTGTTATTCTCACATCTTCACCTGCAACCGGTACCTGGTCAACAACTTCAGGATTCTTCACTGTTACACCCGGTCCAGCAACCTCAACTGTAGTTACCGGTGGTTCTGTAGGTGTAGGTACGGTTGTCTATACTTTACCTACGGGTTGTTTACGCTCCACTCTGGTTACAGTTAATCTTACTCCGGCTAATATTATTGGTCCTGCTTCAGTCTGCGTGGGTCACACTGCTATTTTATCTGATGCAACACCTGCCGGCACATGGTCAAGCAGCAATACTGCAGTAGCTACCATAGGGCCCGGTACCGGAATCGTTACCGGTGTTACTGCAGGCATTGTAACTATTACTTATACGATTGGAAGTTGTATTGCAACTACTTCATTCAGTGTTGTTGCACCACCAATGGCTATCGTTGGATCTGCGGCTGTTTGTGTTGGTTCATGTACAACATTCACAGATCCGACACTTGGAGGGACCTGGAGTTCCAGTATGCCTTCTTATGCCACAGTTAATTCAACTTCAGGTGTAGTTTGCGGTATTGCTTCCGGAACTGTTATTATCTCTTATGGCGCCGGTTCAGGCTGCCAGGCAGTTCTGCCAATAGTCGTTAACCCTGTTGCTCCAATACTTGGACCTCTCACGGTATGCGAAGGCCAGGATATAAATCTTACAGATACCGCCCTGGGTGGTACATGGCTCAGCAGTAGCACTTCAATTGCAACAGTAACCGGTGGTGGTGTAGTACATGGTGTAGCCGGTGGTACTGTTACCATTGATTATCTGTTACCAACCACGTGTATGGCTTCAGTAGTAGTTACTGTAAATCCAATGCCTGCGGCAATTACAGGTACTACCCACGGTTGTGTGGGTCAGCATGTTCCGCTTTCTACTACTTCTACACTAGGTACATGGACAAGCAGTAATACTTTTGTGGCGACTGTTGATGCTTCAGGTATTGTTACCTGCAACAACCCCGGAATTACTACTATTAGTTACTCTTACTCAAGTACTACCGGATGTGCAACTACCATGTTGTTTACCGTTAATGCAAATCCTCCTGCAATAGGCGGGCCAAATGTTGTATGCCTGCATTATACAATTACACTTACAGATGCCGGAGTTGGTACCTGGAGCAGTAGTTTATCTACAACTGCCGGCGTAGGATCAAGCGATGGTATTGTTATTGGTAATGCCCTTGGATCTGCAACTATTTCATTCACTGCAACAAGTACCGGATGTCCGGCATTACATCCTGTGACTGTTATTAACAGCCCGTTGGCAATTGTTGGTGATTCCAGTGTTTGCCAGGGGTCTTATACCCTGTATACTGATCCGTCAGGATCAGGTTCATGGAGCAGCAGCCCTTTCCCTGTTGGTTCAATTGATGCTACAACCGGTATGTTTTTTGCAAGTACTCCCGGTGTTGCAACTATTACTTTCTCCATGGGAGCAGGTTGTAACGCGACCAAGACGGTTACTGTAAATACACTCCCTTGTCCGATTGCAGGAAGCGCCAATCTTTGTGTTGGGTCTTCCGGACATTATACTGATTGTATACCGGGTGGCGCATGGAGCAGCAGTGATCCTACTGTTGGAACCATTGATCCGCTTAGCGGTGTACTTACCGGAATTGGTCCGGGTGTAACGATCATAACTGATTTATTGCCTACTGGCTGTTCTACAACCATGTTGGTAACAGTAAGCAATGGCCCTGCACCAATTACAGGCAGCAACACAATATGTCTGGGTACATGTACAACTTTGTCTGATGCTACTTTTGGTGGTTCATGGAGCGGCACTTGTTCTGTTGCTTCGGTTAATCCGTCCGGTGTTGTTTGCGGGCTTAGTTTAGGTTCTGCAATCATATCCTATACCGTAGCAGGCTCTGTTTGTCCTGCCACATTCACTATTAGTGTTAATCCGCTGCCATTACCAATTACCGGTCCTACGCAGGTTTGCCAGGGTGCTGCGATTACAATGAGTGATGGCGTTCCCGGTGGTACATGGAGCAGTAATTTACCGGGTATCGGATCAGTTGATCCTGCTACCGGAGTTGTAACCGGTATTGTAACCGGTATTGCAGTTCCTGTTCCTGTAACTATCAGGTATACTCTTGGGGCAGGTTGCGATACTTTTATTGACATAATTGTTAATCCATTGCCTTCCCCGATCACAGGTCCTAATACGGTATGCCAGGGACAGTCTATCGTTTTAGTTGACCCAACAGGTGGTACCTGGAGCAGCGGAATGCCTGCCATAGGTAGTGTAGATGCAGTTGGTGATGTAACAGGTCTCAGTGACGGTGTTGCAGTAATCAGCTATACTAATAGTTATCTATGTTCAGTTATTCACCCTGTAACAGTTAATGTGGCTCCGGCACCAATCACGGGGTCAACCAATGTTTGTCTGGGCGGCACCTCAGCGCTGCATGATGCTGTGTCTGGCGGCACCTGGTGGAGTGTTGTTCCAGCTATTGGTTCTATTGATGCGGTTACCGGCGTTGTAAGAGGTATGTCTTTAGGTACAACGACTATAGGTTATATACTCCCCGGAGGGTGCTTTGTAACGACGAACATTAGTGTTTATCCGTTGCCTACAGTTTATACTGTGACAGGTGGTGGCAGCCATTGTGCAAGCGATACAGGCGTTGCAATCGGGTTAACGGGTTCTGCTATTGGTGTCAACTACATGGTATATCACGGAGCTACTGCGGTTGGTACATTCGCCGGCACCGGTGGTCCGCTTAGCTGTGGATTATTCACCCTTTCCGGAACCTATACAATTGCAGGAACAAGTACCATAACAGGCTGTAGTGTGAATATGGCAGGAACTGCTGTGATTAACATTATTCCAAATGTAACCCCTGTTGTTACGCTTGCTGCCAGTCCGGGCACAACAGTATGTGCCGGTACTACGGTTACTTTCACATCCACTATTGTTAACGGCGGTTCTTCACCTTCTTTAGTATGGAAAATAAATTCGACTCCTGTTGCACTCACACCTGCCTACAGTTTTATACCTGCCAATGGTGACACAGTGAAGCTGACACTTACCAGCAATGCAACCTGTGCTACACCTGTAACTGTAAGCAGGTACCTGGTAATGACCGTAAATCCTTTTGGTCATCCGTCAGTTGACCTGGCTATTGAACCGAATGATACTGTATGTGAAGGAACATTGGTTTCTGTCAATGCACTTCCTGCTTTTGGCGGTACCAGTCCTGTTTATAGTTGGGTAAAGAATAATTACCCAATGACAGCAACAGGGACGCCTTTCTCATTCGTACCAAACAATGGTGATGTCGTTTACTGTATTATGAACAGCAATTATATATGCCGTCTTGAAAATGCGGATACCAGCATCCCATTAAAGATCACGGTAGATGCTGCGGTTCTGCCAATTGTTACTATTAATGCATATCCGGGAACAATAATTGGCCCTGGTCAGAAGGATTCGCTGGTAGCTTCAGCTACAAATGCTGTATTGCCAACCTACCAGTGGTTTGTAAACGGTATACCTGTGCCGGGTTCTACTACAAATAAATTTGTAAGCGCCAGCTTCAGTTCCCCGAAAGAGGATTCTGTTTCCTGCATGGTGACAAGCCATGGTGTTTGTACCATTGCTGCTCATCAGTGGGTATACATACAGGTATCTTCCGTTGGTGTTAAACCGGTTACATTAGGCGGCAGTGATATTAATGTATTGCCTAACCCCAACAAAGGTGAGTTTATGGTAAAGGGCACAATAGGAACGATAAGTTATGAGGATGTTGCACTTGAGATTACAGATATCCTTGGCCAGGTTGTTTATCATAATAACGTTGTTGCAAAGGGTGGCAAACTGAATGAACTGATAAAATTGAATAGTAACATTGCAAACGGAATGTATGTTCTTTCATTACGCTCTGCAGGTGAGAATCGAGTTTTCCATATTGTTATTGAACAATAATAGTTTATTGGATTTCAGGTAAAAGAAATAATGGCCCGGATATTTTTCCGGGCCATTATTATGCCTAAGGCTTTCAGGTACAGTGTAAAATAAATAGTAGTCAGGATGACAGAATTTGAGTTTGCTTATTTATCTTTACTTTCAATTTAACTTTATTATTTTAAGCTATTGTTAATACAATTTATTTATAACCAGTCATAGTTTATTTTTTTATTATAATAAATTTGAAGTAGTAAATCCTGTTCATTTATTTAAGAAAATAGTCGTTTATGAAATTTAATAAAATACTCCTTGCAATTGCGGCAATAATTTTTACCTCCCAAATATTCGCGCAGACTGTAGAGCACGGCCGTGAGTCGGATAGGGGGACAGTGAATTTCACAACACTGGCCAATTATTTGCTGGCACACCCTGAGCCGGTGGTGATACATGAACAGGATGATGACGATGATGGCATTATTGTTCCTCATGTTCGCCCGGTTTCAGATTCAACCCTGATCAGGAGAAGGATTTCTTCAAGCCCGGTTCATACCTCTTATTTGCCGGTAACATCACTTCCTGTTTCCCCCGGCCCTACAGATACTTTTGAGGCTTTCCTGGATAACATTAGTTCGATTCCGCCGGACACGCATGGCGGTGTTGACTCGAATTATTGTGTGACTGCAGTTAATCCTCAGGTTACTATTCAGTCAAGGACAGGCGGAGCCGTTTCCTCTGTATCACTCAATGCCTTTTTTAGCTCAGTAAATTCTGTTGGTGGTACATTTGATCCAAGGGTACATTATGACCCCTATTCGCATCGCTGGATATTGGTTTGTGTGTCGGGAGCAAATAATCCGGGAACTGACACGACTTCCATACTGATTGGCGTTACACAAACCAGTAACCCTACCGGCTCGTGGTACCTATACAGGGTACGGGCTTATACTGCTCATACCTACTGGCTCGATTATCCGGATGTTGGTTTTAATGGCAAGTGGATTACGGTAACAGGCAATTTGTTTCAGAATTCCCCAGGTGGCGGATATGCGGGGGCAAAAGTCTTTGCTTTTAATAAAGCGAGTTTACTAGCCGGAACGGGGGCGTCTTACACGGCATTCATTCCAAGTACCAGCGACTTCACAATTTGCCCTTCGATCAACTATGATGCCAATAACCCAAACATGTGGGGTGTTGAGAGCTGGAACGGAACAGTTGGTGGTGGCGGTGTAATGAACCTTTGGAAATTAACAGGTGCTGTTGGTTCGGAATCATTTACTCATATCGCATACCCTGCATCACCTAACAACTGGGATTGGGAGTGTAATCTATACTCAGGTACTTCAGGTGGAGATTTTGCACCACAGGCAGGAACCAGTAATAAGATTCAGACAAATGACGACAGGGTAACCCAGATGATTTTTATGAATGGCAAATTGTGGTTTGCCCACAATGTATTCCTTCCCTATACCGGAACAACAAATCCTACAAGGTGTTCGGTGCAATGGTGGCAGATAGATACTGCAGGGACGCCTTCACAGGTTGGCCTGATAGATGATAATACGGGTGCTAATTTCTATTTTTTCCCATCAGTAGCTGTAAATACGAATAATGATGCATTGATTGGATTTTCGACTTCTTCAAGTTCCAGGTACCCCAGTGCGGCTTATGCTTTGCGTGTGCACTCCGATGCCACAGATTCCATCAGGCCTTATGATGTGTTCAGGCATGGTTTGGCAAAATATTATAAAACCTATAGCGGTAGTAAGAACAGGTGGGGAGACTATTCAAGTACCTGCCTCGACCCTATTAACATGGTTGACTTCTGGACAATACAGGAAGCAAGTTCAACACCTGGCAGTGGATACGACAGGTGGGATACCTGGTGGGCACATGTTTTGAAGCCATGCTCTACACCTGCTGGTATAACAGGAACCCTGACAGTATGTGTTAGTGCAACAACAACATTGGCTGACGCAACATCAAGTGGAATCTGGACCAGCACTTCTACGAGTGTGGCAACCATTGGATCATCCAGTGGTGTTGTGACAGGCGTATCGGGCGGCACTTCAGTGATAACCTATTCTACGGGCTCGGGTTGCAATGCCACGGCTACTGTTACGGTGAACCCATTAGCTTCGCCTGGAACTATTAGCGGCAGTCCGACTGTGTGCGTGGGCGCTACGACAACGCTATCTGCGAGTGGCACCGGCGGTGGCACATGGAGTAGTACGAATACTACCGTAGGAACCGTGTCGACGAGTGGTGTGGTCGCGGGAATTTCCGGCGGCACTACCACGATTTCATATACAGTGACGAATGGTTGCGGCGCTGTCGCTGCAACGCAGATTGTAACAGTCAATCCATTGGCGACGCCGGGCACCATCAGTGGTACTCCGGTTGTTTGTGTGGGCGCTACAACGTCGTTATCTGCAAGTGGCACCGGCGGTGGCACGTGGAGTAGTACGAACCCTGCAAATGGCACCGTAACGACAAGCGGCGTGGTTGCAGGTATTGCAGCAGGCACAACAACTATTTCCTACACGGTTACCAATAGCTGCGGCCCTGTTGCGGCTACTCAGGTCGTTACCATCAACCCATTGGCAACACCTGGCACTATCAGCGGAACATTGTCAGTGTGCACGGGTGCGACAACAGCCCTTGCTGCCAGCGGTACCGGGGGCGGTACATGGAGCAGCACTAATACGGGTGTTGGTACAGTTTCTTCAGGTGGCGTCGTGGCAGGCCTTACAAACGGAACAACCACGATATCATATACAGTGACCAACAGTTGCGGCTCAGTTGCGGCAACAGCAGTGGTGACGGTAAATACTACTCCAACTGCATTAACGGGAACGTTCAGCGTATGCGTAGGCTTCACTACTACTTTGAATTCTACACCTTCAGGCGGATCGTGGTCAAGCAGTAATGCGGGACTGGCAGCAGTTGGCAGTGGTACGGGTGCTGTCACGGGTATAGCCGCGGGTACGCCGACAATCACTTATACTATGCCCGGCGGCTGTTTTGCTGTGCACCAGGTAACTGTGAGCACTGCACCAACTACAATTACAGGAACGCTCTCAGTATGTACGGGATCAACAACTACGTTGAGTTCAACACCCAGTGGCGGAACATGGACGAGCAGCAGTTCCGGAGTTGCATCAGTAGGTACGGGAAGCGGCATAGTGGCCGGCAACACCGTGGGTACCGCGAATATTACTTATACGGTTACCGGTGGTTGCTATAATACTGCCCAGGTCACGGTTAATCTGACACCGAATGCTATTACAGGTGTATTTGCAATATGCACTGGAGCTACGACAACTTTAAATTGTACACCCTCAGGCGGCACATGGTCCTGTTCTAATCCTGCAATTGGCTCCATAGGTTCATCATCCGGCGTTGTTAGCGGCTTAACTACCGGCACTGAAAATATTACGTATACACTTCCGGGCGGCTGTTTCTCCATTCAGAATGTAACAATTAATACGTCGCCAACAGCAATAACCGGCACAGCTACAGTATGTACAGGTGCAACGACCACATTAAACTGTACACCAACCAGTGGCGTCTGGATAACAGGCGGAGCAGGCAATGCAACGGTAGGTTCCGGCAGCGGGATCGTTACCGGTGTGACAGCGGGAACAGAATTTGTTACTTATACGCTTACAACAGGATGTTACACCGTGCGGCAGGTAACGGTAAACACAACGCCCGGCGCTACAACTGGTACGTTCAGCATATGTAACGGCACAGCAACAACATTGAGTTCCTCTCCTTCAGGAGGTACGTGGACGAGCAGTAATTCCGGTATTGCGCCAATAGGGTCATCGTCTGGTATCGCAACCGGTGTCGCCTCAGGAACAAATGTGATGACCTATACCCTCACAGGAGGTTGTTTTACAACGCATACATTTACTGTTACTGCCAACCCATCAGCCATAACCGGGACTCTGACCGTATGTACCGGTTCAGCAACAACGTTAAGTTCCACGCCAACAGGCGGAACATGGACAACAGGTGGCTTTGGTAATGCGACAGTTGGGTCAGGTTCCGGAATTGTATCCGGTGTTACTGCAGGAACAGAAAATATTACCTACACCATTTCGGGCGGTTGTTTCTCTACGACAATTGTGACGGTAAATAATAGCCCGTCAGCGATTACGGGTACATTTACTGTGTGCGTCGGGCTAAACACTACATTAAATTCCACGCCTTCCGGTGGCTCATGGTCATCGGGTGATGTTACGAAGGCTACGGTTGGATCAGGCACAGGTGGCGTTACAGGTGTGTCAGCCGGAGTTGTAAATATTAGTTATACACTCAGCAGCGGATGTTTTGCGATGCAGCCTGTTACGGTTACTACTACTCCGGGAGCAATTTCGGGAGTATCGGCATTGTGTGCCGGAACCTCAACAACGCTTACTGATCCTGCTTCAGGCGGTACGTGGAGCAGCAGTAGCCCCGCAGTAGGTACGGTAGGTTCATCAAGCGGTGTGGTAACAGGTATTGCAGTAGGTACGACAACGATTACCTACGCACTGGGCAGCGGATGTTTTGCAACACACCCCGTTACCGTAACTACTTCGCCTGGGGCCATCAGCGGTTCTGCAACAGTGTGTACGGGTGCAAATACAACATTAACATGTAGCCCCACAGGAGGATTGTGGTCGAGCAGCGCTTCGGGTATCGGTTCGGTGGGTTCCCTTTCAGGTGTTGTTACCGGGGTAAGTTCGGGTACTGCAATAATAACCTACTCGCTGGGCACCGGTTGTGAGAGTTACCAGACAGAAGCAGTGAACGCGTCTCCGGCTGCTATCACCGGCACATTCAGTGTGTGTGTGGGAGGGACAACGACGCTGAGTTCAGCAACATCGGGCGGCTCGTGGACCAGCAGCAATACTGCAATCGGCAGCGTAACACCATCAGGCGGTGTGGTAGGAGGTATTTCAGTGGGTACGGCAACGATTACCTATACACAGGGTGGCTGCTTTGTGACGCAGGATGCAACCGTTAATACCACACCGACTTCAATTACCGGTACGCCAAACGTATGCGTTGGTTTCACCACAACATTAAATTCCACGCCATCAGGCGGTACCTGGAGCAGCACTGTAACAACAGCAGGCACAGTGGGTTCTGCGACAGGCGCAGTATTTGGTGTGGGCGCAGGCGGCACGGTTATTTCCTATACGCTCGCGGGCGGATGCGGGGCAGGTGCATCGGTGACGGTTTATTCTAACCCGACCGCAATTACCGGCACTGCATCAGTATGCACAGGATTGACAACCACGTTGAATTCAACCCCGTCAGGTGGCACATGGACAAGCGGAAGCCCGGCGGTGGCAAGCGTTGGTTCGGCTACGGGTGTTGTATCTGGAGCTACTGCGGGCGTAGCGGTAATTTCTTACACACAAGGTGCGGGAAGTTGTTTTGCAACAAAGCCTGTGAGCGTGGTTGCAACTCCCGGCGCGATAACCGGAACACTCAGCGTTTGCTCGGGTGCAACAACAACCTTAAGCAGTTCGCCATCGGGCGGGGTATGGACCAGTAGCAGTACTGCAATCGCAAACATAGGGTCATCCACGGGGATAGTGACTGGTGGTTCGGCTGGTACAGCAACCATTACCTACACAATCGGCGGCGCTTGCTATTCAACCATTACAGTAACAACAACACTTACTCCATCTGTTTCATTAGGGGCTGATCCTACAGCAGCTTTCGGAGCTACCACAGCCAATCTTACTTACAGCAGTACTTTCGGAAGCCCGTCCACGTATAGTATTGTGTATAGCGCCCAGGCACATACTGCCGGGTTTACTGATGTTACAGCAGCATCCCTTACAGGTTCTCCAATTGCGCTTACCATTCCGGGAGGGGCTCCTTCTTCGGTTTATTTTGGTACGGTTACTGTCGCGAATGCATCCTGCACAAGCGCTCAATATTCATTTAATCTGATAATCCGGTCGCCAACCGGAGGAGCATGGGCTCCAATAACCAACACAGCTCCCCACGGGAATGACGGTGTTATGTTATTGCTCACAGATGGCAGAGTCATGTGTAAAGCAGGCGGCCCAATATGGGATGTACTGACCCCGGACATACATGGCAGTTATGTGAATGGCACCTGGTCAACAACCTCATCAATGGCCAATGACAGGCTGTATTTTTCATCCCAGGTGCTTAGGGATGGCAGGGTGTATGTTGCCGGTGGTGAATATGGGTCAGGAGGCAGTTTAGGTGAAGTTTATAACCCTTTAACCAATACATGGTCAGCGGCTCCTTCTTTGGGAATTTTCATCTCTGATGCTAATTCGGAAATTCTTCCGGATGGTCGTGTCCTTCAGGCTTTTGTAGGTGGTGGAACAAGACATACCAGGCTTTGGGATCCTGTAACAAATACGTATAGTCTGGGGCCGGATTGTTTACGTACCGATAATGAAGCTCCCTGGTTAAAACTCCCAGATAACAGTATCATTTTCATTGATAATTATAGTACGTCTTCTGAACGGTATGAATTTGCTACAAATACCTGGATAAATGACGGCACTGTGCCGGTAAATGTATATGACCCCTTTGGCTTTGAAGCGGGAGCAGCATTTTTGTTGCCGGATGGCCGTGGCTTTTTCTTAGGCTCATCCAGTCATAATGCGTTCTACACACCAACAGGTACTACCAGCGCAGGTTCATTTGCAGCGGCAGCAGATATTCCCGGCCCTTCCGGAACACCTGATGCAGCAGCAGCTATGATGACTACCGGAAATATCCTGGTAGCCGCATCTCATGTTCCTACTTCCGGTAATCACTTCCCTTCTCCAACTTCCTTCTTTGAATACAACTATCTTACAAACTCATTTGGAGCAGTTACTGCACCCGATGGCTCAGGAAGTATCGCTATACCTTCCTATTACACAAACATGCTCGACCTTCCCGACGGGTCCGTACTATTTACCAACCTCACAAGCAACCGGTATTATGAATACGTTCCTTCGGGTTCGCCGCTGGTTGCGGGTAAACCGACCGTAAACAACGTAATAAGACTGGATTGTGATACATTCATGGCAACAGGTACTTTATTCAATGGAATCAGTGAGGGTGCAGCATATGGCGATGACTGGCAGATGGCTTCGAATTATCCCATTATTCGTTTAACATCCGGGACCAATGTGTATTACGCGCGTACGAAGAACTGGAACAGTACAGGAGTGATGAGAGGCGCTGCATTAGATACCACTACGTTTGTGCTTCCTGCAGGTATGCCGGCGGGCGCCTATACACTGGAGATAGTTGCCAATGGCAATCCTTCTGCACCACTTACGGTAAATACTTCGCTGGCTATCACGCCGACGTCTTTGGCGCTTTGTGTTGGCGCTTCATCTACCCTTTCTGATGTATGGCCCGGTGGCACCTGGTCCAGCGCCAACCCGGCAATAGGCTTCGTCGGATCGTCGTCAGGAATTGTTTCAGGCGTCGCTACCGGAATTACCACTATTACTTACACCCTCGGTCATTGCTTCAGTACAATACCGGCTACCATTAATGCTTCGCCTGCAGCTATATCACCGATTGGTGGGGCAAGTACCTGTGTTGGCTCATCAACCACTTATACTGATGCTACTTCTGGTGGTACCTGGACTAGTAACAATACAGGTATTGCAAGCGTAGGTTCATCTTCCGGAGTTGTGACCGGTGTTTCCAACGGAGTTACAACTATTACTTATACTCTCGCCGGTGGATGTTTTGCAGTGAGTCCTGTTACTGTTAATACGTCTCCAATGGCTATTGTTGGTCCTGCGTCTGTATGCGTTGGGGCTACCCCCACCTATACCGATGCCACATCGGGCGGCACATGGAGCAGCAGCAGTCCTCCGGTGATGACTATTGGCGCAGGCACTGGTATTGCGTTAGCTACGTCGGCGGGGACGACCGACATTATTTATTCTACCGGCGGTGGTTGTAATGCAGCATTGACCGTTACCGTAGTTGCGTCACCAACCCCTATTACCGGGACTACATTGATATGCATCGGCTCAACAAGTACTTTAAGTTCTACCCCATCGGGTGGCACATGGAGCAGCAGCACTTCGGGAGTAGCTGCTGTGGGCTCTCTAACCGGGAGTGTATTGGGCGTTACTTCGGGTACTGCCAGTATTTCATATACTTTAGGTACGGGATGCTTTGTGTTTGCTCCTGTTACTGTTAATGCTATACCCACCATTACCCTCGGTGCAAATCCAATTGTTCCTTCAGGTACCACTAGTGCTAATCTTCCGTATTCAGCTACATCCGGCAGCCCGTCAACTTATAGTGTTGTATATAGTGGCCCGGCACATACAGCCGGATTTATTGATGTAACAGGTGCAGTATTAACTTCCACGCCCATTGTACTTACAGTACCGGGCGCCGCACCATCCGCTGTTTATTCCGGAACATTAACTGTTGCGGCTGGCTCTTGTAACAGTACCGGATACCTTATGAGTGTAACCATCACCTCCGGCGGTAATACACCCCCGGTGTTCACTGGTGGCAGCCCTCAAAGCATGAGCTTATGCGGATACCCGGTTGCCAATTCTATAGATACTTTATTGCAGATCAACGACCCGGATGTTGGAAATATGGAGACCTGGACTGTAATGTCGCCTCCTTCTCACGGAACAATTACTCTGGGCGGCTCTATGTTGTCAACAGGTGGCATCATAACACCCACAGGGTATAGTTATACAGTTTTCCCTTCTTACATGGGAACTGATGCTTTCACAATGCAGGTTTCCGATGGCGCCGGAGGTACAGCCTCTACAACTATTAATGTGACAAGTTATACGCCACCTGCTATTGTTATAGTAACAGGCGGAGGTGGTTATTGCACTGGTGGGGTAGGCGTTAATGTCGGCCTTGCCGGCTCGGCAGTTGGCGTCAATTACCAGTTATATAGGGGAGGCGTTGCTGTTGGCGCTCCTGTTCCGGGTATAGGTAGTGCATTGAGTTTCGGTTTGCAAACCATTGCTGGTAACTATACAGCCACCGCAACGATAGCAGGCACTTCATGTACTCAGAATATGGCAGGCAGCGTCAATGTAATTATTTATCCTTTACCAAATATTTACACAGTTACAGGAGGAGGCAGTTATTGCTCTGGAGGAACAGGAGTACTCGTTGGTCTGAGCAGTTCAGATGTCGGTACTGATTACCAGCTTTACAGAGGAGGCTTCCCGGTAGTGGGAACTATAACTGCCGGTACAGGTGCGCCCATCACTTTTGGATTGCAGACAATTGCAGGAACTTATACCATTGCTGCGACAATGGGTGGGTTCACTGCATGTATAAATAATATGAGCGGTAGTGTAACTGTTAACATTAATCCGTTACCAGCCGCATATTCTGTTACCGGCGGAGGAGCTTACTGCATTGGTGGCACAGGTGTTGCTGTGGGCGTGTCAAACTCAGATGTCGGCATTAATTACCAGCTATTCAGAGGTGGCGCTGCAATAGGTGGCTTAGTGCCGGGTACCGGCTCTGCAATTAGTTTTGGTTTACAGACAGTCGCCGGCATATACACGGTGGTAGCTACCGATGCGACTACTACCTGCACTAATCCCATGATTGGCAGTGTCTCTGCATATATCAATCCATTGCCTATAGTATTTTCAGTTACAGGCGGGGGAAGTTATTGTACAGGCGGCAGTGGCGTTGTTGTTGGCTTGAGTGCATCCTCGTTTGGTGTTAATTATCAATTATACAGGGGCGTTACTTTAGTGGGAAGCCCGGTTGCAGGTACCGGCGCCGCTATCAGTTTCGGATTACAGACAGTTGTCGGTACCTATACAGTAGTTGGTACAAATACAACAACAGGTTGTGTTAATAACATGTCAGGTAGTGCCGTTGTAAGTACGGTTACATTACCATCAGTTTATACTATAACCGGCGGTGGCGATTATTGTACCGGCGGCACTGGCCTTCACATAGGCCTCAGTAATTCCGATATAGGCGCCAGCTACCAGCTATACCGTGGCGGTTCAGGTGTGGGCGGTCCCATAGCCGGAACCGGATCATCACTTGATTTTGGATTACAGACATTGGCTGGAACCTATACAATAGTAGCATCCATCACAGGTACTTCATGCACCACTAATATGTCCGGCAGTGCAGTAATCACAATAGATCCATTGCCAACTGTATATACTGTTACCGGTGGCGGTGCATATTGCTCTGGTGGTTCAGGTGTTCATGTTGGATTGAGCGGTTCTGCAACTGGTGTCAGTTACCAGTTATACCTTGCCGGTACGCCTTTGGGTTCGGCTATGTCCGGCACTGGTGCAGCGCTTGATTTTGGATTGCAAACTACATCCGGTGTTTATACAGTAGTAGCTACAAACACCACTTCAGGCTGCGTAAATAATATGTCCGGTAGTGTAACAGTTAGTATTAGTTCTTTGCCAACGGCATATACAGTAACCGGTGGCGGAGGATATTGTGCCGGTGGCTCTGGTTTATCAATTGGATTGAGTGGGTCTCAGTCTGGTGTAAATTATCAATTATTTAATGGTGGTACTCCGGCAGGTACCGCTGCTACAGGTACAGGTCTTGCTATTACCTTTGGTCTTTTTACTACAGCAGGCACTTATACAGTAGTGGCAACAGGAAGTACTACTTCATGTACCAGCAATATGACCGGCAGTGTGACGATAACTATCAATCCATTGCCAACTACCTATACCGTTACAGGTGGCGGAAGTTATTGTGCCGGAGGAACCGGAGTGGCAATAGGGTTAAGTAATTCCCAATCCGGGGTTAACTATCAGTTATATCATGGCGCCACAACTTCCGGCACCCCTGTTGCAGGCACGGGTGGCGCTATCAGCTTTGGGTTACAAACGATTGCAAGCTCCTATGCAGTAGTAGCAATTGATGCTGCTACAGGTTGCACCAATTCCATGAGCGGCAGTATAACAGTGTCCATCAATCCGCTACCTGCGGTTGTAACTGTTACTGGTGGTGGTGGCTATTGTGCCGGAGGAACAGGTGTGAATGTAGGTTTGGCTGGTTCTTCAGCCGGTATCAGTTATCAGCTTTTCCTGGGTGGTTCTTCGGTAGGAAGTCCTGTAACAGGCACGGGTTCTGCCCTTAGTTTTGGATCACAAACTACTGCAGGCACTTATACGGTTGTTGCAACAGATCCATCCACAGGTTGTATCAGCAACATGTCAGGCAGCGTAACTGTATCTGTTTATTCTTTACCTGCTGTTTATACAGTTACTGGCGGAGGCAGCTATTGTGCCGGTGGAACAGGCGTAACTGTTGGCCTAAGTGGTTCAAATGCAGGAACCAATTACCAGCTTTACCTTGGGGGAAGCCCGTTAGCAGGTACTGTAACTGCCGGGACAGGTGGTGCTATTAGTTTTGGATTACGAACATCTGCCGGCACCTATACTGTAGTTGCTACAATGGGTGGCTTCACTGCATGTACAAATAATATGATTGGCAGCGTTACAGTTGTTATCAATCCATTGCCGACTGCTTACAGTGTTACAGGCGGCGGTGCCTATTGTACAGGCGGAACAGGTGTTGTGGTAGGCCTTTCAGGTTCGAATAGTGGTATCAATTACCAGCTTTATATGGGCAGCACAGCAGTTGGCAGTCCGGTTGCAGGAACGGGTGCAGCTATAAGCTTTGGTTTACAAACTGCCGCGGGTACTTATACAGTAGTAGCCACAAACACAACAACAGGATGCGTTGGTAGTATGATTGGAAGTGTTACTGTTTCCATCAATCCGTTACCCACCGTGTTTACTGTTACAGGTGGTGGTAGCTATTGTGCCGGTGGCACAGGTGCGTCCATTGGTTTAAGCGTATCAACATACGGAGTCAATTATCAGTTATACAGGGGCGTTACTGCAGTTGGCAGTCCGGTTGCAGGAACGGGTGCGGCTATAAGCTTTGGTTTGCAAACGGTGGCAGGTACTTATACGGTAGTTGCCGCAAATGCCACTACAGGTTGCATTAATAATATGTCGGGCAGCGCTGTGGTGAGTACAGTTGCATTACCAACAGTGTACACAGTTACAGGTGGTGGCCATTATTGTGCAGGCGGCACAGGCCTTCATGTTGGTCTCGGCAATTCGGCTATTGGCGCTAGCTACCAGCTATACCTTGGCCCGGCAATGTTGGGCAGCCCCGTTGCAGGAACCGGTTTACCCCTCGATTTTGGCTTACATACATCGGCAGGAACATATACAGTTGTTGCAGCAATAACAGGTACTGCCTGTACCACCAACATGGCCGGTAGTGTGTCAGTTACAGTAGATACGTTACCCGCAGTTTATACTGTAACCGGCGGTGGTGCATATTGTCCGGGCGGCACAGGTGTGCATATTGGATTAAGCAGTTCTGCCACCGGTTTCAGTTACCAGCTATTCCTTGGTGGTTCATCTGTTGGTTCGGCAATATCCGGTACTGGTGCGTCGCTTGATTTTGGTTTACAAACCACTGCCGGAATTTATACGGTAGTTGCAACAAATACTTCTACAGGTTGTGTAAATAATATGTCCGGCAGTGTAACCGTAAGCATAAGTCCATTGCCAACGGCCTATACCGTTACAGGCGGTGGCAGTTATTGCACCGGTGGTGCAGGTATACTCATTGGGTTAAGCAGTTCTCAGGCAGGGGTTAATTATCAGTTGTATAACGGCGGTTCACCTTCAGGTACGCCGGTTGCAGGCACAGGCGTTACTATCACTTTCGGTCTTCATACTGCTGCTGGTGCATATACAGTAGTGGCAACAAACAGCTCTACTGCATGCACAAACAATATGACGGGCAGTGTCACAATAACCATCAATCCACTGCCGGCAGTTTATACCATCACCGGTGGAGGCACGTATTGTGCAGGAGGTTCTGGCATAACAGTAGGTTTAAGTAATTCTCAGCCCGGTGTTAATTACCAGTTATATCATGGTAGTACAACGTCAGGTGGTCTCATGCCGGGTACAGGTGCCGTTATCAGTTTTGGTTTACAGACAGTAGCGGGTACTTACACTGTAGTTGCAATAAATGCTGCTACAGGTTGCACCAATAACATGACCGGGACTGTTACATTATCAATTAATCCGCTTCCTGCTGTTGTTTCAGTTACGGGTGGTGGCGGATATTGTGCCGGCGCTATCGGGATACATGTTGGTTTGAGCGCTTCTGCTTCAGGTATCACTTACCAGCTTTTGCTGGGTGGTTCATCTGTCGGTAGTCCTGTTGCAGGCACCGGATCAGCGCTTGATTTCGGTTTGGTGACCACCGCGGGTATTTACACTGCAACAGCAACAAACCCTGCTACAGGTTGCACAAATACAATGTCTGGCAGTGCAACTGTTTCTATTTCACCGGCTCCGGCAATATTTACCGTTACCGGTGGCGGAAGTTTCTGCGCAGGAGGCACAGGTGTACTTGTTGGTCTCGGAGGTTCATCAGTTGGTGTTAGCTATCAGCTGTACCGTGGTGGAGTAATTCTGTTAGGAAGTTCAATGGCTGGTACTGGTGCGGCTATCAGCTTTGGTTTGCAAACAGTTGCCGGCGCTTATACGGTTGTTGCTACCAATACTGGAACCGCCTGTTCAGTTTATATGAGCGGCAGCGCCACAGTTGTCATTAATCCTGCGCCAACCGCTTATACGGTAACAGGCGGCGGAGCATATTGTATGGGTGGGACTGGTGTTCTTATAGGTATTTCAGTTTCAGATATCGGTATCACTTACCAACTCTTCCGGGGCGGTACAGCGGTGGGTAGCCCTGTCGCGGGTACAGGTGCTGCAATTAGCTTCGGTTTACAAACTACCGCAGGTACCTATACGGCAGTAGCCACGAACGCCACCACCGGTTGCTCCGGAAATATGACAGGAAGTGTTACGGTCTCTGTCAACCCGCTACCGGCGGTATTCGCAGTTGCCGGTGGTGGTAGTTATTGTTCTGGCTCCGGTTTACATATTTACCTTAGCGGATCAACTGGTCTTACCAGTTATCAGTTATTCAGGGGAGGTTCACCTGTTGGGAGTCCATTGGCTGGTACAGGCGCCGGTCTTGATTTTGGCTTGTTCACGACGCTTGGTACTTATACAATCGCTGCAACTAATACCACAACAGGTTGCACTAGCAATATGTCTGGCAGCGCGGTAATAAGCTCCCTAAGCTCACCCACTGCATATACTGTTACAGGTGGTGGCGCCTATTGTGCGGGTGTCACAGGTTTGCATGTTGGGCTTTCTGGTTCCAATACAGGTATTTCTTACCAGCTCTACAACAGTGGTACTCCTGTTGGAGGTCCGGTTGCAGGTACAGGTGCCTTACTTGATTTTGGTTTACAGACTACTGCAGGTTCTTACACTGTAGTGGCAACAGTTTCCGGAACTACCTGCACGGCTACAATGTCGGGTAGTGTTGCGATCACTGTTAATCCGTTGCTAACTGCCTTTACTATAACAGGTGGCGGTGGTTATTGCTCAGGTGGTACCGGAGTGCATATAAATCTTAGTGGTTCCTCTGTTGGAATTAACTACCAGCTCTACCGCGGTTCAACTTCAGTCAGCAGTCCTATATCGGGAACAGGCATATCACTTGATTTCGGATTACAAACAACTGCAGGGACCTATACTGTTGTAGCAACTAATCCTATTACAGGCTGTGTCAATACTATGACCGGAAGTGTAACCGTTGCTGTCAATCCTTTGCCTGCAGTTTATTCAGTTACCGGCGGAGGTAGTTATTGTTCAGGGGGGGCTGGTGTAACTATTGGATTGTCAGGGTCGCAAGCCGGAGTTAGTTACCAGTTATATGTAGGTGGTGTTCCTTCCGGTAGTTCTATGGCAGGTACAGGGGCAATTCTCAACTTCGGTTTATGCACTGCTGCTGGCACTTACACAGTTGTTGCTACAAATACAATTACCGGATGTATAAACAATATGTCTGGCAGTGCAACTATCTCAGTTAATCCCAATCCTGTTGTCTATACTGTAACAGGCGGTGGTGCATCCTGTTCTGGTGGTGCTGGCTTCCACATCGGGTTAAGCGGCTCCGCTGCCGGGGTTACTTACCAGTTATACCGGAGCGGCACTGCAGTAGGTAGCCCTGTTTCAGGTACCGGAGCTTCAATTGATTTCGGCATATTTACCACCGCAGGTACTTATACCGTTAATGCTGTTTATAGCACTACAGGCTGCACAAATACTATGTCGGGCTCTGCCACTATTACTATCAATCCATCCCCGGCTATTGTTGCGGTTACCGGTGGTGGTGGCTATTGTTCGGGTGGCACAGGTGTGCATGTAGGGCTGGCAGGGTCTGCTGTTGGCATAAATTACCAGTTATATCATAGTGGCACTGCCGTGGGTGGCCCTGTAGCAGGTATTGGTGGAGCGCTTGATTTCGGGTTGCAAACCGTTGCAGGCTTATATACGGTAGTAGCAACTTACGCCGGTACTTCATGTTCCGGCAATATGTCAGGTAGTGCTACAGTAACAATATATACACTACCTGCAGTTTATTCAGTTACCGGTGGTGGTAGTTTCTGTGCAGGTGGCAGTGGTGTTCATATCGGTGTAAGTGGTTCTGCAATTGGCATCAGCTATAAAATGTATTTAAGCGGTACTCCTGTTGGTAGCCCTGTATCAGGCACAGGAGCCGCGCTCGATTTTGGATTATATAATACCGCCGGTGTTTATACGGTAATCGCAACAAATGCGGTTACCGGTTGTACCACAAATATGTCCGGCAGCGCTACAGTTACCATTAACCCATTACCCTCAATAAGTAGCAGCCTATTTACCGTTGCTCCCACTGCAACCATTACTCTTTCCGGATCACCAGCCGGTGGCTTCTGGGCCAGCAGTGCAACCTCAGTGGCAACAATTGGATCGGGTACAGGAATTATTACCGGTGTGTCTTTAGGTACTACTGTAATCACCTATACACTACCTACCGGCTGCTTGGCAACACATGTCGTTAACGTTACCAGTACCGGGCATCGTGAAACACCAGCTGTTGATCCGCAGGGCGGGAATAATACGATTGGTGAAACCAATGTGTACATTGTTCCAAATCCGAATAATGGCAGGTTTACCCTGAAAGGTACCTGGATTTCTAACGGGGTAACTATTGGTGAGGAAGAATTGTCTCTTGAGATAACCAATTTACTCGGCCAGGTAATCTATTCCGATAAAATAGTTGCTCATAATGGTGAGATCAATGAAATGATCCGTATTAATAATTCGGTTGCCAATGGCATGTATTTATTGAATATCCATTCATCTGACCAGGAACGTTTATTTCATATAGTAATTAAGCAGTAGCAATTAATGACATTAATTTTCAGGGTGGCTTTTTTGAAAGGCCACCCTGAATTTTTTTGCTGGTTTTATTTATGGTCGGCAACTCACGACTTTATACTCACGACTTTTGACTAGAAAAAATATTATTCTTCCTATAATAGTAAATCTAAAAAAAAATTATACTTTTAAACGATTTTATAATTGATATTAAATAAAATACTTAGAATTGCAGGAACGTTTCAATATTGCTGGTGTTTATTTAAGCAATTAATCAACTTGTTTAAAATTTTTAAAAATGAAAAAAATAATTGCTTCTTTTTCTTTTGCTTTTATTGCTCTTTTTTATACCCCTTCTGGTTTTGGCCAGCAGGAACCGAATAATGTGAAGACAGAAAATAATAAAGATGAAGAAGGGAATCATGGTGAGAAAGCAAAAAATAGCGACGAAAACGATAAGCCGCCGGTTAAGAAAGATACACGTAGATTTACATTTGGATTTGAGGCAGGAGCAAACATTTCTAACTTTATTTACGGACAAAACAACCAGGGTATAAATATTAGTACGGATGCACTTTTCAGGGCTCGTATCGGTATGCTTTTTGATTTGCAATTGCATGGGATGTTCTATCTTCAGCCCGGCATATTCTATGCAATGAATGGGTCTGCCAATAATAATGATGGTACTACCTGGTATGTCAATACCATAGAAATGCCATTCAATTTCCAGATAAAATCCGGAAAGCCGGAAGCAACTCAATTTTTTGTTGGTTTAGGGCCCTATATAGGGTATAATTTTAGCGGTACTTTTAAGAATTATTCGGGGGATATGAAAATTGGTTCCAATCAAAAAGATAATCTTAAAGCATTGGATTACGGTGGTGGAATAAATGCCGGTCTTCAATTGAAATCCGGCTTGTTTTTCAGGCTACGTTATGAGCAGGGATTTGTAAATTTGCAACCTCAAAGTAGTTCAATATATCCAACTATATACAATTCAAGTTATGGGGTTCAGGTTGGCTACCTTTTTAACAGGAAAGCCAGACACAAACCTGTAATGGCACCCAGGGAAGAAAGGGTATGGGATCAGTAATAATTCAAACAATTTTTATAAAAATTTAAAAACATAAACAATGAGAAAAGTCTTTCCTGCAATAGCTGCTTTTATGCTTTTTTGCATAATTTCACTTGCTACTTACCAAAAAACTTTTGCCCAGGATGTGGAAGTTTCTTTCCAGAGCTTTTATGATGAGTTATCTCCTTATGGGCAATGGGTTTACGATGCTGACTATGGTAATGTGTTCGTTCCAAATGTGGAACAAGGCTTCCGGCCATACGCAAATGAAGGACATTGGGTAATGACAGATAATGGAAATATGTGGGTTTCAGATTATCCATGGGGCTGGGCTTGCTTCCATTACGGCCGCTGGACGTTTAATTCGTATTACGGTTGGGTTTGGCTCCCCGGTTATGAGTGGGCCCCTGCGTGGGTTAGCTGGCGTTCCGGTGGTGGCTATTATGGTTGGGCTCCAATGGGCCCCGGTTATATGGCTGGAAGAGCATATGATTACCCTGAAAACTATTGGGTATTTGTAAGCCCTGAATATCTCTATCATCACCGGGTTTATAGCTATTATGAACCCCGTTACCAGAATGTATTTATTAGCAGGTCATCTTACATGAATGAGACTTACTACGAAAATGGTTCAAGAGTAGCGTATCATTATGGTCCGCGCCGCGAAGTTATTGAAAGAGAATCCCATCGCCCCGTTGAAGTATACAGGGTTAATAATTCACGTACTGTCGGCGAGAGCCGGGTAGGGCATAGAGAAGTAAACATATATCGTCCGACTGTAAACAGGGAAAATTCAAATAATGCCCGCCCTGCAAATGTGGTTAGAGGTGAGCGCCCTGTTGGCAGGTCAGAGAACTATAATGCAGAACACAGACAAAATGAATATCATCAGAATATTCAACGCCAGGCTCCTGATAATATCAGGCGAGATAATAATAATGGAACCCAACCGGAACAACGCGACAGGGAGAGGAGGGACCACGATAACCAACCGGGACGCAACCAGCAACCGAATTACAACCAGCCTAATCGTAATCAGCAGCCTGACCAACATGGCCGGCCGGAACAAAATAACCAACCTGTTCATCAGCAACAACCAAACAATAACCAGCCCGTACATCAACAGCAGCAAAATAACAACCCGCCTGTTCGCAACCAGCAACAATACAATCAACCAACGCCACAACAGACCAGGCCACAACAGCAACCACAGCCTCAGCAAAACAGACCACAACCGCAACAACAACAAAGCAGGCCACAACCACAACCTCAACAGCAGACCAGGCCTCAACCGCAACAACAACCAAGGCCTCAGCAAAACAAACCTCAGCCACAGAATAATGAATCTAAGAGAAAGTAGTTTTGTTGGTTGAAAATTTTCAATAACGAGTTGTGCAATGGTATAAATATTCCTTTTTTAATGGTCTTCATTTTTATGTCCGGCTTTTTTTATAAGGACATAAAAATGAAGATGATAATTTTAAAACACTATCGAGCCAGGTTTCAAGTGTAGTTGAAATTACAATATCCCAATGTCATTAACTTAAGGAATTCAGGAGGACTTGAATGTGAATAGCCGCAGGTGCAACCGGCGGAAAACAGAAGTAAACATCAACCCCGGAGGTGGTTGAATGTATGTTGGGAAATGCGATAAATCGCTTAATTTAATGACATTGCCTTGTGGACTACATTTTTTTATCGTTCCCTATTCAATAATCATTTGGTTTTATTTATTTTAGTTTGAGAAAAGTACTTATCCTATGCAAATGGCAGCGTTTAGTTTTAAATATAATTTCAGGTTGGCTAGCCTTTGCCTGATGGGAGCAGTTACAATTTTATTTTTGTTTTATGGAGGGATAAACGGTATAAAATCAATTCGGCAAAAACCAGCAATATCATCAATCCTGCCGGCTACCACTTTTGCAAAAAAAGCTGATACCATTAGTGTTTCCATAGTGGGCGATATGATGGTAGGTTCCAGCTACCCTTCATCCACTTTACTACCCCCGGACAGCGAAGGCAATATTTTGCAACAGGCAATACCTTTTCTTAAAAAAACTGATATACGTATTGGTAACCTGGAAAGTGCAGTTTCGGATAATGCGCCTTTATATAAAGATTGTACAGGCAGCCAATGTTATGCATTCCGGACTCCCTATAAATATGCACAGTGGTATAAAGTAGCCGGTTTCGATTATTTAAATATTGCCAATAATCATTCTTTCGATTTTGGTATGCCCGGAGTAGAAAATACGCTGGAGTTCCTGAAAAAGAACAATATCCGGAACAGTGGGTCTATTCAGCATCCTTTTGATACCTTAACAATCCGGCATACTATTATTGGGTTTGTTTCTTTCGCCCCGCACAATAATTGCCTTGATTTAAATGACGATTCTCTTGTAAAGGATTATATTGCACAAATAAAGCCATTGTGTAATATATTGATCGTGTTTTTTCATGGAGGTGGTGAGGGGGCATCCAGGAAACATACCCCAAACGGTCATGAAATGTTCCTTGGGCAGGACCGTGGAGACGTAAAGCACTTTGCTCATATGTGCATAGATGCAGGCGCAGACCTTGTTTTCGGCTCCGGACCGCACGTGGTGAGAGGAATGGATTTATACAAAAATAAATTAATTTCGTATAGTCTCGGTAATTTTTCGACTTATCACCAATTTAACTTAAAATTTCCGAATAATGTTGCACCTTTACAGCAAATCAGAATTACCAGGGAAGGAGTTCTGACTGAAAATAAGGTTATCTCTTTTAAACAGGAGGGGGAAGGTATACCGTATCTGGATACCGGCAGGAACGCTTTTAAAATGATCCGTTCATTGTCTGAGGAGGATTTTGGATTTAAAAATGTAACCGACGGTTTATTGGATTATTAGCACACACACATGAAGAGGTTACTGACAATGCTGTTCTGTTTCTTCACGCTTACCTCAGTAAGCGCGAAGAATAAGCATGTCTCTAAACCTCACCCTGTTAAAAAACACCATCATGCAGTACGTCATACTGCCAGAACGCCAAAAAATCACTTAATCAAGCCAGCTACAACCGGGGTTGCATCCCTCGATACAGTAACACACAAAAACTATACCGGCATCGAATACCTGCTATCTGTTTTGGTAAAAGAATTGGGAAAACCGTATAAACTTGGCTCCAGCGGGCCAACTGGTTTTGATTGCAGCGGCCTTATCAATTATGCCTTTTCTTTTATTGGTATTCAACTTCCCAGAACTTCAACAGATATTGGGCAGTTAGGCCAGAAAATTGCATTCAATGAGCTTCAACCCGGAGACCTTTTATTTTTTGCAGGCAGAAAGGCAGCTAACGCCAAGGCTAACAGGATTGGTCATGTGGCCTGTGTGTATAAAGTAGATGAATCAACCGGTAAAGTATTGATGATTCACTCCAGTGACGAAGGGGTAAATATCACCGAACTTAACGACAGTAAATATTACATGGAGCGGTTGATTTCTGCCAGGAGGATATTCGCAATTGATTCCTGCGGCACCCCGCAAATAAAATCAAAAGGATAGTTTCCATCCGGTTTTGATTTCATTACCACATGCTTATCTAACCCCTTTCCATCCAGCATTTGCTGCATACATTTTTCAACCCTTGTCTTCGATGCACTTTGGTCAATCGTTCATCCTTCTCTTTAAATCCACTCTGCCTTTCTTCCTGATTTTAAACTCTTAAGATGTTCTGCGGGATCAAAATTTATGGCAATCTTGCTATCAAGACCTTCCTGGATGGCTTTTCTTAGCACCACGCCGCTAATTTCCTCAGAAATTTGCTCATCAACAAAGCACTCAAAATGTACTCCAGGAGAAACCGAAGTGTTCTTCCCCATTACTTTGAATTTTAGATAAAGTTACCAATTTTGGGTAACTTTTACAACATTATGAAACCTAATCATCCAACCCCTTCCCATCCATAATCTGCGGTATACATTTTTCAACCCTCGCCTCCCGGGTTTTGGATTGCTTGGCTGCAGAAAAATAAAAAATATACGCTCTTTGCCGGCCCGGCGTCAATGCTTTAAAAGCAGTTTTCAACACGGGGTTTTCATTTAGCTTAGTTTGGAATTCCTCCGGAATTTTATATTCTTCCGTCTTTTTTAATTCCACTTTCAATCCGGCTTTTTCCACTTCAATGGCTTCATAAATATAGGCCTTCAGTATGGCTTTTTGCTTAACTATTTCTTTGACATTAGTAAACCGGATCTGCCGTGCCGCCTGCACGTTCTCGGTTTGCTG
Source organism: uncultured Bacteroidota bacterium (assembly GCA_903839875.1). GTDB lineage: Bacteria > Bacteroidota > Bacteroidia > Chitinophagales > Chitinophagaceae > Nemorincola. The sequence goes on from CAIMDZ010000189.1 coordinate 41,767, forward strand.
TATCAGGATACCTTTGGCATCTTGTAACAAAGCGCCTTTCATAAACAGAAGCGCACAGTATTCTTTAAAAGTATGTATCAGAACTATGTTGCTCTTCTGCAACGTGTAACAGGGACAACCCCACTTCAATTCTTCGGTGAGCCCGCAGTCAAGAACTATTGTTCTTAATAGCTCTGTTTCTTCCTGCCACTTTTTGGCCTTAATAAAATAAAAATCAACCTTAGGATTCATGCTATTCATTGCCCTATTGTGTTATTTTAACCTGCCTGCGGGCAGGTTTGTTTACAATGTCTTGTTGTCTGTTAAGTGTCCTATTTATGCTCTGCGCCCTGTTTTTAGCACGTGGTTTATTTTTGTGCTATGCTGAAAAACGGTGCTGCTAAAAGGGAGATAATTAAATCGTACTTTATATATGGTCAAAGATAAGTCTGTTAGTCGAAAGTCGTAAATCCGTGAGTAGGATAGTCCTAAGTACGTGAGTAAGACACTGAAATAGGTTTACACTTTGTGAGGTGAAATATTGGCAGAAGGTGTCATGACATTAGCATTAAGACAGGGAAATACAATATCCAGCGCCAGGTTGCCAGTGAAGAATACCGGCAAAGGCAGGGAAAGTGTTTCACCTTATGTATCAGTATTTTGACATTCGCCAATCGTTGCCGATAGCTATCGGCAGGCTTCCACCACGACGTAGTCAGAGACTGCGCCGAACGATCAATTCTTTTTTAGTTTTGGAAGACTGCCGACAATGGGGGACGGAAGTATCCTCGATCTGATTGCCTCAGGTGTTTCCCTGGTCATCACGTAGGCAGAATATGTGGTTGGGAATTGAGCGTAGGCATATCTGTAGCAGGTGGGGGACTCTGTAGTATTTCATCTTTTACTTTTGTCCATTTGGCAGCACGGTATTTTTTAATTTCTTCTACTGCCGCACATATTTCATAGTCTTCAGTTTTTAAAGCAATACCCTCGCATAAAAAAACCAGGCTGCTATCCGATAGATTCAACTGATTGATCCGTTCTATCATTTCCCCTTTAGACAAATCTTTTAAAAATATCCTGAGTTTTTCATTTGCAATGGTGGCATGCCTCGCTATCTCATTGAAATTATGCCTGATCTCATGTTTTATTTCGTCGTGATTTTCCATATTATTCTGAGTTATCGTTAATGCGTTTAAAAACCGTGCCGTTATAATGGGCGAAATTGCTCATGGAAAAATATTTATCATCGTTCCAAACTGTGAAAGTGTCCGAAAAAAATGGAGACCCGGCTGGGATAGAGAAAACAATTTATTTAAATTGGAATCAAAGGCCATGTCTGGTTATATCTGCCATTGAATGATCAGTTTCTAACATAATAATTCTATCTTGTAGCGCGTCTTATGTTTTTTATACTTTCAAAAGTCCTGGTTTATTTTCTGTTTCCGTATACCTGGGTATTGTTGCTGCTGGTATGGCGTTACAGGGCCAGATCGGCAAGGAGAAAAAGGAATTTGCTGATAGCGGCATGCGCCATTTTTTTATTTTTCAGTATCCCATGGTTCCTGAACCAGTTTGCAAGATTATGGGATCCGCCGCAGGCAGAGATACCCGCCGGAAAGAAATATAGCTGCGTCATTGTTTTAGGTGGATTTGTAAGCGAAGACAGGAATAAGAATGGGTTTTTCAATAACGCTTCAGACAGATATATAGAAGCGCTTAAGCTTTATAAGCAGGGATATGCTGAACATATATTGGTAAGCGGCGGAAACAGCAATTTCATTGACCATTCATTCGGGGAAGGCCACTGGGTTTATGGCCAATTACTTGCAATGGGTGTTCCTGAAAGTGATATGCTCATTGAAAACGCGTCCAGCAATACGCTTGAGAATGCAAAACTAACCAGGAAAATACTTGATTCAGCACATTTACCCCCACCTTACCTGTTAGTTACCTCTGCCTTTCATATGCCACGTGCGGCATGGGTATTTAATAAAGCAGGCATGGCTGTTGATATATTTCCATGCAATTATATTGCAGGCAAAGGCAGTTTTAATTTCATGGACCTGCTGCCCCAACTCTATACCATGGACACCTGGAACGTGTATATAAAAGAAGTGGTAGGCTTGCAGGTTTATAAACTGAAAGGTTTGAAATAACGGGAGGGCACTGACCACCTGACCATCAATCAATTTACTTAGGCGAATAAAATGCATGCTCCCAGCTGTTCACTTTTTCCCTACTTTTGCCCGCACTAACCATGTCGCAACTAATAATATACACAGATGGCGCTGCACGCGGCAATCCCGGCAATGGAGGCTATGGAGCAGTGCTGCACTGGGGTAATACAATCAAGGAGATATCGCAGGGCTACCGCCACACAACCAACAATCGTATGGAGCTGATGGCCGTAATAGCCGCCTTACAACTCCTGAAGCGTGAAGGACTCGGCATAACGATTTATACCGATTCGGCATACGTGGTAAACTCAGTAGAAAAAGGTTGGGTATTCGGGTGGGCAAAGAAAGGTTTCGCCGGCAAAAAGAACGCCGACCTCTGGGCCAGATTCCTCGATTGCAACCGGAAGCACCGCATTAAGTTCGTATGGGTAAAAGGCCATGCAGATAATAAATGGAATAACCGTTGCGATATACTCGCCACTGAAGCGGCAGATGGCAGCAATTTGCTGGAAGATACAGGGTATCAACCCTGACGCCGGACTAATGCCCCGGATCGGTCTTAGACTTGTTTGTATCATATACCGGCACCACATGGTACAACATATCCAGCCGTTTCTGTTCCGCCTTCAACCATTCTTCCCACTCCTTGATTTTATCCGCTTTTTCTTTTTCCTCCTGTGCCTGCTTTTTTTCCCTGGCTTTCTTCTTCCGCTCTTTCCGCGAAAGTTCGGGTGCACCTGGTTCCTCTGGTTTTATTTCCGGCTCCTGTTTTAGGGTATCCTTTACTTCAGATTCCTTTTTCAATTCCGGTTCCTTCTTTAGGGTATCCTTTATTTCCGGTTCCTTTTTCACTTCCGGTTCTTTGTTCACTGAATCTGTTACCACAGTGTCTTTAATCTCCGGTGGTCTACCCTCCGGGTCTTTGAGTTCCAGTGGTATACCCTCCAGATTGAGTTCCAGTGTTTTTTCCTGTTTTTTCCTGGCTTTTTCTTCAGCTTTCTTCTTTTTCTTCAGTTGTTTTCTGGTCAGGTGCTCAGTGTTGCTATCGGTGCCATTGCCGGTGCTGTCCTTAAGCGTAAGGCTATTGGGGATAATGTTACCAAGGCTATCCCTGACAGTGATGTTGCCAAGGCTGTCCCTGGTGATAAAGTTTCCAAGGCTATCCCGCGTGATGATATTGCCGAGGCTATCCCTGATGACCGGGTTTCCAAGGCTGTCGAGTTCTACTTTCACAGCAACAACAGTATCAGGGTGTTCCCTCCTGTATTTCTTATCTAGTATCTCGGTAAATTCAGGGATAGAATCCAAAGGCTGAAAATCACCCAGGCTGTCAATCTTTCCTTCGTCGTCCAGCTTGCCTTTCTTCTTTGGAATAGTCTGGAAAAACTTATCTCTGTTCTGGTAAAAGGTGAGCATAGTAATGATATTGTGCTCCCTGAAAAACAATGGATTACTCCGGGTGGTTGGAATGGTTAATCCAAAGCTGGCGACCACACCGATGGTGCTTATGTTTTGCCGTGCCGTTCCGCCGTAAATATTCATTGCATCGAAGGCGGCATAATCATACTTGGCAGTCAGTTCCAGGTACATATAGCGGTACCCCCTGACCCTTACTCCGGCTTCACCGGCGCCGTTCCACCCTCCAAACCTGAACCCCTTATTATCAACCGGGTTAGCCAGTAAGTCAGATGAAAAATGTGGGAATGCAGGGCCGGCGCCTATTTTAACAATTGCATCTACAGCAATTTGTTTGGTATTCGCCATGTAAATCCGTATGCGCTTAACCATATTCAGCGCCATCAGATTCATCCCGCTAATATAATAGTAAGACCCGTTAGTCCCCGGAAAGCTCATAGTGCCACTTGCATTTATCCGGTTATTAATGGTGCCTCTTTGCTGTACAGTCTGCCCCCCGGCAATGGCATAGTTAAACGGGTCATAACTGAATTCTATTCCGTTGGTTTGTACATCGTTATAATAGTATCCGAGCCGGTAGTTAAGTTGGGTAAAAGAAAAAGAGGTATTTGTTTTATTGTTTCCTTTTACATTCACCAGGTTGTAGCTGTTGCCAATTTCATTTTGCTCAATGTGGATTGTTCCCGGCAGATACCAGGCCTTATTGTAACCCGCACTAAAGTAAAGAGCGCCTTGCTGGGCAGCAGCACGATCAATGAGAAAGCACAATGAACTTATTACTACCAATAAAAATTGATACGTGCTTCTGAGACTCATTTTTTTAATAATAACTGCCAAAAGTAATGATTTAATCAGTAACAATGAGAGCGGTTATATCATGAATTCGTTAACTATTTATGAATCAGGAAACTGAATGCTAATTAATAAATATTAAGGGAATATTTTTATTGTTTAAGGTGGTACAAACTTAACTATTGATATAATGCAAGAATCATGCAAAATTAGATATATAGTATAATAAAAATAATAAAGGCAAAGTTAGTAGATTTCAAGAAGGGTTATAGTCCGATTTTTATTTTAGTAAAACATATTATTAACTCAGCCGTGAAATCATTATTCATATCTCAAAGCTACGATCGGGTCAAGTTTTGACGCTTTTATGGCAGGATATATACCCGAAATGACGCCAACCATTGCACAAAGGCTTACTCCGGTGATAATCCATAACCAGGGGACTACAAACCCGATTTTGAAAGCAAGGCTGAAAATATTGCCCACGAGCATGCCTAATATCACACCCAGCGTGCCTCCCAGTAAGCTAATGAGCACGGATTCTGTTAAAAACTGTTGTTTAATAGTTGAAGACCGTGCACCCAGCGCTTTACTTACCCCAATCTCGCGGGTACGCTCAGCCACCGAAACCAGCATGATATTCATTAATCCAATCACTGAGCCCAGCAATGTAATGATACCGATGATAACCGCCGCCCACCTGATATACCTGGTTACATCCAGTAAGATGTTAATCAGATCGCTGTTCTGGGAGATCGTAAAATTGTTTGGTGAACCAAGCGGTATTTTGCGAATAACCCTGAACAAACCTTCTGCCTCTTCAACTGCAAAATCCTTAATTCTTACATCCTTAACTTTTACACTGAGCAAGTAACTGTTTTCTCCGCCAAACATACCACGGGCAGTATTCAGTGGAAGTACGACAATATTATCAGCATCCATCATCATGCTTCCACCCTTAGCCTCCATTACACCAATTACCCTGCATTTAACATCACCTACCGAAATGACCTGGTTGATAGCGGCATTAAAGTCTTTTTTAAATATTTTTTTAGCTACACTATTCCCCAGCAAACATACATACCCCCCTGATTCCAGTTCCATAGCCGAAAAGGTTCTGCCATAATCCAGCCTGGTATCTTTCACGACCAGGTAATTTTCATCGCCTCCAACTACGTGGACATTTGGATTGGTCTTTTCTGACCGATAATGAACCGTTGAGATGTTACTGCCCGAAAAAGAAATACCCACATTCGAAGGAAACCCGAACCGCTCTTTAAAAGCTTTAGCTTCATCAAATGTTATGTCTTTTCCATCATTTACATTTATTTGTATGCCGCCGCCCTTGTGCTTTTTCTTCTTGATTATTTCACTGGTCACCTGGAAGGAATTAGACCCCATACTACTGAAATTGGAATTGACGCCGGCTTTCATCACCTCTATGGAAGTAAGTATACCAACCAGGGCGGTAATACCCAATGCAATGATCACAATGGTAAGCACCGACCGGAGGCGGTTGTTACGTATGGCGCGGAAAGCCAGTGTGAGATTAAAAAGCAATTGCATAAATGGTCTGTCAAAGATAAGTCAAAAGCGGTTGTAAGGTAGCTCTCAGTTTAAAGCAGATATATTGGGTATGAATATGCGATTTATTGCATTCCGAATTTTTGATCATAATTCATGGGAACTCTATTTGCTGGAAGCTTTACCTGCTCACCGCCAGGTGCATTACGCGGCGCTCCATACCAGACTGTAAAGTAAGCAGGTACATGCCATTTTTAACCCGGTCACTGAGTACGATCCGGGTGTCAATCTGTCCATTCTGCGGAATTATTTGGTTCGAATAAACTGATCGTCCGAGCATATCTGTTATTTCCACCCTGATTTCTTCATTCTCTTGCGAAAAATTTTGCTTAAGGGATGTTCCGGTAAGATAAAATGTTCCATTATTAGGGTTTGGAAGTATGCTGATACTATTGACTGTACATGCATTTGCACCAATATCTTCTGTTGATACGCCTGTGAAAGGATTAACAGAAAGTACTTTGGTTGCGATACAACCGGTTCCCAATGAATAGGTGATTGTCACTGAACCAACTGTTACTCCGTGAACAATTCCGGAACCCGCACCGATAGTCGCAATTGCAATATTGCTGCTGCTCCATATTCCTGCCGGAGTAAAATCAGTATAAAGTGAAGAGGTACTCACAACCAGGGTGGGATAACCGATGATCATGCCAGGTGACGGGTTAACATGTATCACAGTATCAGCTTTGCAACCTGTAGGTAATGAATAGGTAATGATGGCAGTACCGGATGAAATACCTGTTATCATTCCTGTAGCGGAGCCGGCGGTAGCAATGGCGGGATTGCTGCTGCTCCATAAACCTCCTGCAACAGAATTGAAGAATGTGGTTGAGAAACCAATGCATTCGTTAGTTGAACCGGTGATGAGGCCGGGGAGTGGATTGACAGTGAATACAGATGTTGTGAAGCAACCCATTGTGAGCGTATAGGTTACCGAACATGTTCCCGGTGCATTGGCAGTAATTTTTCCGTTGCCGCTACCCAGGTTTAATATGGTAACAGAAGTGCTGCTGTAAGAACCAGCCGGGTTGGAGTCATGTATGGTAATCGTATCTCCCCATGCACAAAGATTGGAGAGGCCGGTAATGGGGGGGACTGAGTTTACTGTAACAGGGTAAATTAAAATACAACCTGAACCAGGTACGGTATAGCTGACTGTTACAGTTCCTCCCAAAATTCCGGTAACAATTCCGGAAGCAGACCCGATAGTAGCGATACCTGGTGATCCCGATACCCAGCTGCCGCCGGATACAGAATCACTTAAGGATATTGTTTGTCCGGCACATACATGATTTGTTCCGGTTATTACAGGAGGCGAAAGATTTATTGTAACCGGAATTGTGGCAAAACAACCGGTTCCTGTAGCATAAGTGATGGTAGCTGTGCCGGCATTTACACCGGTTACCAACCCTGTTCCGGAGCCGATTGTTGCAAGCATGGAATTACTGCTTGTCCACATGCCGCCTGATGTTGAATCAAATAAGGCCGTGCTTGTACCAATGCAAACGGTATTGATACCGGTTATTGCCGTAGGTAGAGGATTTACGGTTATAGTTTTTGTAGTTATGCATCCCGAAGCGGAACTATAACTAATAATTGCAATTCCCGCGGAAATTCCGGTAACTACACCTGATACTGAACCGACAGATACTATTCCTGTTGTACCAGAACAGTTCCATGTACCACCTGGTGTAGCATCGCTAAAAGTAGTTGATGAACCAATACAGGTTGTTACTGCTCCTGTTATAGGCGCAGGTAACGGATTTACAGTTACCATAGCAGTAGTAAAGCATCCTCCAACATCACTAAGGGTGTAGGTAATGGTAGCAGTACCCGCAACGATACCGGAAACGATACCCGTACCCGAACCGACAGATGCAATGGAGGGTGAACTGCTGCTCCAGATGCCGCCCGTTGTAGCATCATATAAAGGAGTCGTTTGTCCGATACATGCCCTTGCAAAGCCTGTGACAAGTGCCGGTTCTGCGTTTACAGTCTCTGTCCTTGTAGCGATACAGCCTGTTGGAAGCATGTAAGTTATCACTGAAGTTCCGGAAGAAATGCCGGTTACAATTCCGGACGACGACCCTACCGATAAGATTCCGGGGTATCCTGTATTGCTCCATGCGCCTCCTGTAGAGAGGTCGGTTAACGAGGTCGTTGAACCTGCACACAAAGAAGATGCGCCTGATATGGGGAAGGGCAAAGGATTAACTGATAAAGCCCTTGTTACTGTGCAACCTGTACCCAATGAATAAGTAATAATGGTTGTTCCCGAAGAAAGGCCGCTAACCAGGCCGGATAAAGAACCAATAGTAGCTATTCCCGTCGGGGATGAGCTCCAGATACCGCCACCGGCACTGTCTGTTAAAATGGTTGTTCCTCCGAGGCAAACATGTGTTGTTCCCGAAATCACGAAGGGACCGGAATTTACTGTTACTGTTTTGGTTGCCACACATCCTGTGGGAGCGGCATAGGATACTAATGCAGTACCTGCAGCTAATCCGGTTACGATCCCGGTTGCAGATCCGATGGATATGATGCCGGAGGAACCAGGGCTGCTCCATGTTCCGCCGGTTGCAGGATCAAATAATGAGGTTGTTGCACCAACACATACTCCGCTGGCTCCGGTTATGGGCGAAACTCCGTTAACGGTTAAAGTCCTTGTTGCCGGACAGCTTCCAAGTGAATAAGTAATCACGGCTGTTCCTGTTGTTATACCGGTTACCGACCCTGATACTGAGCCAATAGTAACTGACGGGTATGAAGAGCTCCATGTTCCTCCGGTTGTAATATCAGCCTCAGTCACCGACATATCTGTACATACTGCTGAGGGGCCGGTGATGGGTGCCGGTGATGGGTTTACAGTAATAACCAGGGTTGCTGTGCAGCCGGTTGAAGTAATGGAATAAGTGATGGTTGTAAAACCGGGTGTTAACGTATTAAGGATACCTGAGGTGGCGCCAATTGCAGCAACTGATGTTGTGCTGCTTGTCCATACACCACCTGTCATGCCGTCAGATAAAATTGTTGAACTTCCTGTACAAACTGAAGTGCTTCCTGTTATGGCCGTTGGTGAGGGAGTTACGGTAACCGTTTTTGTTACAGTACAACCCGAACCAAGAGAATAGGTGATAAGGGTGGTTCCCGGTGCAATACCTGATACTGTACCTGACAATGATCCGATTGTAGCTATGCCGGTAGAACCTGAAATCCAAAGTCCTCCCGGGACGCCATCAGTAAGGGTTGTTGCAGCGCCTGTACATACAGTTGTTACCCCTGTAACAGAGACAGGAGTGGTACTTACAGTTACGATTGTTGTCATTCTGCAACCGGTAGGTAATGTATAACTTATTGTTGTGGTTCCGATACTAATTCCGGCCACAGTTCCTGATGAAGATCCAATTGTGCCAATTGTAGTAGTACTACTCGACCATGTACCGCCAACGGTTATGTCAGCAAGTGCTATTGATGAACCTGAGCAAACGGCGGAAGGACCGGTAATGGGTGAGGGTACAGGATTAACTGAAATAATAGTCGTTCTGAAACAACCTGTGGGGAGTGCATAAGTAATAACAGATGATCCTGCCGACAATCCTGTTACTATGCCTGAAATTGAACCGATGCTTAAAGCTGTACCTGAGGCACTCCATGTTCCGCCGGTGGTTCCATCAATCAGTGAGATTGTGGCGCCGCCTGCACAAACAACTGAAAGCCCGGTGATGGGAGACGGTAAAGGGTTTATCGTTACGATTTTAGTGGTATTACAACCGGATCCCAGGGTATAAGTAATAGTGGCTAACCCGGAAGAGATGCCAGATACAATCCCACTAGCAGACCCTATAGTCGCAATAGATGGAGATGCAGAACTCCATGCACCACCGGCAACTGTATTGCTTAATATTGTTGCATCACCCGCACACAAGTGAGTAGTTCCGGTAATAACAGCAGGTGATGGCAGTACTGTAACGGTTTTGGTTTTATAGCATCCGCTCGGCAGGGCGTAAGTGATCAGCGCAGTACCTGATGATATTCCTGCCACAATTCCTGAAGAAGAACCTGCTGTTGCTATTCCCGGCGCCCCTGAACTCCAGTTTCCGCCGGAAATAGTATCAGATAAGGTAATTGTGGAACCGGCACATAATGCGGAGGCTCCGGCGATTCCGGAAGGCAAAGCATTCACCGTTACTATCGCGGTAGAGAGGCACCCTGATCCAATTGAATAAGTAACAGTTGTTGTGCCTAAGGCAATCCCCGTTATAATTCCGGAGGAAGAACCAATAGTTGCTATTGATGGGGAAGAAGAGCTCCATATGCCACCTGTGGCTGAGTCGCTTACTGTAGTCGTTGCCCCTAAACATAAATGCAGATTCCCTGAAATAATACCGGGGGTGGAATTTACCGTAATAGTTTTGGTCATGTAGCAGCCCGTGGGGATGGTATAGGTTATTATTGTTGTACCGGCGGCCATTCCTGTCACCAGGCCGGTGGCTGGCACTATGGTAACATTGGTATTGCTACGGCTCCATGTTCCCCCCGGAACACCATCGAACAAAGTTACAGAGGCTCCGATACAAACATTGATCGGACCGAGGATAACAGTGGGTAACGGATTTACTGTAACAACTGTTGTAATTGTACAACTGGCGCCAATTGAATAGGTGATGGTTGATGTACCCGCTGCCACTCCTGTAACAATACCGGATGCAGATCCGATAATTGCAATACCCGGCAATGATGAACTCCATGTGCCACCACCGGCGACATCACTTAATGTGGTTAATGAACCTGAACATACGCTTGATATTCCTGTTATCGGGTCAGGTAAAGAATCAACAATTACTCCCCTGGTTGAAATGCAACCTGTGACCAGGGTATAGGTGATAGTTGCAGTCCCAAACGACACACCTGTGATTATTCCTGTTCCAGCATCTGCATCTGCTATTGTCGCATCACTGCTGGTCCAGTAGCCGCTACCGGTGGCGTCGCTCAATGTAATAGTTGATCCTAAACAAATGTGAGTAGGGCCTGTAACAGGCAAGGGTAGCGGATTAACCGTTACAACAGTTGTAGTGCTGCATCCGGGAGGGATGGTATAAGTAATGATTGCGGTGCCCGCTGCAATACCTGTTACAATCCCTGTAAGAGAACCAATAGTTGCAATGCCTGTTGTTCCTGAACTCCAGGTACCTGTTCCCCCGGCAGCCAGGCTTGTTGTAAGACCTGTACAAACACTGGTTACACCACCAATTACTCCCGGATAAGCGTTAACGGTTACTGTTGCAGCTGCGGAACAACCGACGCCCGGTGCAACAGCATAAGTGATCAGAGCGGTCCCGGGTCCAACACCGGTAATTATTCCTGTTGCAGAACCAACAGAAGCAATACCGGGTGAGGAGGAAGTCCAGTACCCTCCGCCGGTACCGTCACTTAAGGTGGATGTTGACCCTGCACATAAGTTGGTAGTACCAGAGACAGGGGTTGGGACAGGGGATACATTTACAGTAAATGATGTAGAACAGCCAGGTCCCAATGAATAAGTAATAACTGCGGAACCGGCAGAAACCCCTGTTACTATTCCGCTTAGCGAACCAATGGTAGCTATGCCCGGCGAGGCAGAACTCCATATACCGCCACCGGGATCTGTAACTGTGGTAGTTGAACCTATACAAGTAACTGCAATGCCTGTAATGGGACCAGGCGGGGCGTTTACCGTAATTGTAGTTGTTGCAAAGCAACCATCCGGCAAAGTATAAGTTATGAATGTCACCCCGGCGCTAACTCCTGTAACAATTCCTGATGACGAACCAACAGTAGCTGTAGCAGGATTACTGCTGGTCCATATGCCGGTTCCCGGTGTATCCGCTATAGTCATTGTTACCCCTGTGCAAACGGATGTTGTACCGGTTATTGTACCTGGAGTTGGGAAAACACTAACGGTTATGGACGATGAACATCCGGTAGATAGTGAGTAAGTAATTAGAGTGGTTCCTGCTGACAAGCCGGCAACAAGTCCCGAAGTAGCCCCCACTGTTGCCACCCACCCACTGCCACTGGTCCATGTGCCGCCTGAAGGAGCAGAATAAAGAGAGGTAGTAGAAGTTCCGCAAATACCGGTAACCCCGGTAATTGATGATGGTGTTGTGGTTACCGTTACCAACTTGGTAACTCTGCATGATCCCGGGAGGATGTATGTAATTGTTGCCGTGCCCAGGGTATTCCCTGTGACAATGCCGGTTAATGATCCTACAGTAGCAATAGAAACATTACTGCTGGTCCATACGCCCCCGGCCGAAGTATCAATCAAAGTTGATGTATGGCCATTACAAACCAGTGTAGTACCTGTAATCGGTACCGGTGCAGTATAAACAGTGACCGATTTTGTAACCGGGCATATTCCACCTGTAGTATAACTGATTGTAGCGATACCAGCTGTAATACCAGAAACAACTCCCGAGGTGGAAACAGTTGCAATGCCGGTCGAAGCACTGCTCCACAATCCTCCTGATGTACCGTCGCTAAGCCCTATTGCAGCACCTGTGCACACTGTACTTGCGCCTCCTATGGGCGCAGGAGATGCATACACGGTTACTGTGGCAGTTGCTGCACAGCCCGACCCTACAGAATAAGTGATCACCGCAATACCGCTGGCAATTCCGGTGATTACTCCTGTGGCAGTACCCACAGAAACTATGGAAGTAGAGGTACTGCTCCAGGTGCCGCCTGCGGGAATATCGCTCAACGTGGTTGTAGTACCTGAGCAAACAGTTCTTGTGCCTGTTATGGCTAAAGGCGCTGTATTAACAGTTACTGTTTGCATTACGGTGCATATTCCGCCTGTGGTATAGTATATGACAGTTATTCCGGTTGCAACTCCTGAAACTATACCTGATGATGAACCGATAGTGGCGATAGCCGGAGAACCTGAACTCCATGAACCTCCTCCTGTGGCATCAGAAAGTGTGGTTGTTGTTCCGGGGCAGACCGCTGAAATGCCAGTAATGCCGAGTGGAAAAGTATAAACAGTTACTGTTAAGGTAGTCATACACCCTGTTGCCAGGGTATAACTGATAATGGATGCGCCTCCTGTGATCCCGGTTACAAGCCCGGTGGTACCTATGGTAGCTATTGAGGTACTTCCACTATACCATGTACCACCTGAAGTTGCATCGCTAAGCAGAGTTGTTGATCCGGTACAAACAATATTTGTCCCGCTTATTGCAGCAGGAGTGGGGTTAATAGTTACATAAAGTGTGATAGTATCTGACAAATAACCATCGTTTACTGTTATTTTGAAAGTATCTAACCCGGAATAGCCGGTTGATGGGGTATATGTGATCCCTGAAGGTGTGATGGTTATGCCGGTTGAAGTCATTGTATAGGCTACTGAGGCCGAGCCGTGGTAAGGACCCGATAAGAGCCCCCATGTTTCAGATTGCCCTGCATCAGAATCAATAACTGACAGCAATCCGTTGACAGGTGTTGCAATTGAATTTTGGCATACTATAAAAGTTGCGGAAGCCCCGCTGGTAAAATAGGGAGCCCTGTCATTTCCGCTTACTTTCCTTACTCTCTCATTGAAATTGTCTGCGATAATTACATTACCTGCCAGATCAATAGCTACTCCATAAGGATTATTCAGAAAGGCTGCAACAGCCGCGCCGCCGTCTCCGCCATAACTTCCCGTTCCGCTTCCGGTAGGGCCGCTTCCGGCAATAGTGGTAATAATACCGGTTGCATTGATACGGCGTATGCGGTTGTTATATGAATCGGCTACAAGCACATTTCCGGCAGTATCAACAGCAATACCTGCCGGGTTATAAAAGTGCGCGGATGTGGCAGGCCCGCCATCACCACTAAAACTGCCGCTGCCTACCCCGGCTATTGTGGTTATGATACCAGAATTGTCAATTTTACGGATCCTGCAATCGTTAAGGTCTGAAAAATAAATATTCCCTCTGATGTCCACTGCTATTCCTACCGGGTACCTCATTTCAGCAGCGGTAGCCGGCCCGCCATCTCCGCTGAAACCTGATGTTCCGTTTCCGGCAATGGTGGTGATTATACCTGTAGTATCAATCTTCCTGATCCGGTGGTTATATTGGTCAGCAAGGTAAACGTTCCCAATTGTATCCGTTGCAACACCCCACGCCTGGTTTATCTGCGCGGCTGTTGCGGGTCCGCCATCTCCGCTGAATCCTGGTGAGCCTGTCCCTACTAATGTTGATATAATTCCGGCAGTGTTGACTTTCCTGATCCGGTAAACATTATAACCGCAAATGTATAAATTACCCGGCCGGTCAACATTCAAACCGATAGGGCACGCTATCCTTCCTGCGGTTGCGGGACCTCCATCACCGGTGAAACCTGCAAAGGCAGGTACGCCTGCAATAGTGGTAATTATTCCAGCCGAATTAATCTTGCGTACAAGGCTGTTGCCATAATCAGCAATATAAACATTACGGGCTGTATCAACGGCAATACCTCCGTAATAACTGTTTGCAATTTGTGCCGCAGTAGCTGGCCCGCCGTCTCCGGATAATCCTGCTGTACCTGTTCCTGCAATGGTTGAGATGGTCTGCGATTTTCCAATTAAAGAACTCACAAACAAAAGAGAAAGGAAAAGTAAATATCGTACCATTCCAGCCACAGGTATATTTTTTACCAAATTAATTCTTTTATTAATTTCAACCTAATAATCGGGTATATATTTTGTTAACTCAATTTATATAGTATGAAAAATTATATTTAAATAATAACCAGGAACTTAGAAGTCCTGTTATACTGGATATTATGGATTTTTTTTGGTGGAAAGGGGATCGCAAATTATATGCTTTATGAGCATGCTTACGCCAACCCTGTATTCGGAAGGATATTTTGTTTTAAGTTTATTTATAAGGTATTTATGAATTATTCTTTCCCGCTCATTCCTTTAAACTGGTGGTGCGTTTCTTTGAAGAGTACATTGAAAGTGGTGAGAGAACCATAGATCGCAGTGATATATTGCTGCAGGTCTACTTTCTCGTCATCGGTCATTATTTTATGTGCATTGATCTTTTGCTCCAACACCCGCAGCCGGTCGCGCACCATAACAATCTTGTGGAAGAAAGTTTCTATTGGCACCTCTTTTGATTGCAGGGTAGGGTCTCCCGGCTTTAAGATCATGTTGCCGCGTTTCCACCTCGGGCCTATAGGAACCATTTGCATTTCATGCAAACGCTGGTCCAGTATATTGCTTAGCGCCTGCTCTATGTCGGCTATGGTTATGTGGTCACTGCCCGGAGCAGCCTCTACTTCTTCAATAGTCTTCAGCTCAAAATCCTTGCTGATGCTTTTGGTCCCCTGTTGTGACTTGAACCAGATGATGTAAAATTCCGATGCCGTATCAACAATAACCCCCTTACCAAAATGCAGATGATCTACCCGCGAACCTATACCTAATTGTGTGCTCATTTTTTAAATTTCAGGCTCCGAAAATAAACAAAAGAAATTTATGTGCGAAATAAGCTGGCTTTAATTCTTTACTGCCTTTATACTATAGTGCTTTTCACCAACAATGATATCGATGTTATATACCCCGCTTGCTAATTTTGATGCATCAATATTAGCTGCGTTTAGCTGGGTAAGCAGTGTATGCCCTGCTGCATCTGTTAACTTAATCGTGTAATTTCCCGGATTTTTATCTTTGAAAATCACCGTCCATTTGTCTGTTGCAGGATTAGGATAAAGTTGCACAACAGATTTTGATTCAGTTTTTACATCAAGCGGATAAAAGGGATGGACAAGGCTATTCTCCCAAACACCTCTGCCGTAAGTTGCTGTTCTGATCTTAAAATTTGCATAATTGATCTCAATGTCATCTATCATAACATTTGGAAGTCCTGTGCCATAAGCTGCCCAGACACCCGGTGTTGTAGAATCCGTATAATAGACGCCTATGTCTGTGCCCACGAATAATGCTCCCGGCGTCGTGAAGTCGCTTGCAATGCAGTTTGCAGGGATATCAGGCAGGTTGTAACTGATATTGGTCCATGTACTGCCACCGGTAGTGCTCCGGTATACTTTGCATCCGGTAACATAACCCGAAAGTGTAACATAAACGATCATCGGATTGTAGTAATCTACCGCTATACGGGTTATTCCTGCCGAAGATGAGGGTAAACTTCCGGTCACATTTGTCCAACTGCTGCCACCATCAACAGTGCGCATTATGTGACTAAAATCGGCAGCATACAGCACCTGGGTATTGGAGGCTGCAATAGCCAGTGAGATAACGCCCGCATCGCCGGGGATAGAGGCGCCAAAAACTCCGCCTCCGGAAAGGGGCATTGCCGATGCGCCACCGTCATAGGAAGCGTAAACTTCATTCAGTCCGAAATAGATAGTATCTGCACTGTTCGGATTAAACACTACGGGTGAAGTCCAGGCACCCATAGCAGGAGAAGTGGGTATGGGATTGAATGTATAACCCATATCATAAGAAATACCAAAGTTGCCATATTGAGTGGATGCGATTTGTATATTTTCATCGTGCTGATAAATTGCGCATGCCATACCATCGCCATAGGGGCCATTTGAAAGTACCCAATTTGTTCCATCAAAATAAAAAGTAGCGTTATCCTGCAGGCCGCAAAGCATAATATAGGGATGCTGCCGGGAGGAGCTCATCCTGTATATCTGCGAGATCATTAATCCATTGCTTATGTTTGTCCATGTAAGGCCTCCGTTGCGGGTTACTACAATTCCCCCGTCGTTGCCATCATAAATGGTGTTCGTATGCAGCGGGTTAAATGCTAAACAATGATGATCGGGATGCACATAATACGATGTTGAATCCCATATGCTCCAGGTTGTGCTGCCATTAGTAGATATGCCCATGTAAAGTCCCAGCGCCAGTACTAAATTGGAATCAGAAGGTGATACCCCAAGCACCCTGCCATATTTGCCGTTGGTAGATGTAATTATTGTGGCTGGATAAGTAGAGGAAAATGTTGCGCCCATATCATGCGAATGCATCACTGCTTCAGCATCATTAAATATCCATATGCTGTTTGGTGAGGCAGGTGAAACTGCAATTGAACAACGGCCTCCGCTTGCAATACCGGAATGTAAATTACTCCAGGTCAGCCCGGCATTATACGATACTTTCAGGTTAGGGCCATTTACTGCATAAATAGTGTCCGGTTGCATTGGGCGAAATGCCATTGTATAGGCATGGCCTGTGTCAACTACCGACCAGGTAACGCCTGCATCAGCCGTACGGTAAATGCCATGGCGGGTAGCAGCAAGCAGTATATTGGGATTATTGGGGTGAATCAATATTTTTTGAATATTGTCCCTGTTCGACTGAAGGTAGCTGAGGCCGGTTGTATGCCATGTGCTTCCGCCGTCAGTGCTTTTCATAACACCCGCTGAATACAAACCGCCCCAGAAAATACTATACGACGCATCCACTTCATAGCCATAACCATCTCCTGTGGCTGCATAGATAGTATCTGTATGGTGTGGATTAACTGCAATATCGGCTACACTTAATGCGGGAAAATTATCACTGTTAGATGTCCATGTTGCGCCGCAGTTATGACTGATCCATACTCCGCCGCATGCAGCGCCCACATAAAGTGTATTGGTATCCAGGGGGTCCACCACAATGCTGTTGATCCTTCCTATTCCATAATAATTTGTTGGCACATTGGTAGGCCCAAGCGGGGACCACGCAGCGCCGCTTGTGGTTTTAGCACCTATATTTGATTGTATTGCTTTCTCATACTCTTTCAAAATTACATCAGGTCGTGGTAAATTGCCGGTTGGGAAACACCGTGGCGCCACCAGGTTATACCACCTGTTGAACCGTGCCAGGTCGTTATCAGCATCACCTTCGTTTTTATCGGTAGGGTTATGCAATACCTGTTCAAGGAATTGTTTTTTAATGGAATAAATGTTTTCCGAGTTTGGCTGAACCCGCGTAATTGGGCTAGTAACATTTTGCTGGCCATGTAGTGAAAAAAAACCGAAAAAGCATATGGTAAGGAAAAGGTAGCGTATCATAAGATGCTGTTTAGAAAATAAAGTTATTAATAAAACAGCAAGAAAATAACATTCATATTGTATTTCATTCATAAATTATCCAGGCAAAGTCGAAACGTCATCGGCCACGGTTATTGTTCCCACTTTAATTCAGTAAATATTAACCACCTCATGTTTTGAGAATGTGTTATTTTTACCACCATCCATGGCAAAGGCTACTAAAAAACGATCAGGTATAGGCAGGTTTTTCAGGTTTGTATTCCGCTTCATACTGGTCTTGTTTATTTCTTCAGCGTTGTACATTTTCATGTGCCGGTGGGTAATGCCCCCCATCACCATTACGCAGATTGGTGGGTGGACTGGCGGTTACGGCATGCACAGGGATTATGTAAGCTGGAACAATATTTCGAGAAATGTGAAGCTGGCGGCACTGGCAAGCGAAGACCAGTTATTTCCTGAACATGGCGGCTTCGACTGGAAATCAATTGATAAAAGTATAAACGGACCTAAGAAGAAGAAACGCACACGTGGCGCAGGAGCAAGTACCATAAGTCAGCAGACAGCAAAAAATGTTTTTCTATGGCAGGGTACAGGGTGGGGCAGGTATGTGAGGAAGGCTCCGGAATTTTATTTTACACAGCTGATAGAGTGGACATGGGGAAAGAAGCGTATCCTGGAAGTGTACCTGAACGTTATTGAAATGGGCCCCGGCATTTTTGGAATAGAGGCTGCCGCGCAAAAATATTTTCATAAACATGCCAAAGACCTTAGCCGAAGCGAAGCTGCAATGATTATTGCCTGCCTGCCAAATCCCAAAAAATTCTCTGTTGCGCCTATGAGCCACAGAGTGAGCTGGCGCTATCCACAGATAATGGAGCAGATGAATAACCTGGAAGGGGACGAAGATATAGAAGCTTTGATAAAAACGCCTTAAGATACTTGGTATATGTTAATGGCCATGCTAAAGCTTGTTGTCCAATAAGCTTCTTATAGTTAAAATATAATAATTAAATTAATCAATAATAACGCATTTTTCTGCTTCGCTCCCATGCATTGTATGACCTCCTGAAATGTTTTTTCTGTCGGTGTGACATTTTAGGGAGTGACTTCCTGAAAAGAACCAATAATGCTCTAGTAGCGGCCAATAATAGAATTGAGAACATAGTAAGTGTGATTAAATTGTTATCAATTAATTTTAAATAGGCATTGCAAGATACTTACTTAAGTTTTGATTCAATATGTTTTTTGTGTTATTATTTCTCGTATCCCCTTCTCTTAAATCCTACCGCCAGGCTATCTAATTTCAATTAACAAATCATGGTTAACTAATTGTTAATTATGTGAAATTACAGAAAAATCTGAAATCTCCAAAAAAAATCAAAATATTTTTTTATCAGGCATTTCAGTTTATTTGGAAGTTGGTAATTTAATTTCCAATGGTACTTCGTAATAAATTTTCTTTCCAGTTACCTTTGAGGTTTAGTTTAAGATGCAGTAATGAACAAGATCAGGATTGATGAATTTTTAAACCTTGCACAACAACATCCTGTCATCGACGTGCGCAGTCCGGGCGAATTTGCTCACGCACATATTCCCGGCGCATTTAGCCTCCCCTTATTTTCCGATGAAGAACGGAAAGTTGTTGGCACTGCCTACAAACAGCAAGGCAGGGCATTAGCAATTAAAATCGGCCTTGATTTTTTTGGCCCTAAAATGAGGCCGATGGTGGAAGAGGTAGAACAAATCATCAATAATCAGTGTCAACTGCCAACTGCCAACTGCCAACTGCCGAAGACTGTCCTGCTTCATTGCTGGCGCGGGGGTATGCGAAGCGGTGCTGTTGCCTGGTTGCTCGATCTCTATGGTTATAAGGTTTATACACTTGCAGGAGGATATAAGGCTTTCAGGAATTGGGTATTACAGCAATTTGAAAAGCCGTATTCTTTCAAAGTTATTGGTGGCTATACAGGCTCCGGTAAAACCATTGTGCTCCATGAATTAGGTGAGCGTCGCCATACAATAATTGATCTTGAAAAATTAGCGCATCATAAAGGTTCTGCATTTGGAGATTTGGGCGAGACCAAATCACCATCAGCCGAAATGTTTGAAAATGAATTGGCGCTTTCATTGTATGAAGTTAAAGACAGTCCGGCAATATGGATAGAGGATGAGAGCAGACGGATTGGAAATATTAATCTGCCAAATACACTATGGGAAACAATGCGCAGATCGCCGGTATTTTTTCTTGATATTCCTTTTGAGGAACGGCTCAAATACATTGCTGAGGAATACGGGAAATTTAAAAAAGAAGATTTAGCGAGCGCTACCTTGCGGATTCAGAAGAGACTTGGCGGACAAGATACAAGCACAGCGGTAAGCCATTTTAATGAAAATAACTTTATCGGGGCTTTCAGAATTTTACTTACATACTACGACAAATATTACAAGAAAGGTCTTCACGATCGTGTAAACCTGGACGAACTATTAACAATTGTACCCTGCAGCAGGGTAGTTGCCGGCGAAAATGCCGGGGCGTTATTATCCGTATTTCAATCACACATACCAGGTGCGGTACAAGAACAAACAAATTAATGTAAAATGGAAGAGCAAACAGAAGAAATAAAACTGACAAAATACTCTCATGGAGGTGGCTGTGGATGCAAGATAGCGCCATCAGTTCTTGAAGAGATATTAAAAACCACCACGCCGCAACCTGTTAACGCAAACCTGCTGGTAGGGAATAGTTCCAATGATGATGCGGCGGCTTATGATCTCGGGAATGGTATGGCTTTAATTGCGACTACCGATTTCTTTATGCCCATCGTGGATGAGGCATTTGATTTTGGAAGGATTGCCGCAGCAAATGCGATCAGTGATGTTTATGCAATGGGAGGCAGACCGATAATGGCAATAGCCATTTTGGGATGGCCTGTTAATAAATTGCCGGTAACCGTTGCACAGCAAGTGCTTGAAGGTGCAAGGGCAGTTTGCGCAGAGGTGGGTATTCCGCTTGCAGGCGGTCATAGTATTGATACTCCAGAACCACTATTCGGGCTGGCAGTAAACGGACTGTGTAATATCACTGACCTGAAAAGAAACAACACAGCCAGAGATGGTGACCTGCTTTTTTTAACCAAGCCGCTTGGTGTGGGCATAATGGCCACCGCTCAAAAAAGAGGCGCTTTAACCGCAGCGCATAAAATAATTCTCATCAGCCAGCTTACAACCATAAACAAAATAGGCGAGGCCCTTGGCAAAATTCAGGGAGTACACGCAATGACCGATGTAACCGGTTTTGGATTGGGCGGGCATTTGGTAGAAATGGCGGAAGGCAGCGGATTAACAGCGGAAATCAATTATTCGTCAGTCAAAGTAACCGAAGGTGCCAAAGATTATATTGCCCTGAAGATAGGCCCTGATGCTACTTTCAGAAACTGGAACGGGTATGGCAGAAAGATCACTTTTGAAACCGGCGTTGATGTAACAGAAGCCTTCAGTTTATTGCCTGATCCTCAAACCAATGGCGGATTACTCGTTTCGGTAAGTGAAGACAGCAAGGATGATGTAGTGAAACTATTTGAACAAAATGGATTGCATGATTTCATTCTGCCGATTGGGAAAATGGTGGCAAAGGGGGATAAGGTGATTGTGGTGAAATAATGACCTTTATGTTGAGTGAAGAAACTGTCGGTGATATCTGGTTCTGATTTGACAACTTTAAAAAAGTTGTCAAATCTTGCTGAATGAAATTCAAAAGCTTGCAAACACGTGATTGTTAGGGCGGGGTATCAGCGGTATTTCGTTGGCTTCAGCTAAAACTGTCACACGCAAAAGACAAAATACGGTTGAATTGCCACCAGGCTAATTACAATGATACCCGGTTAGCCTGTTATTAAATAGCAAAGCATCTGAATTGTTTGGCGCAATTTGCAGGGCTTTTTGTAATGCTTCTTTTGCGCCGCAATAATTCCCGGATTCAAAAAATGCATTTCCAAGTTGATACCATGGTTCCATTGATTTTGGGGTTGCTTCTGTGCTCATTCTGAATGCAAGGATTGCGGAATCAATTTTATTCACACTTCTGTATTTCATTCCCTGGCTGAAAAAATACTTGCCTGCAACCTCCAGGTACTTAGAAAGATTCTGCTGATCAGGGTTTTCCTTCCTTACTGAAACCCAATCGGGTAATGCCATGTCCGGCTTGCCCATGTTGAAATAGCAAAGTCCCCTGTTCATTCTTGCCTGTGTATATTTCGGGTAAATGGTCAGGGCTTTATCAAAATAATTTATTGCCCTTTCAAACCATTCATTTCTTACCGGGATATCCTTCGCGTTCAATTTGGCATTGCTCATGCAGGCTGCTGCCGCATTATTATTTACCAAAACGCTGTTAGGGGATTTTATTACATCAGCAAGAAACAAGGTTGTGTCATTCCTCCAGTCTTTATTACGGTCTACAGTTTTAAAAGCTGAAGCAATAACCAGGATAACCATAATTCCCCTTAACCCGAATTTTATTTTTGCCGGCGATTTCAATTGTCCAAATCCGGTATATACCAGATAACCTGCAGCCATAGCGAAACCAATGGATGAATGATAAATGAGCCGCTCACCCATAGGCGCACCAATGCTAAAGAGGAAGTTGGATACAATGACCAGGTTGATGAGATAAAATGCGATAGCAAATCCAAGTACATGCCTTTTTCTTATGAAGATGAACATTAAAATTGCCAATGAACAATGCACAGCAATGGATAACCAGACGACGAGGTTAGAAAAATTTGAATAAGGTATCTGGTTGTAAGAATAATCTGAAACTAAGGTGTTTGGATAAATGAGCAGTTCCAGATAATCGAGCAGTACCAATATTTCAGAAGCCAGCCTTTGGCCGGTGGTGGCGTACAGGTATGGGTTGTTCATTACATTTTGTTCTGCACCTGCCTCCGCCGTAGTAACTGCGTTAAAACGCAATAGCAAATAGATGCCAACCGGAATAAGATAGGGTAGTGCTGTCTTGATGCTGTATCCAAATGGTTCATTTTTAAAATAATAAAAAGATAACGGCAGCAATAACAATAATGTCACCGCATATTCTTTCGATAGCAGAGCCATGAAAAAAAATACGCTTGCAAGTACGAGGTCACGTATTTTCAAAGTTTCTTTATACCTGAAGGCTTTGATGAAAGTCAGACAAATGAAAAGAACCGAAAGAATTTCATCCCTGCTTTTTACATTGGCCACTACCTCAGTATGTATAGGGTGAATGGTAAAGATCAATGCGGCCACAAATGCAATGATAGGTTTATCAGGGAAGACAATAGTTTGTAAAAAATAAAGCAAGACTACTGAGGACAGCATATAAAGCAGCACATTGACAACATGGCGTGCATGCATTTCGGATGCAAGCCGGGCCTCTTTGGTAGTGTTATCTTCGTTATCTCCGGCAGTTCCCATGAATTGTTGCTCTATCGCAAACGATATTAATGATAATGGCCTGTATCGTCCTCCGGCAAGTTGGTTACTTCCGTTTTTGTGATCCAGGTAACTTTGATAGGCGTCCTTAGTCAGAATATCGGGAATTCCTGCAAAACCTCTTTGCACATATTCATTATCTGTAATGGCCATCCGGTCGTCAAAGGCGCTTTCATGTGAAAAAGTATTGCAATAAAACAGGAAGCCGATAATTGCCAGAATAATTGCCTGGGTACGGAAATTTAATATAGAAAAATAGGATAATGGCGTCAATGGAGGAAGATTTGGTTTTACATCCTCCCCTTGTTTGGAATTACTCTGTGATGTTACTTGTTTTATTTTTTTTGCCATTATTTTTTTCGTGATTGCTGAAAATAATTATGAAAAATATGGAAAGTAAATGAAACAACCATGCTTAATCTGAAATATAGCATTTGGATCAATTATCCGATAACTACCGCGACTACTGTTGGCAATTCAGAAGGTAATTAGAGTTCCATCCGGCAAAAGTCAATTCCTTTTTAACTTATTTTCTTCAAAAAACCTGTTTTCAGCTATAATCCCGAGCTTTGATATACCATAGGCATCGGTTATCTCTGCTTCCCTTTCAAAAATGTTCACAATTAGTTTATTTTTTAAATTCCAGCATTTTATTTACCGTTGCCCAGTTACGCGTGGTTGCCTTTATTTTTAATTTCTTTTCAAGAAACGTGTTGGAAAACTTTGTTTTCCCATAAGCTCCTGTCTTAACGAGTAGGTAAGCTTCTGTACCGGATACCCGGAATTGTTCATTATCATTTTGTAACAGCAGCAATTCTTTTACCGCGTCTGCATCAGGTACGCCAGACAGAAAGCTAACATGTAACCCCATATCCTCATCATACTTTTTGAACGGGTTATTTTTAATAATAAACTCCATGTCCGGCAGGGTTTTAATAATTGTTTTCACCTCATACCCCAGGGTAGCAAGTAATTTCTTTTCTATTTTTTGCTCCAATACATCTTTCTCGGCAGTACTGTCGAATACCACATTGCCGCTCTGTATATAGGTTGATATGTTTTTAATACCCGGCAATGTTAGCATCGTTTTAAGGGCATCCATTTTCACTACTCTGCCACCCACATTAATAGCGCGCAGAAAAGCCACGTATCGAATCATAGTTTTTGCATTGGATAATTGTTCATAAATATATTTACGTTTTGTGGAATTTGCTTCTTCCCTTCATTAATAAATTGAAGTAAGGTTACCGATAAAGTATTATTTTGCTCAGGATAAGAAAAATAGCGCATTGCACTACTTCCGGATCTCATTATTTTTATGCATGCTGTGGGCTGGTAGTTCACTTCAGATAGTTTGTGCTCAAAATGCCGCAAAGCAAGCTATCCGGTCGGACGCCATTCCTTCTGATGTAAAAAAGCTCATGCAGGCATACCCTGATTTTATTACAGGCTACCACTCCAATTTCATTATCTGGAAAGACGGCTCCAAAATGATATTTGATGACGGTAAGCACCATAAATCATACTCCGAACTGCTAAACACGCCTTCTTTATCTGACCAGATGCTTCAAAAATATGAAAAGGGCAAACTTTCTGTCAGCCCCGGCAAAAACCTGGATCCCGGCAGAATAAGGTACGAACCCTTTTTCTGCAAAATGTATGGTTCTTCCCAAAATGAAGTAAGAAAACATTTGGTGGAAATCACCTGGTGCCCTAAGCTGGTTGGACAAAAAATTTTGGTCACTACCATTAACGGAGTGGATAAAAAAATTAAAGAACTATCAGCCGAACTGGACACCCATCCTGAATTGAAAGAATACATAACCAATATCGGGGGTACATTCAATTGGCGAAAGATCAGCGGCACCGGCAGGCAGAGCACCCATAGCTTCGGCACGACCATTGATATCAATACTAAATGCTCAAACTACTGGCAGTGGGAATGCAAATGCACCAATGAAGAGGCCAATATTGTTTACAAAAACAGGATACCGCAGGTTATCATTGATATTTTCGAAAAGCATGGTTTCATCTGGGGCGGCAAGTGGTATCATTTCGATACCATGCATTTTGAATACCGGCCGGAGTTGTTGTAAAAATATTTTGTTTTTTTATAGTTATTGGAGGTGAGATTGCGCGATATTTAGCTTTGACAACTTAATAAAAGTTGTCAAAACTTGCTCATTAAAATTTGACCCTTGCAAATGCTTCAAGCTAAGCTACGACCTCACCTCACTTCTGCCATTGATATGTGCCGCGGATGTTTCATTAATAAAGTAAGTTTGTAAATTTTGTGTTATTATACACAACGACATAAATAATGCAGCATAAAAATAGTATCTTTGGTAATTCTTTATCAAAAACTTATTTGTATGAAGCAAGTTACAATTGCCGATGCCGCACTTATGCAAGTTGC
>CAIMDZ010000190.1 GCA_903839875.1 uncultured Bacteroidota bacterium
GATTACTATGAGGTAAACTCAAGATTCGAAAACGATGATAATTTAGAACTTCGTAGACGTTATGATGAATATCGCAAAAGCCAAGGGCAGTTTACTATTGAGGACGTCAGGGATTTTTTTGATAATGGTCATAGCCATAATCGAGGAAATACCCACATAGTAGATCACCTTCTTGAGGAACAATATGAGAATGAGGTATGGGTGCTTGACACGTTAGAGGAATACAGCAAAGAATATAACAAAAAAACAGTAAAAGGAACCTTTGCCGCAAGGTTATGTCATCTATGGGATGACGATTTTTCAGAAGAAGACATATATGAACGATTAGAAAAATATGGATTCAATCTTGAAAACACAACATTTTATCCGTTAATGAAAGAGCAATTATTCATTTTAAATAATCATCTACGGATAAATAGTCATAAACTAATAAACACTGTTTTCTCTCCCTACCAAGAATTCGAGCACATTAAATTTGACAATGCGCAGGATAATGCCGAAAATTATAGTAGGTATTCTGACGATCTCGCAGATGAAATTGCAAGGGATGAAGAATGGAATTGCGATATTTGTAATGGTAACAATGAAACAGGCTGCCTATATTTTGATCCTACAGAATGTCCCAAATTAACATAGTGGTTATAATCAGTAGTTTGTGTTATTTTTCAGTGAAAATTTCATTTCATCCACATGACCAAAACCATTCTTGATATTCAATTTGATGCCGCAATTAACGATATTGTCGCAGAAGCTCAATTGCCTCTGAATAAAGAGATCATTGAAAGATGGCTTTCGGATTATGAAGACTTGTGGGCTTCAATGAAGGCCGAGCTAGAAAATATCCGTGTTCCTTTAGAAATGATTCATGGTAGAAGCATGACCGAGTTCTACAGTATTTACAGCCGATTCACCAAGCTAAAAGAGTATTATCGATTGGAGGAATTATGTGGCCCGATAATGGCAGAATACAGCCAAATAATGGCTGTAAATCCAAGCCACGAAAACTTAAAATCTTGGACAGCCAGATACGAGAAGTTGGGAACAAAAGATTTATTATTGCCACCGATTGAACGAGACGATGTCAATTATGCACGTACCATTTATGGAGTAGTATATTTCATCTCTGGTAGCGAGTTTAAAAACATAACCAATTTTAGCACCGTTTTTTCCAACCTGTTTTGGGACCAAGAAATATTGCCAGATAGTATTGCCGAAATCAACAAGCAGATGGAATTGCGCAACGGTGAAATTTAATTTTTTGTGTGAGAATACTCCACTACCTATTACCACTTTAAGAGAATAATTCATAAAAAACATTAAACAGGCATTCATATACGCGCGCGCATAGCAATAACCTCATGCGAAATATTAGAAAGGAGTTTTTTAGTTTTCAAGTGATAGATAGCTACCCGAAAATTTATATACCCCGTACCTAATTTGTGTGTGTGATGACGGCCCCCATCCCTTTAGCTGTCCCCCCATCTTCAATGGGTTGCCAGCGTAGACCCCCTTTACTTTTCGGGCTATTTTATTTCAAGAAATCCGAGCTGCAGTTCCCTGATGAAAATGTAGTAGGTAGTTTTTTCAGCAGCATCAAGACACGATCAACCGAGCATCAGTAACTCCGATTTAATTTCAGTTTTTCACTTCTTAGAAGCAGTAACTCCGATAAAGCAGGTTCAAAGGTGTGTGGTCAGCGTTACAGTGTGCAGGCACCACCCACAAAGGCTATACACACCTGCCCACTTCCACTTGCCACACTTCCATGTGCTACTGCATCTATAGGGGAAACCTACGCTTATTTGCATGCCAACCCTTCACCCCTATATCTGCGCACATTCCCTTTAATGTCTTCTGCCCCCTCTGCTACAAAGCCAGTAAAGCACTATTCCGCATTTGCATCTATTAAGCGCCATCAGGAATTGAACAGCGGATATATCTATCGGCTACAGTGCTATTATTGCCCATGCTCCCTTAGTGCTACTTGCTTTGTTATGGCAGCCCACCGCACAGGCTAACGCACAGAAAACGATGTATCTATTTGATCGGCTGGGCTGGTGATAGCTGCCCTTCACACAAGGCTAACGCTTCGCAGCAATCCCCATGCACCACGCACAGCAAGAGTGCCGTGTGCCACATCAAAACACCGCCAACACACCAGCCTGCCCTTCGGATGTTTTGACGTTTCACCCGTCACACTTGCCCTAAGCCAACGCTGCCACCAATGGAATCGTTTCTACTTGCCATCGCACAGGGCTATACAAGGGGGCGGAAAATAAAAGGCTCATAACGATGCACATCCTTTTAAGGTTTGCTGGTTGAGGAATCCTTTCTCGACTACAGTTCAATTCATTTCATCTCAAAATCATTGTTCAATGTTACACGAAATCAAAAATGTACAGGACGTAGTTACGTTCCTTGAAACCATCTCGGAAGAGCTTCAGGATTTCAATCCCTTCATAGGATTCAAATACTATCGAAGGCCGAACACAGACCAAGATCGGTACACCTCGGAAGAAGCAGAAATTCGAGACAGGCTATTAGAACGCTGCTTTGAAGTATGCAAAGGAAAGAGCCAGAATTTCATCTGCCTTACCATCGTGGTATTCCAAGAAGCAAGAGATTTTCCCACCCTTAAAAACGAATCAATATGATCTACTTCAAAGAATGCACGACCCTCGAAGAAGTCAAAGCCATGTACAAACAACTGGCTAAACAGCATCACCCGGATTGTGGCGGTGATACAGCAACAATGCAGGCTATAAATTCAGAGTATGCTTATGCCTGCGCTCATGTCATTAAGGGTGAAAATCTGACCAGTGAGGACACAGAGGAGCAGATACGTATGTCAGAGGAATACAGAGCTGTAATAGAGCAGCTAATGCCCTTAACGGGCATCCTGATTGAGGTGGTTGGTAACTGGATTTGGGTTACTGGCAATACTTATCCTGTCAGAAAGGAATTAAAAGGTGCAGGACTATTCTACGCTTCAAAGAAGGTCGCTTGGTACTATCGTTCCGAGGAATTCAAAACCAAGGGAGGCAAAAAATCCCTTGAAGAAATCAAGGCAAAATATGGCAGTGAAACAGTCCGTTCACGCCAACACAGTAACGCCATTGAATAAGCTGCCGCAAACGGGAGCAGTAGTAATCCTATTAGGCTGCATCTAGTTTTGCCGCATCAGTTTTGAGCAAGATTGTAAATTGGCATTTCTATTATTAATTCTGGTCAATTCACAATCTTTCTCAAACCCGATGTAAGGGGGAACTCAATATCTGGTATCCATGCAGGTATCCAAACCGAAAATTTGTTGATTTCATTTTAACCACTTAAATTTGAATTATGCTACAAGCAAGCACAGTAAAGGCTTTTAACGATTTTCAGCGCACAAGGCTGGGGGTCTTGTGGTCGCAAGTTCGAATCTTGTCGTCCCGACGTAGAAGCTCAACAGAAATGTTGGGCTTTTTTTATTCTTTTTTCGGGACGTAGCCCCGCCTACCCGGCGGGGCAAAAGGCCAGGGGTCTTGTGGCCGCAAGTTCTCCAGATAGTTATCGGGATTGTCGTCCCGACTTAAAGTAAGAGCGAAAGAAACAGAGCAAAGAGCGATGTGGCTTTCGCTCTTGTGTTATTGGGCGTTATAAACCTATGCTGCGGCATCCTGTTTAAAACAAGGACGAGAAAATGCTGGAGGCAATTACTATGTACCTCAATACCGCTCATTCTCCACAGTAAAAGTCACGGGTATGTTTTTTCATTATCGTGGGTAGTGCGTATGAAACTTCTGACCGTATTATCGTCAGAGTAAGACAGATCGAAGCGCAGGTCGTTAACTGGCTATGATACCACTGCTTTGCCTCAGTAATATCATTTGTAGCCTCCTTAAAATAAGTTAAACGGTAAGGCATGAATCACTCCAGTTCCTTATCTAATTCATCAAATAAACCCTCGATGTCCTGAACAGAATCCGGATCATCCTCTATGGCTTTCATCCTACGGTCTATCATATCCTTTTGCCATTGCGGCAATTCGCCGTCCAGATCGTCAACATCAGGATATTCATTTTTTATTTTTCTCCGTCATCAATCGGGATTTGCACAGTTATTGTTTTACCTTCACTATCCGACACATAAATTACTGCCGTAATATTCTATTTAATCTGCTATAAAGTTACAAAAAATCAAATGAATACATTTTTCTCCGAATAAGATTATTTTTGTTTAATGAGTCTATTCCGTAAGGCTGTGTTGTCAGCAGCAGCTGTTTTATTATTTTTTTCTAACGCGCCTGCACAAAGGAGGAGTAGTGATAAGAGTATCCTAGTTTCCAGTGCAAAGAAAAACTGGGTAGACAGTGTTTACAATGCTCTCTCCCTGGAGGAGCGTATTGGCCAGTTATTCATGGTCTCTGCCTATTCAGGCGGCAAGGCATACAATGATGAACTCATCACAAAACTCATCAGCGAATACCACATAGGCGGACTCATCTTTATGCAGGGCGGCCCGGCCCGGCAGGCTATACTCACCAACCGTTACCAAGGTTTATCCAAAACACCCTTACTCATAGGCATGGATGCGGAGTGGGGTATAGGTATGCGGTTCGACAGCGTAAAGAACTTTCCCCGCCAGATGATGCTGGGCGCAACCCACGACACTGCTCTCGCCTACCGCATGGGCGCTGCCATCGCCATGCAGTGCAGGCGGCTGGGTGTGAATACAGACTTCGCACCGGTGGTGGATGTAAACAATAACCCAACTAACCCCGTCATCAATTCCCGTTCTTTTGGCGAAGAGAAATACTGGGTGGCGCGCATGGGCATAGCCTATATGCGCGGGCTGCAGAACAATGGCATCATGGCATGCGCCAAACATTTCCCCGGTCATGGTAACACAGACGTGGATTCCCACAAAGACCTGCCGGTAATTACCGTTTCAGCCAAAGAGCTCGACACCCTCGAACTCTATCCCTTCAGACAACTCATCGCCGCCGGTGTTAAGAGTATCATGGTGGCTCACCTGGAAGTTCCTGCATTGGATGCTACCCCTAACACACCCACCACTTTATCAAAGAACACAGTCACCGACCTGCTTAAAACCAAACTGGGTTTCAACGGACTTGTATTCACCGATGCGCTGAACATGCAGGCCATTACCAAATACTTCCCTTCCGGAGAGGCAGACCTGCGCGCGTTTGAAGCTGGTAATGATGTGCTCCTCTTTTCACAGGATGTACCCGCCGGAATGCAAAAGATCAAAGACTCCATTACCAGTGGCGCCATTCCACAATCAATGCTGGAAAACAGCGTGCGGAAAATACTCGCCGCCAAGTATGACGCCGGCCTCAGCAAATGGAAAGACATTGACCCATGCAACATCCTCGACGACCTGAACAAGGTGGTGGACCCGGTACGTGTGGCAATAGCCAGGGGAGCCATCACTGTGCTGCGCGACGAGAACCAGATCCTGAACAAGATAGGCGCAGGTATGCACATTGGATACGTAGGAATCAATGCATCGGGTACAACTACTCTCTACGAAAACCTGAACGACAAATTTGATAACGTAAAGGCCCAATGGCTGCCAAAGGGAAGCCCGCTCGACAGCGCACAGAAAATACTCGATAACATATCAGACAACGACGTTACCATAGTTGCCATTCACAACCTGAACTTCGGTCCCACAGCCAATTACGGGCTCAGTAACGAGGCCCTCGCCTTCCTCCAGTTTGCCGGCTGCCGCAACAATGTAATGGTGGTATTGCTGGGCAATGCCTACGCCACGCAATACTTCTGCGGCGCCGGATCCGTGATGGTGAGCTATGAGGATGATACTATTACCGAGCGGGTAGCGTCAGAGGTATTACTTAGAAAAATAAAGGCAAAGGGCCGGATGCCCGTGACTGCATGCATCGGCGGCAAGAGCGTTTGCCCGGTGACTTATAAGATACCCGCGATGAGCAACGAGCCTGTTTTCCCGCTGCGCAAAACCTTGTACCCTGTTGATGCCGGGGTGGTGGACAAGAAAGCCCTTGACCGCCTGGATATGTTCATTGCCAGGGATATTGCGGATGGCGTCTTTCCCGGCTGCAGGGTATTGGCTGCCAGGAACGGCAGGGTTTTTTACGACAAGGCTTTCGGTTACATGAAGTACGATAAGCGAAGAGCCATTGACCTGAACACCATGTATGATATGGCCTCCTGCACAAAGGTACTTGCTACTCAGTTATCCGTGATGCGGCTGTATGAACAAGGTAAGATAGACCTGACCAAAACGATAGGCGATTACCTGCCTGCGGCCAAAGGCACCAACAAGGCCGGGCTGCACATCAGGGACCTGCTGCTGCATCAGGCCGGCCTGAAAAGCTTCATACCTTTTTACAGGGAAACACTGGACGAGAAAGGCTATCCTAAAAAGGAGATCTACAGTAATAAGCAGGACGCGACATTCAGCATTGAGGTAGCTAAGAACCTCTACATCCGCCACGACTATCCCGATACCATGTGGAGCAAGATCTATGCAGGCGCCCTCGAAAATACCGGTAAGATGGTGTACAGCGATCTCGACTTCTACTTCCTCGCTGCCATAGTGCAGCAGATAACCGGCAAGACAATAGATAAATACGCCGATGAACAATTCTACAAGCCCCTGGGCCTCAAACGCATCACCTACAACCCGCTTAGAAAATTCGACAGCACCCAGATAGCGCCCACCGAAATAGACCAGTACTTCAGGCACCAGTTGCTCACCGGCTATGTTCATGACCAGGGATCGGCAATGACAGGTGGTGTGGCCGGTCATGCAGGCTTGTTCGCATCAGCCGAAGATGTAGCGGTAATATTACAGATGCTGCTCAACAAGGGCACCTACGCAAAAACCCGCTATTTCAAAGCATCCACCATTGACAAGTTCTCTGCCTACAACAGCGCCATCAGTCACCGCGGACTTGGTTTCGACAAGCCCACACCCGATGCCGATAACGGCGGTCCCGCCGGCGACCGATGCAGTGGCCTCGCCTTCGGCCACCAGGGCTATACAGGTACCTGCGTCTGGGCCGATCCAGCGTCAGGAATCCTATTCATCTTCCTGTCCAACCGCGTTTACCCTACCGCCGATAATACCAAGATCAATAAACTTAGCGTGCGTACTGTAGCCCAGGATTATATTTATGAAGCCCTCGGCTTACCTGTAAATCATGACCGGCCGGAGCTATACAGGAACCAGGTGAAGGCTAGCAAGTAGTATGCCAGACTTAATTGTGGTGCGCTTTCAATTTCTGCCTTTTTACTACCAGGTCAGGATCCATCTGAAGGTCCAACCAGAAAAATAAGTCATAATAGCTTAAGGTCCTTTAAACGACCGAAATGTTTTGTGTTTACTATTTTTAACGGTAAGGTCAAAAACGATGCAGGTAGCGCCTATAGAAATATCCCTGAATTCAATCAATTGATTTGCCTGCCGTAACTCATGATATATCTCTGAAGCTTTGACCGCAACATCTTCGTTAAATGGCAGTACTACGATATCTCCGGTTAAAATCTCTATATCTTTTTTCTTGTTCTCATTTGTGGCTCCCATGTATCATTCATATAGGGGAAACAGCAGAAATACAGAGTGTAAATCCACTGGAAATTGACTACAGTATTGTTTGAAGTTTATCTTTTGCCCGCAAATATTCTATAAAAATATTGGTATCTACTACCAGGCTTGTGGTTCCCATTTATTGAATAGATTTTTGTTCTCTTCAAATACTTTCAGGTCATCATCACTCCATGTAGAAACTGAAAGAATCTTGCTTTTATAACCAGACGATTTGGCCTTGCCTGATTTTTTCTTCTTGCTGAAAAGAAAATCAATAAAATCGCTGACCTCCTTTTTCTCTAAGGTGGTAAGCAGGTTATATTTCAGGACATTATCATTCATAAATAATTTCTAATATTATAAAGTTACTAAATTTCAAAACAGTAAAAAACAATCCATATTTCTTCTATTTGGGATCTTACACGTTCAATAAATCCCATTGCAACCTTTGCCCCCCATTCTTTCATTAAATAATCCAGGTTTTGGGCATAGTTGTTTCCTGCTTTCATGGTAAATTTGATCGCATAATTCAGTCAGCATACTTTTTCCTGAATTCAGCCAGTACCTCCTAAGGAATCAATTCTCCATTATCAGCTTCTATGATTGCAAGGTCAAGTTCTCTGTTAAGCGCTGCATTACCGGCTGGTTGCAAATGAAATGAATCCAAAAGATCTTTGACAGCATGTATTACAGATGCATCCTGCTCCCCTGATATCCTTTTCACTATTTCATCCTTTTCTGCCATGATGTTCATAAGCACATTTTTTTGTGAAATAACGTTAAGGATTTTTCCCGGTTTATTTCAATGGCCTTATTCAGTATGTCTCATTTCGAGTGTAGATGTTTCGTTCCTCAACATAACAAAAGCGAGTGTATGTCTTAACACGATTAATGGGATTCCGGGATGAACAGGATTTTTCGGGTGCCAGGGCAGGGGATTGATAACAGAATGTTAATTGTTGCCCTCTCCCCCCAATAATACCCCTCACTTGTATAAATAAATACAATTATTTATCGTTGTTTTATGCACACATTTAATTTTGATGTTTTTTATCACCACACACTATGCGATACCTCGTCATTGTTTTGCTTATTGTTTGCTCCTTGCAGGGCTTCGGGCAATCTTACCTAATCAGGGGGTCTGTTACAGATACACTTAACAGTACTTCATTATACCGGGCCTCAATTGTTGCTATCCGGACAAAAGATTCGGTAATAGAATCTTTTACCCGCACCGGCCCCGACGGGCGGTTCGAATTGAAGGTTTCTTCAAATAGCAAGTACCTCCTGCGCATCACTTTTCCCAGCTTCGTTGATTACCTCGGCGCGGTAAATGTGAAAAGTCCGATCACTGACCTTGGTGACCTGCCCATGGTTTCCAAAGAACATTTACTTAAAGAGTTTGTACTTACAAAGAATATCTCAGCCATTAAGATCAAGGGAGACACCACAGAATATGTGGCCGATAGTTTCAAAGTAAAAGAAAATGCAACTGTGGAAGACCTGCTGAAAAAACTGCCGGGCATACAGGTGGACAAAGACGGCAACATAACCGCACAGGGCGAAACAGTGCAAAAGGTATTAGTTGATGGCGAAGAGTTTTTCAGCGACGACCCCAAGGTGGTTACCAAGGGGCTACAGGCAAATGCCGTGGACAAAGTACAGGTGTATAACAAGAAAAGCGAGCAGGCAGAATTCACCGGCATTGACGACGGGCAAAAAACAAAGACCATCAACCTGGAACTGAAAGAAGATAAAAAGAAAGGTTACTTCGGTAAACTGGATGCGGGCGGCGGCACTGATGGCTACTTCCAGGACCAGGGTATGATTAATGCTTTTAAAGCCAAGCGCCAGTTCTCTGCCTTTGCTATTATGTCTAATACCGATAAGATAGGGCTGGGATGGGAGGATAATAATAAGTTCGGCAGTGGCAGCTCTACCATGATCACCGATGATGGCAATATCTTTAGCTATTCCAGTAATTCAAACGCCGATTTTGGCGGTGGCAATAATCAGTACAATGGCCAGGGCCTGCCGCAGACGTGGACTGGCGGTGCACATTTTGCCGATAAATGGAATGATGATAAAAGCCACGTTACATCCAACTACCGTTATGCGATGCAGAATGTAGACCTGGCAGGCAGCACCACTACCCAGAATGTGTTGCCTGATAATAAAGGATTTATATCGCAGCAGAATAAGACCCAGTTCAGCAAGGGCGAGCGCCACGGGCTTGACTTTATGTATGAATGGAAACTGGACAGCAACACCACGATCAAATTAACTGCTGATGGCGGTTACAAGCAATCAAATATGCTGACTAACTACAACACCAATACCTTTAATCAGGACACCGGGCTGATAAACACTAACAAGCGGAATATTACCAGCAACTATTATTCAGACTACGTTAATGCCGACCTGGTGCTGAAGAAGAAATTTAAAAAGAAAGGCCGTACGATCTCTTTGGATTTTAAAGAAAACTACAAAGAAACGAGTAGCAACGGGATACTGAATTCTGCTACAAATGTATATTCGGTTGGAAAAACAGACACAGCAACGGCCGACCAGAAAAAAGTTACACAATCCAATACGCTTGCTTTCTACGCCAACGCTACCTATACCGAGCCGCTCTCGAAGAAGGTTTACCTGGAGCTAAATTACGGTGTCACAGTCAACAACAGTACTTCGGCCAACTATTCTTACGACACCGCCGGGAAAGGATTCAGTAATAAAAGTGATTCCCTTTACAGCAGCGACTATAAGTATAACATACTTACCAATAAAGGCGGGGCCAACCTGAAGTTTGTGTACAAGAAAGTAAATTTTTCTTTCGGCGGCAACGTATCGGATGCCAGCTACTTACAGACCGATGTTTACCACGGTGATACATCGCACCGGTATAACTACGTAAATTTCTTCCCACGTGCCAATCTGACTTACAAGATCAGCAACCAGACCAGCTTCACCTTCAACTACTGGGGCAATACGCAGCAGCCAACCATTAACCAGGTGCAGCCGCTGCGGCAGAATACTGATCCCCTGAATATCACAATCGGCAACCCGGGGCTGAAGCAGGAGTTCACTAACACTTTTTCTGTGAACTTCAACGATTACAAAATGCTTAGCAGCCGCTACCTGTATGGCAACTTCTCGTTCAGCACCATGGCCGATGCTATCAGCACAAAACAGATAAGTGAATACGGTGTGAACACTATCCAGTACATTAATGTGAACGGCAACTATTCGGGCTATGGCTACTTTGGCGGCGGCCAGAAAATCAAAAAGCTGGATGTAATGTTGGGGCTGCAAACAAATATGTCTATCAATCATGTAAACAATATTGTGCTGACCGACACGTCGAACGCGAAATCAGACATTCCCAACAACCACACTGACTACAACACCTATTCATTCGGTCCGTACATCAATTACGAAAAAGAAAAGAAATTCGAGTTTACACTTCAGCCGGAAATTACCTACAATTATAACAAGTCTACAATCAGCACTTTTTCTACCAGTTATTGGTCTACAGATTTAAACTTTAACGGCACAGTGCAACTTCCCTGGAAATGTGAGATAGGCACTACGGTAGATGTAATGATCAGGCAGAAGACGGCTACCTTCCCGGTAAACAACAATGTGGTGAAATGGAATGCTCACGTAGAACGAAAATTTCTCAAAAACAGCCAGTTGGTGCTAAAGGCCTCGGTGCTGGATATACTTAACCAGAACATAGGATACAGCCGCACTGCGCAGGCAGGAATGATCATTGAAAATAATTACAACACCATCCGCCGCTATGGCATGCTGCAACTGATATGGAACTTCACCCATACACCCGCAGGTGTGAAACCCGCAGTAGAGGGACCGGTGATGAACTTTAGTAATTAACGAAAACAACTGGCCCTGGTGACGAACCGGCAGGATTTTAACAACAAACAAATTCAAATGAAACAATACTTTTTAATACTTACGATTTTCCTTTGCACCTCCGCAGTAAAGGCGCAATTTACCACCTCCGGAAAAATAGAATACGAACGTAAAGTGAACGTTTATGCCCAGATGGATGAGATGGAAAACAAAGACTGGTTTGAAAAAATCAAGGCGCAGATACCTAAATTCAGCAGTACATTTTTCGATCTTACTTTCGACACCGCCAGAAGTATGTACAAACCCGGCAAGGAAGTGGAAACCAACAGCAAGCTGAAAATGTTTGGTGGCGGGCCAGCCATGGAAAATGTGGTATACACTGACTTTGCTGCAAAAAAAGTAACTGCCAACAAAAAGGTATACGAGCAGAAATTCCTGGTACAGGACAGCCTGCGGAAAATAGACTGGACAGTAAAAGATGAGATACGCACCATTTCCAATTTTAAATGCCACAAGGCCGTGGGCAAAATATGTGATTCGGTTTATGTAGTGGCATTCTACACAGAGGACATAATAGTGAGCGGTGGCCCCGAAATGTTTGGCGGCCTGCCTGGCATGATCCTGGAACTGGCCATCCCCCGGCTACACACTACATGGGTGGCCGACAAAGTGGAACTGCTTACGCCGAAGCCGGAAGACTTTACGATACCAGATAAAGGCAAGAAGGTGAATGAAGCGGAAATAGGCGATATCATAAAAGCCAGTTTCAAAGACTGGGGCAAACTGGCTCCAAGGAATGTATGGTGGACGGTGCTGTAGGGAAATTTACCCATACAACTCGCTATGCACATCCTTCTTATCATACCCAATGGCCAGTATCCGCTGCCTCGCCTCATCTATCATAGCTTTCCAGCCACATAGCATGAAGGTGGCAGGTTGCCTGCCGGAACAAAGCCGTTCGTAGATGGGATGTACATAACCCATATGCCCATCCCATTGTTCTCGGGAGAGCGTGTAGTAATAATGAAAGTCTGGTAGTGTGTTTTCCAGCACTTTCATTTCATCGGCATAGAGCAGGTCGCCATGGGTGCGGGTGCCGAATATGAGGTGTATTTGTTTGTGAGGAATGTTATTCGCGCTGATGTGCTGCAGCATACTCCTGAACGGCGCTATGCCGGTACCGGTGCAGATCATAAAAAGGTCTTTATCAAGGGTCTCGGGTAAAACAAACACACCTTGCGGGCCACGAAGTGTGAGCGTACTTCCAACCTCAACTTTATTAAACAGGTATTCTGATGCCAGCCCTGTAGGTAAGTACACTATCAGTAATTCAAAGGTATTGCCATCGGGCATGGAGGCTATGCTGTAACTGCGCCAGCGTTTATTGCGCTGCTCATGAATGGGCAGGTCGAGGGTTACAAACTGGCCGGGTTTAAAAGTAAATGAGGGAGATTCGGGTAGTTCTATCCAAAACCTGCGGGTAGTGTGTGTTGCCTGTTCTATCTTAGTTACAATTCCCGGTTGCCACTGAGGTACCATGTCTTAATTTTTAGCAAAGGTAACTCATTGGGGGTTTATACCTCATAAGCTATCCCTTCCACGCTTACCAGCGTATTCGGAAATATAGGCATCGCTTCTTCCCTGAAGGGTTCTAGGTCTTTATATTTTGAGGAGAAATGGCCTAATAAGAGTTGTTTTACATTTGCCATTTTAGCTAATTCGGCGGCTTGTGCGGCAGTACTGTGGTATCGGGCCATTGCTTTGGCCTTATCATTTTCCAGGTAGGTGCATTCATGGTAGATTGTGTCGGCCCCCTGAATGATATCAAGGAAACTGTCGGTGAACAGGGTATCAGCACAGTAGGCGTACTTTTTAGGTACCGGACCGTCTTCTGTCACCCACTCATTTTTTATTACCTCACCCCCTGCATTGATATAGTCATTACCCTGTTTCAGACTTTCATAAAACTCAGCAGGTACACCGTATTCATTGCACCGGGCCGGTAATAGTTTTCTTCCTCTTGTTTTCCGTTCCACCAGGAAACCATGGCATTGTATGCGGTGGTCAACCGGAAAACAAGTAACGCTGAAAGAAGGATCATCAACAAGCAGGCAGGGGCCTTCAGGCAATGGGTGGAAGTAAAAAGGATAAGTCAGGACGGTGTCGGCTACTGTAAGTATGGCGTCTATAATCGGTTTTAAGTCTGCAGGTGCATATAAATGCAGGGGAGCAGTACGGCCCAGCAGGCTCATGCTGTTAAGCAGCCCCGGCAAACCAAAATAATGATCGCCATGTAAATGGCTGATAAAAATATGATGCATACTTCGCCACCTTAGCCCAAACCGCTGCATCTGCGATTGGGTGCCTTCGCCGCAATCTATCAGCAATACCTCTCCATACACAGATACGGTCTGTGCAGTGGGGTGCCTGCCGAAGGCAGGCAGCGCTGAGTTATTTCCTAGTATGGTTACCTTCAATAGTTATACTTTCTGTTTTGGGCTGATAAATACTAAAGATAATTAAAGTCCGGCATTTTTAATTCCACCGGGCGGAAACTCCAAAATATATTTTGAAAGGATATTTTTATCTCTGGCCCAATTATTTTTCCATGCATTTCATCATACTGGCCCAGAGGTTTTTGGCGGAGCTGTTCCAGTCGAATTTTTTTATCTGCTCCCTGGCCTTTTCTATAAGCCTGCCACGAAGGGCTTCATCTTTATAAATCAGGTGCATTTTATTTGCAATATCCTGCGGGTCGGTAGGGTCGGCAAGCAAGGCGGCATCCCCGGCTACTTCAGGCATTGAGGAGGTATTACTTACGATTGCCGGCACATCGCATTGCAGCGCCTCAAGTATGGGAATACCGAACCCTTCGAATAAAGACGTGTATAATAGAACATATGCGCCACCAATAACTTTTGATAGCTCATCCACATTCATGTACCCCACCCATTTCACATCTTCTTTAAAAGGCATATTCTCGCGCATTTGCTCCACCTCCTCATATTTCCATGCAGGGCGGCCGGCTATTACCAGCTTCATATTGGTACGCTGCCTCTGTTTGAAGATCACGAATGCCTTAAGCATATTTACAATATTCTTGCGGGGATGCAATGCCCCGGCAAATACAAAATATTCACACCCTTCGGCATACTGCTTTTTAACAGCTTCACGTTCTTCGCGTTGAAGGGGCCTGTATTCATCATGGGCGCCATTATAAACTATATCTATTTTATCCGGGGCTATACCATATCGCGAGGATATATCGTTTTTGGAAAAGGCAGAAACCGTGGCTATCCTTTTGGCTTTTTTTGCAAACAGGGGAGAATAGTGCCGCCAATAGAGCCGCTGGCTCAATACGAAATGCTCCGGGTAATGCTCAAAAGCAAGGTCGTGTATTACCAGGCAGGTAGGCACTTTAGTACTAAGCGACATAAAACTATCGGGCGAAAGGAACAGGTCGGCTTTGTATTTGCGCAGCATTGCCGGCAGGCTCCATTCAAACCAAATGTAAAATAATATGGGGTGCCGTGCCTGGGGATAAACGACCACAGGTGTTACATTGGGGGCAAAAACAAACATGGGGTCATACTGCCTGTCGAAAAAGAAAATAAACTCGTGCCCGGGATGATCCCGGACAATTCGTTCCAATGTCTGATAAGTAAACCAACCTATACCCTCCAGTTTCCCTTTTAACAGCAGTCGTGTATTTACAGCAATTCGCATACCTTCTGACAACAAAAATATACTTTTACTGCTTTATTAGCAGTTAAATATACTGATGCGCCGTTTTTTTGTAAAAAACATCCTTTTTGTAATCGCGATAAATGTATTGGTTAAGCCAATATGGAGCCTGTTTATTGACTTGGGGGTTCAAAACAGGGTGGGTGCAGCGTCTTATGGCCGCTATAGCGCCATGCTAAGCTTATCAATAATTTTTTCCATTATATTGGATTTTGGTATAACCAATTATAATTCCCGTACCATTTCGCAAAATCCTGATGCGCTGAAAACCTTGTTTTCGTCAATGCTTACTGCCCGCCTTTTGCTGATCCTTGTTTACATGGGGTTGGTGTGTGGTTTTGCATTCCTGTCTGGTTACGGCATGATGGAGATACTGATGCTATGCGGTGTGCTGCTGAT
Source organism: uncultured Bacteroidota bacterium (assembly GCA_903839875.1). GTDB lineage: Bacteria > Bacteroidota > Bacteroidia > Chitinophagales > Chitinophagaceae > Nemorincola. The sequence continues at coordinate 15,592 of CAIMDZ010000190.1, forward strand.
ACAGTCGCTGACCTCGCTATTGTTGTTCATACGCAGCAATGTGGCCGCATTGCAGAAATTCAAAACAGATGGCGTGCTGTCGGTCATGGACAGGTTCCTGATGATACTGGTTTGCGGCTTTCTGCTGGTGTACCCCAATACCGGCCGGCATTTCCGGATTGAATGGTTCATCATAGCACAGATAGCCTGCTATTTTACCGCATGCATTATTGCCTACCTGGTGCTGCGGCACATTCACGAGATAAAGCTAAAGGTCTCCTTTCATGGTCCTACTATCATCAAGATCATCAAAGACAGTTTCCAGTATGCCCTGTTTATCTTCCTGATGTCGGTTTATATCCGGTCAGACAGTGTGATGATCAAGTGGATATCGGGCTCTGAGCAGGCTGGTGTATACGCCGCATCTTACCGCCTGCTGGATATAAGCATCAATATGTTCGGCTCCATGTTTGCTGCCGTATTGTTGCCCCTGTTTGGGCGTATGCTGGCCCAAAAGCAGGATGTGAACCAGATAGTAACTCTTTGTGTAAATGTAATGTTGCCGGTTTCATTCATTGTAGCAGTTGCTTCAGCTTTTTTCGGCACACCCATCATGCACCTGCTTTACCGTGATGCCACTGTTGAATGGGGTATCATTTTCGCATGGGTAATGGCGTCCTTTCCTGCGTTCTGTATTATGTATGTTTACTCTACCCTGCTCACTGCCAATGGCAACCTGAAAATTCTCAGTGCCATAGCTTTTTCCGGTGCAGTTTTCAATATACTCCTCAATACCTACCTTATCCATCACAGCCAGGCCCGCGGCGCGGCAATCGCCTGTTTTATTACTGAGACGGCTGTTGGGGTAGGTTATATAGTATTTTGCGTAAAAAGGCTGAAGGTGCATATGCCATTGAGATGGGTGCTTTCGCATATACTGTTCCTGGGCCTGCTGGCCGGCGTTGCCTACGGAGCTACTTTTCTGCCATTAAAGTGGATGTGGCAGGCATCGGCATTTGCAAGTGTAGCAGTGATCCTTATTTTGGTATTCGGGTTTATTTCGGTGCAGGGGGTGAAGCAGTTGTTTATGAGTAAATTATCTAAGTAATACTTCTGAGCAGAACCGTTAATTCTGATTACTGGAGTCACAATAAATTCAACTCCTTAACCAAAAGCTCTTTCTTTTGTTTTGATATTTTTTCTAAAAGTAAAATAGCAAATTCAATAAAATATCCCGGATTTGAATTTAACGGAAATGACTTTGAATCGGGTATAGAATACCTGGTCATTGAACAGATACAGCATCAAATTTTTTTTCCTTTTTCAGCAGGAGGATGTTTATGGTGTTCCAGCATAGCAGTTTCATGCTTTATAATATGCACTGCATTTTTATCTGCTCTTATGTCTTTGCCATGGTTTTTTGCATACATCTCGGTAAACTCGGCGCCGAAATACAGTATCATGGAAGAATAATAAACCCATGTGAGTACAAGGATAATGGAGGTTGCCGCTCCGTATGCATTAATACTACGTGATAACCCAAGGTAATAACTAATCAGATACTTTCCGATAATGAACAGAACACCGGTAAAAACAGCGCCAACGAGCGCGTCTCTCCAGTTTATTTTAGCATCGGGTAATACCTTGAAGATAATGAAGAAAACAAATGTCACCACTATGAACAGCAGAGTAAAATTTGCACCTTTTAAAAGTACAATATCGGCATCGCCCAATAAATGTTTCAGGCGACCGGAAAGCAGATCTATAAGCAGGTTTGCAACAATGGTCACCAGCATCACAAAACCCAAACCTATTACCAGCACCAGTGAAAGGAGGCGGTCCTGTATATACTTCAGCCAGCTCCTCTTCGGCTTCGCTTTTACAGACCAGATGTAATTTATGGAACTTTGAATCTCAGAAAATATACCGGTAGCGCCGAACACAAAAACCAATACCCCTATAACACCAAATAAAGTGGTATTGGTCTGCTTGCTCATATTGGCGAGAATACCCTGCAATTCATTGGTTGCGGTTGCTCCTATTATACCGCTTACCTGTGCAAATACTTCGGTAGTAACAGTTGCCTTTTTATAAATAAAGCCCAGGAACGTGACAACAACGAGTAATAAAGGACCGATAGAAAAAATGGTATAATAAGCCAGAGATGCGCTCAGCTTAGTGGCGTGGTCTTCAACAAATTCAATTCCTGCTGCTTTCAGCAGCATATAAAAACTCCGAAGTCTCGAAAACATACTAATTATTTTTCCGGCAACATTAAGTATGCGTAAAAATCGTGCACCTGCAAGCAATATACCTGTAATTATTTTTTTATCAAAGGTTGGTACAATTTTTTTGCATGTAGCATTTTATTATAAAATCACATTATTGATCCGGTTTAAAACAGCAACTATGGCACGAAAGTACTCAAAAGCAGCGCAGGAAAAAGTACATGAAGAATTGGAAGGCAAGTTGAAAAGCAGCGGCTCCGGGAAAACCGTCACAGATCCGAAACAGGCAATAGCAATCAGACTGTTGGAGGCCCGCAGAAATGGAAGGAAAGTACCTGATAACCCGAATGAAGGGAAATTGCAGTGACGCAAGATTTTGCGTTTCTACATGCATTTGTCAATTACCCTACCAAACATAGTCCTTTTCAATCCTTTTTTTCAAACTGTCCACCAGTTCAAGTGTAGCAGGGCAATGAACCAGGTTATTTGTAAACGTATCGTTATAAAGATCAAAGGGTTTTTTATTGTGGTGGGGAAATTCAGCGCAGTCTGCCGGACGCACTTCATAGATGGAGCACATGTTGTCTGCCAGGAACTGGCAAGGCTGGGTTTTATTCACCCAGTCGCCGGAATCTTCTTCCTTGAGCAGCCATTTGTCCTTAAATTCCTTAGGTGTCATCTCCAGGTGGGCCGAGATACGCTTCAGGTCCTTAGGAGTAAAGGTGGGCGTCATTGTTTTGCAGCAATTGGCGCACTCCGTGCAGTCTATCTTTTTCCATACTTCTGCATCCGCCTCTTTTACAAGTACCGGCATATCGTCGGGCACCAGCTTATCTAATTTAGCAAGAAATGCAGAAAGTGATTTTTTCTTCCGTGAAGCGGTAATTCTGAATTTTTTCAAGTCCATAATAGCGTTTGTAAATATAGGGGGTTTTTTATGTAATTGGGAATTTGGGGTTTGGAATTTGTATTGAGATGAAAGCATGGGGTATGGCCAGCACTTTTTAGTCATAAAAAAAGCCCCGAAATCCGGGGCCTTTTCTGTTATCTTAAAAATCTGAAACCTCATTACTCCTGTGGCTTCGCCTCTTCAACCTTTTCCGGCGGATGATTAATGGTGAATTCGATTTTATGATCAGTTTCATTGTAATCTGCTATTACACTGTCACCGGATTTTATACGGTGGTTCAGTATTTCTTCCGCAAGCGGGTCTTCCAGGTATCTCTGGATGGCACGGTGCAACGGACGGGCGCCGAATTGCTGGTCATATCCTTTTTCCGCAATAAATTTCTTTGCAGTTTCTGTGAGTACCATTGTAAATCCGAGGGTATTCAGGCGCTTCATGACATCCTTCATAATAATGTCTATGATCATGCCAATGTGCTTCTCTTCAAGCGAGTTAAAAATAACCACATCATCAATACGGTTCAGGAACTCGGGTGAGAATGTGCGCTTTAAGGCCTTCTCAATAACACCGCGGTTGTTATCTTCCTGACTCACTGATTTTGCAGTGGTTGTAAAGCCAACGCCAGCACCAAAATCTTTCAACTGGCGTGCGCCAATATTGGAAGTCATGATAATGAGGGTATTCTTGAAATCTACTTTGCGGCCCAGGCCATCGGTTAGCTGCCCGTCATCCAATACCTGCAAAAGAATATTGAATATATCAGGGTGCGCTTTTTCTATTTCATCCAGTAAAACAACTGAATATGGCTTGCGGCGAACTTTCTCCGTCAACTGCCCACCCTCTTCGTAGCCTACATATCCCGGAGGCGCGCCGATGAGGCGGCTGAGGGAGAATTTTTCCATATACTCACTCATGTCCATACGTATCAGCGCATCATCACTGTCGAACATATAGCGGGCGAGTGCACGGGCAAGTTCAGTTTTACCTACACCTGTAGGCCCAAGGAAAATAAATGAACCAATTGGTTTGCGCGGGTCTTTAAGCCCTACACGATTCCTTTGTATTGCTTTTACTATTTTACTTATCGCTTCTTCCTGGCCTACTACAGCGCTTTTCAGATCTTCATCCATACGGCGCAGCTTGGCGCTTTCGGCTTCCACCATCCGCATGACTGGAATACCCGTCATCATACTGATCACCTCAGCAATGGCCTCTTCGTTGATAGGGTAGCGTTTATGCTTCGATTCTTCTTCCCATTCTGCTTTGGCACGATCCAGTTCTTCCCCAAGTCTTTTCTCACGGTCGCGGAGGGCAGCGGCTTCTTCAAAGCGCTGGCTTTTCACTACCTTATTTTTCTCCTGCTTGATTTCTTCTATTTTCTTTTCAAGGTCCAATATAGTCTGTGGAACATTTATGTTTTTCAGATGCACTCTTGCACCTGATTCGTCCATAACATCAATAGCCTTGTCTGGCAGCAGGCGATCGGTCATATAGCGGTCGCTCAATTTTACACATGCCTCAATTGCTTCCTGGTCGTATAGTACATTATGGAAATCTTCGTATTTGGAACGAATGTTATTCAGGATGATAATTGTTTCTTCCACACTTGGTGGTTCAATAAGTACTTTCTGGAACCGGCGGTCAAGTGCACCATCCTTTTCGATGTACATACGGTATTCATCGAGTGTAGAGGCGCCAATGCATTGCAGGTCGCCCCGTGCAAGAGCAGGTTTAAAGATATTGGAGGCATCGAGTGAGCCGGATGCTCCGCCAGCGCCTACAATAGTATGAATCTCATCAATGAACAGAATCACATCGCGGTTCTTTTCCAATTCATTCATGATGGCTTTCATGCGCTCTTCAAACTGTCCGCGGTATTTAGTTCCCGCTACCAGGGCAGCAAGGTCCAGGCTGATAACCCGTTTGTCGAATAATACACGTGATACTTTCCGCTGAACGATTCGCAATGCAAGGCCCTCAACTATAGCGGTCTTACCTACTCCAGGCTCACCAATAAGAATCGGATTATTCTTTTTACGGCGCGATAATATCTGTGATACGCGTTCTATTTCCTCATCACGACCTACAATCGGGTCAAGAGTACCCAGTTCGGCGAATTTGGTGATATCCCTCCCGAAATTATCGAGTACGGGTGTTTTTGACTTGGTATTGCCGGTGGCAGGCTTGCGTTGCTGCTGGTACTGACGGCGTTCTTCATCATCTTCAAATTCTTCAGAGCCGGGGTCATTGTAATCGGCAGATGGACTACCACCCTGCAGAATACTTAATTCATTTTTAAAGCGCTCGTAATCAACTTCATAATGATTAAGTATCTGAGTAGCGACATTTTCCTTATTTTTCAATATAGATAACATCAGGTGTTCTGTTTCCACCGTTGTGCTTTTAAGGGCTTTGGCTTCCAAAACAGTTATCCTGATTACTTTTTCGGCCTGTTTTGTGAGCGGAAGGCTGTTAATATTAGCAAGCGGCTTATTATTTTTATCCTTGATAGCCAGCTCCAGTTCTTTTCGTAATTCAAAAAGATCCACGTGTATTGCCTGCAAAACTTTCAGGGCCATACCATCGCCTTCGCGTATCAATCCTAACAACAAATGCTCTGTACCTATGAAATCATTACCCAGCCTTAGCGCTTCCTCGCGGCTGTATGAAATGATCTCTTTTACCTTTGGCGAGAAATTTGAATCCATGTCTTTGTCCTTTTTAAACAATAAAGTTAACGATTTCATAGGTATTTTTATATTGTCATTGGTTATATGACCATTATCAGTCCATCTTTATTTTTTTATCCTATTATCAAAAACCTGTTATTTATACCGGGAAAGTGTAATGAGGATTTTCTATTTTTAAAGCATATTTGCATCTAAACTTAAATACCATCAAACTATGGAATTCAAAATTGATACCAAAGAATCATTTACAATTATTATGCCCCCAAATGCGACAATAGATGCCAAATTGGCAACCGGGCTCCAGGAAAAGTGTGAAGAAATGCGGCAAAGAGGCAGTAAGAACTTTATTATTGACCTTAACGGATGCCCTGAAATGGATAAAAATGCGATCATTGGCCTCATTGCCCTGCATGAAGAAAGTTATGGTTTAGACCAATCTTTGGTATATACAGGTGTTAATAAACAATGTATGTCTTTACTCAGGGAAGATGAAACAGACCTGTTGATCAATATCGCCCCCAGTATGAAAGAGGCAATAGATATTGTAAGCATGGAAATACTGGAGCGGAATCTTTTTAATGAAGAATAGTTTTTGCAGTTCCACAATTTTAGCTTTTTACTTTTTACTTTTGACTTAGATATGAAAGTTCGTGTTCGATTTGCGCCTAGTCCTACCGGGGGGCTTCACCTGGGAGGTGTGCGCACAGTACTATATAATTATTTGTTTGCCCGTGCCAATGGCGGTGATTTTGTACTGCGTATTGAAGATACTGACCAAAACCGTTTTGTGCCCGGCGCCGAACAATATATAATGGATTGCCTTAAATGGTGCGGCCTGATACCGGACGAGAGCCCCGAAAAAGGCGGACCCTACGCACCCTACCGCCAGAGTGAGCGTAAACATCTGTATCACATATTTGCCAAACAACTGGTTGATGCCGGCCATGCTTACTATGCCTTCGATACCACCGAAGAGCTGGAACAGATGAGGGCAAACCTCAAAACGGATATCAATACCAATCCGCAATACGACCATATTACGCGTATGGCCATGCGCAATTCATTAAGCCTGCCGGCAGATGAAGTGGCTGAATTATTAGAAACGAAAACGCCCTATGTAATCAGAATAAAAATGCCTGGGAACCATGCATTAAAAATTTATGACATGATACGCGGTGAAATATCTTTCGACTGCTCGCTGGTGGACGATAAGGTATTGCTGAAGGCGGACGGAATGCCTACTTACCATCTTGCCGTTGTAGTTGACGATTACCTGATGAAGATAACACATGCTTTCCGTGGTGAAGAATGGTTACCCAGCGCCCCTGTGCACGTGCTGCTGTGGGAATACCTGGGTTGGAAAGAACACATGCCTCAATGGGCACACCTGCCACTGATACTGAAACCGGATGGTAACGGCAAACTCAGCAAGCGTGACGGAGACCGACTTGGGTTCCCGGTATTTGCCATGAACTGGACAGACCCAAAAACCGGTGAAACTACGGGTGGATTTAAAGAAATGGGCTTTCTGCCGCAGGCATTTGTAAATATGCTTGCCATGCTGGGCTGGAACCCCGGCTCCGAACAGGAACTGTTCTCATTAGAAAGTCTTGCAGATACTTTTTCAATCGAGCGCATACACAAAGGCGGCGCAAAATTCGATTTCGAAAAAGCTAAGTGGTTCAATCACCAATATATTCAGAACACAGATAACGCGACTTTAACGGAACTCGTCAAGCCATTTGTAGACATCGACTTGAGATTTGGGAATTTGGATATGGAAATGTTAGCCAAAATAATTCCACTAATTAAAGATCGCTGCAATTTTCTGTCAGACTTCCGTGTGCAAGGCCATTTCTTTTTTGCCACTCCAGAAATACAAGAAGAAGCTACCATCCGTGAAAAATGGAACGAACAGAAGCAACAGTTCTTTACGGAATGGATAAATGAACTCGAATCCATAACCGACTGGACCCATGATGTGCTCGAAGCCTCATTTACAGCCCTTATGCCAAAGCACAATCTTAAGAAAGGAGATGTGCTGCTGCCATTACGCATAATGCTGGTGGGCGCCAAATACGGGCCGGGGGTTTTTGCGATTGCTGAGGTAATTGGGAAGGAGGAGACGGTGAAGAGGATTAAAAGGGTAATTGGATAAAGAGTGTTTGGGCATAAATCTTGGAATTTCTTTTTAATACCAGTATATTTGGTTAAATGCATTTTTATAACTTATAAAACCATCAGTTATGTTCAAAAAATTAGTTTACACCGTCTTTTTTGTTTTATTCTTTTTCAGTTTTTCAAATGTCCGTGCGCAGAGTTGGATATGGGCAAAAAGCACCGGTAGCGCAGCTGACGACGCAGGTTATTCTATAGCCACCGATTCATCAGGTGATATATACGTAGCCGGTTATTTTGATTCTCCGTCAATTACTTTTGGCACAACAACGCTTACCAATGCCGGGTCTGGCACCAGTGATATTTTCCTGGTAAAGTACCACCCCGATGGCAGCGTGATCGGCGCCATAAGGGCCGGTGGTTCACTGCTGGACAGATGCTATTCGGTAAAAACAGACCGCCATGGCAATGTGTACATGGCAGGCTTTTTCCAAAGCTCTTCCATCACATTCGGCGGCTACACGCTTACAAAGACGGGAAGCAATGCCGATATATTTGTGGTAAAAATGAACCCATCCGGCACCACATTGTGGGCCTGTAATTCCGGTGTCGCGACCAATGATGTAAGTGTTCAGTCTGTTGCTGTGGATACATTTGGTAACGTATATGCAGTGGGTTACTTCGGCAGCCCTACACTTACTTTTGGTACAACCGTCCTTACTAATGCGGGCAGCTTCCCCACTAACGATATGTTCATCGTCAAGTATAATGCCGCCGGTAGTTTTGTATGGGCAAAAAGAGCAGGAAGTACGCAGGATGAGATAGCGAACTCCGTAAGTACTGACGCGGCGGGTAATGTATATGTTACCGGGTACTCTCAAAGCGCTTCTGTTACTTTTGGGGCCACAACCCTGACTAATGCAGGGGCTTCCGATATGTTCCTCGTTAAATACGACTCATCGGGCAACGCCTTATGGGCAAAAAATTCCGGATCAACAAATGCCATGGGGCAATCTACAGCAGTGGATACTGCGGGCAATGTCTGTGTTTCGGGTATATTCTCCAGTTCAACCGTTACATTTGGAACTACTACCCTTACCAATGCCGGAAGCGGGGATGCATTCCTTGTAAAATATACGTCCGGCGGAGGTGTAACCTGGGCTAAGAGTGTGGGCGGCACGAGCAGTGAAAGCGGAGCAGGCGTACACACCGACGCTTTGGCCAACGTTTATCTTACCGGCTATTTTTTCAGCCCCACATTGACGATTGGCAGTACGGCGCTCACAAACGCAGGACCTGCAAATATGTACATCGCGAAGTATAATTCTTCCGGGGGCGTTATATATGCGCTCAGCGGCACTAGTTACGCCGCAGGCGGAGGAGGCCTGGGTGGTATATCAATAACTACTGATCCGTCAGCAGCTAACGTGTATGTGACCGGTACATTAAGCGGGGATAGTTGCTCAGTAGGTAGTACCATGTTACACAACATGGGTACAACCAGCAACAGCGATATGTTCGTTGCAAGATATGGATTGCCTCCTACCACATCTGTTCAACAGATCGAAACTTGCAAAACGAGGATCTATCCTAATCCTGTAAATGAAGAATTGACCGTGGAGTTTGACCCTGGCAATAATGGAGCCGGCATTTTTGAAATGGCAGATGTTACCGGCAGGATTGTATTCACCAAACTGCTGAGTAATCAAAAGAATAAAGAAACGATCAATGTACGTGATCTTACCCCCGGTTTGTACCTGTATAAAATAGTGCAAAACGATGTTCCGGCCTCAACAGGAAAAATCATTAAAGAATAGACTGCCCGGATTTTTTTTGTGGTTAGCGAGGTAATGAGGAGATAGTAAAGAGAAAAAGGAAGTTAGAAGATAACAAAACATAAAACTTACCATAGTATACTATTAGGCTGACCTATAAACGGTTGGCCTTTTTTATTTCGCTTTAACATAGTATGGCATGGTTTTTAAACCTACATAACTGAGAGTAAGTTTTTTAGTTAAACCATAAATAACAAGAACATGAAAAAGATAATGATAGCGCTCGTAATATTAGCATCAGCCTATGGCAGCGCAGTAGCACAGAATGCACAGACATGCGGTGTAAAGAAAGATAAGGTTTGCCGGCGCGTAGGTAATAACAAGGTATCTTGCTATAAGACAGATTATGCCGAGAATTTTAAAGTATGCATGGGCAATACCGGCTATTACATATGCTGCGAAACACCCAACCAAACTAACTCAACTAACCCGGGATATGTAATGGTAGAAAGACAACAGGTTTACTCCCGGGATTATAATAATGACGTTGTGACACAAAACGAGGAAACCAATATGACTATTCCTCAATCACAATCTTATGTAATGACCAGCAGCAATTCCTATGAAGGTTACTATCCTAAGAAAAATTATATCAAGGTTTGCTATGTGGGTGATAACGTTGCCGAAGAAAACCGTGCTCCATACAAGGGTTGCCCCAGTCCGCAATCTGATGGTCCTGAAAGAAACAGGCAGCGTAATGTAAATGCAGGCAGCCCAGAAAGTATGCCCCCACTTGCAGGCAGGCCAACGAACTAATAATAGTTTTAGATGGTTAAAAATAAAGGACGGAGTTTTTCCCGTCCTTTATTTTTTAAGTCATTAATTGCTGCTTACGCGTCGGTACCTTCCTTCTGCAATACCCATTTTTCTTCGTTGCAATGAGTGACCACTACTTCCAGGTTGTACCGGGTTCTCAGGTAATTAGCCAGTTGATTTGCGGCATAAACAGAACGGTGCTGTCCGCCGGTACAGCCGAAGGAAACACTTAGTTGCTCAAAACCCCGGGCTATATAATCTTCTACATTAATGGATACCAATGAATAAATATAATTCATGAAATCAGGCATGCGCGATTCGCGCTCGAGGAACTGGCGGACCATTTCATCATTTCCGGTGAGGTATTTATAGGCAACATACCGGCCAGGATTGAGTATACCCCTGCAATCAAAAACAAAGCCACCTCCATGTGGTCCGGATGTTTTGGGTATACCTGATTTGTAAGAAAAACTATTTATCTGCACCACCAGCCTTGGTTTCACTTCATTGTGAGAAGTAGTGTACCTGTCCTGCATTTCCGGAGAAGACAGCTTTTCGAGCAATGACCGCAACTCGGGATAGGCGGGTGTTTGCGGGTGATCGGACAGGAACATATCCAGATTTTTCAATGCCGGCCCTATACTAGTAATAAAATGCGCTTTGTGCTGCAACAGACCCCTGAAACCATAAGAGCCCAATACCTGCAACAGCCTCACCAATACAAACTGAACATAACCCCGCCTGAAATAAATTTCATCCATACGCGGAACATGCAGATCATTAAGACTGCTGATATAGCCATTTAGCAGGTCTTCCTTCCAAGCGCCGGGCAATTGAGCCCTTGCCTGCCACAGCAATGATGCAATATCATATTGCGGCGGGCCCTGCATGCAACCCTGGAAATCAATAAAAAATATCTTGCCATCGTGCACCATTATGTTGCGGCTCTGAAAATCGCGATACATAAGTGTTTGCGGTTGCACACGGCCCAGATCTTTACTCAGTAATTCCATTTCACTGATCAGGCCGCCCCGGTCATAGGCTATTCCCTGAAGATCGGCGAAATAGTATTTAAAATACAGCAGATCAGACATGATTGCTTTTTCATCGAACTGCTTTGATGCGAAGCATTGTTTATAATCAGCTTCGCGGCCTGCTATCCATTGTACCTTTGCAAGCTGTGCCAATGCTTTGTGGTATAATTTCCTCACAGGTTCTGTATAGCCATCCCTGAGCACCATATCAAAAAGTGAAATGCTTCCCAGGTCCTGCTGCAGGTATGATCTGCGGTCCTTACTTAACTTATAAACTTCAGGCACGTTTACCTGGTGTTTACGGAAAAGCTCTGTGAAATAGAAAAAAGTATTGTTTTCTGCAACGTTGGTATTGTAGGTGCCTATTGCTGTAGTAGTACCGCTCTTTATGCGGTAGTATCGCCGGTCGGAACCCGATACGGCAAGTGCCTCTATGCTATCAGGTTTTTTATCAAAGTGCTCTTCAAATAACTTTTCTAAAATACCGGTAACCTGTACTATTGTTTTATTTGGTGCTATCATTTTTTATACCTTTGTTATTGATCTTAACCTGCCTGAAGGCAGATAGTTTGACCGGGTCAGGACTAATCCTTTCCCGGATATTCGTAAAATATTACTTTTCTCTTTGCTATCGAGTAGTTGTTCCACTCAGCAATATCAACTTCCACACCTACCATTCCGCAAGCCGGCATATTGTCTATACTAAAATCCGGAGATAAGTGGTTAACAAATTCAGATATTCCCGGGTTGTGTGCAATGATAAAAACAGTCCTGATCTTGTCACTGATCCCATAAATGATCTCTTCGAAAACCGAGGGAATACAATGATACAATTTTTCTTCCCATTTAATATCATCAACATCATAGCCTGTTTCCCTGGCAATACGTTTCGCTGTCTGCCTTGTTCTTTTGGCTGAGCTGGATATGATAAGGTCGGGGATGATCCCCATTTTCTTCAGTTTTTCTCCCATTGCAGGCGCTTCTTCCTTACCCCTATCATTAAGAGGGCGTTCGAAATCGCTCTGGAGCGGATTTGCCCAGCTACTCTTTGCATGCCGTATTAATACCAGTGTACGTTTCATTGTTAAGTCAAAAGTTAAAAGTCAAAAGCAAAAAGTTCGTCCCGACGCAAAATATTATTTTCAAATTTACTTACGGGGGTTAAATTTCAGTTTCAATTCTTTGCCATCAAACACTGCATAGCTGTCGTATCGTATCCAATCTCCCAGGTTCACATACAGGCTGCTTTGAGGCAGCGGATATTCAATGGCAATATGCCTGTGTCCAAAAATAAAGTAATCGAAATGCTCGCTATTCAATGTTTCCAGGCAAAATTGTACCAGCCATTCTTTTTCAGGGCCCAGGAATTCCTTTACAGGACCATCCACATGCTTTGGCCCCAGCTTGCTGAACCACGAAGCCATACCCACACCAGTATCTGGGTGTACCCTTCGGTACAACCATTGGGATACCGGACTGCGCAACACTTTTTTCAGGAATTTATATCCATGATCTCCGGGGCCCAACCCATCTCCATGGGCAATAAAAAATTTCTTACCATTAATTTTCCGCTCAATTGGTTTGTGATGAACGGGTATTCCCAGTTCTTTTTCGAAGTAACCCAGCATCCAGAGATCATGATTGCCGGTAAAGGCTTCTATCTGCAGGCCGCTATCGCTCAGTTCTGCCAGCTTGCCCATAAAACGGGTGTAGCCTTTGGGGATGACATTCTTATACTCGAACCAGGTATCAAACAAGTCGCCAACCAGGAACAGGAGGCCTGCATCTGCTTTAATTCCGTCGAGCCAGGCGCAGATGCGCTTTTCCCTTTCGATGCTGCTGACACGGTCGGGTATTCCCAGATGGAAATCGGAAGCGAAATAAACTTTTTTACCCTCTGGTAATTGCATGCAGATCATTAAAATGGGCTGCAAAGTTACTTGAATAAAGTAATATAGCCCGCTATCCCGTTTTTGCAACTATAGAGCACATTAATTATGTAAATACATTTATATGAATACAGGCTTTGACAGTGAAAAGAGTATTATGAGGATACAGATCAGCAGCAGGCTATTATTTTATTATGCAATAAGGTAATATTCAGAACAACTCTATAATCTTTATTTACATAAAGTCTAAAATTTTTTACCTTCATCAAATCAAATAAGAAATAACTAAAAAAAATGAAAAATTTAATACTCATAATATTGGTGTTTGTATCATGGATGATATCATCATGTGGTTATCAGGGAGTGTATTATAGAGGACGTGATCCCCGTCAATACCATTTTGGAAAAGGGCACGGATACAATGGTAAATACCGTGGCGCAGGGCACAGATATAACTGGGAAGCCCACAGACATCGCCATGACAGATAAAAGCCAATTGCTACAACTGATGAAAAACCGGGGTCTTGTGCGGGGGGTGTAGACTTATTTCATGATCTTAGCTTAGGATCTTTGATAAGTTTGCTGCGCAAATAAAGCTTCGCTTATTACAAAGATTATTTCATTTTCTTTATCTTGTCCTCGGCATATGCTTTGTCATCAGGAGTGCCGTACTTGATCATTTTCTGGTAGTAGATAATGGCATTGGTGTTGTCTTTCTTACGGCTGTAGGCTTCTGCAATGTTGTTGAGAACAATAGGGTCTTTAGGGTCGATATGCTCGGCTTTTAGCAGGAAAGGCAGGGCCTTATCATAGTCACCGCCTATGAGGTAGGTGATGGCAATGTCTGACAGACTTTCTACGTGATTGGGATAATATTTTAGTGTTGTTTCGGCTACTTCCCTCATCAGCGGCAACTGTTCGTTTCCTGAGTTGTAAAGCGTCATTTGGTATCCCTGTATTGCATCGAGAAAATACTTTTCGGGATCTACAAGCGCATTGCCTTCTTCCCACATCCACTTGTTTTTAATGGCTGCACTCCGGCCTATAGCTTCCTTAATACATTTTGCGAACCCGGGGAAATTTTCTGATTGTCCGAGGATGTAGATTTTGCCAAAGCGCATATCAAGGCGGTCTGGGTAAAGTTGAATGCCTTTGTCGATATAGGCAAATCCTTTAGACAGGTATTTTTCGGCATACCGGATGTTATCGTTCATGTAACCAACCGTCTTGCCGGTGCCGGTATCGTGCAGCTCCAGCGACTGATCGTCCTTTTGTGTCTTTTCGAGCGATACAAATTCGTTCATGCTTTTGTGCACGTAGTAATTGTACCAGCCGATAAACATTTCCGGGTCTTTGGGTTTAGCCGTTTCCCATTTTTTCAGCAGCGAGTACTGGCCTGCCGTGTCCTTTTTTTCAGCAAGGGTTCTGAACTGGCTGTGGTAGTCCTGACCATAGGAAAATAGTGCTGCGCTGATGAACAAGGTGAGAAGCGCGGCACGTTTGATTTGTATCATACAACTTTAGTAAAGCATGCTTATCGAAACGGTAAGAGTTAGTATATCATTAACTATCCTACAGCCTCCCTCTTCAACACCCCCAAATCCTTCCCTGCCCGTATGAAGCCATCAATAGCTTTATCGAGATGATGACGTTCATGGCCGGCGGATATTTGTACACGAATACGGGCCTGGCCTTTGGGAACTACCGGGAAGAAGAAGCCTGTTACGTATATACCCTCTTCAAGCATACGTGCGGCAAACTTCTGGGCTATTACTGCATCATAGAGCATGATAGGACAAATGGGATGTGTGCCGGGCTTGATGTCGAAACCGGCGTCTGTCATGCGTTTGCGGAAGTATAGGGTGTTCTCTTCCAGCTTATCGCGGAGGGCAGTGGTTTCACTTAGCATATCGAGTACGGCGATGGTTGCGCCTACTATGGACGGGGCGAGTGAATTGGAAAATAAATATGGCCTGCTGCGCTGGCGCAGCATATCAACGATCTCTTTGCGGCCACTGGTGAAACCACCTGATGCACCACCAAGCGCTTTGCCCATGGTGCCGGTGATAATATCTATACGGCCCATAACGCCACACAGCTCATGCACGCCCCGGCCCGTAGCGCCCATAAAGCCGGATGAATGGCTTTCATCTATCATTATGAGTGCATCATATTTATCGGCAAGGTCACAAATTTTATCAAGCTGTGCTATGGTGCCATCCATGGAGAATACGGAGTCGGTAACGATGATACGGGTGCGGCAATCCATATTGGCTTGCAACTGCACCTCGAGATCGCCCATATCATTATGCTTGTAGCGGCCACGACGTGCTTTGCACAGGCGCACACCATCTATGATGGATGCATGGTTCAGTTCGTCGGAAATAATGGCGTCGTCTTCGCCCAGCAATGGTTCGAAAACACCACCGTTGGCATCGAAACAGGCAACATATAAAATGGAATCTTCAGTGCCTAAAAATTTCGACAACTTTTCTTCCAGTTCTTTATGAATGTCCTGTGTGCCGCAGATAAAGCGAACAGAACTCATGCCATAACCACGGTTGTCTATTGCTTTATGAGCTGCCTCAATCACTTTAGGATGAGAAGACAGGCCAAGGTAATTGTTGGCACAGAAGTTGAGCACCGTGCGGCCGCCAACCTGTATTTCAGGCCCTTGCGGCGACTCTATGATACGTTCCTGTTTGAATAATCCTGCGTCTTTAATTTCCTGCAACTCTTTTTGCAGACGAGTATAGAATGATGGACTGGACATGATATTCCTGTATGTTTAAAAAGCCAATTATTGCCGGCTGTTACTTTACCTGGTGTAGGTAACAGTGCAGCTTTCACCGCCACCGGTAGGTATGCTGGAAGCAGTGTAATTAATGATCATTGTTGTTGCATTAAATATGCCACTACCCTGTAATACAACCCCATTGCCATAAAATGCATTTGCAATATGCAAAGAATCGTTATTGCAATTGAGATCCACTTTTACATTGCAGTTCACACCGTAACCGCCAAAGTTATTGATCATTAATACATTGGTACCACCTGATGAACCGGTAGCGGTATGTGGTAAACTACGTGTAGTGCAAAGGTTGGTACCTGTAAGGCCGCCCCAGAATAAAGCTGCACAATCGGCAGGAATGATGTGAATATTAAAGTTATAAACCTGTGGCAAACCGATATTGGTATAAGATGTAAGTGTAGCAGGATAAGTGCCTTGTACAGCAGTATCACTTTTGAATACCATATCAGCGGTAAAAGTAGGGGTTGAAATAAATGTATCAGGGGTCACCTTCACATGAGCAGGTATACCTGTAAGGATCAAAGTAACCTTATCATCCTGTCCCTGCCAGCCATTCAGGAACTTAACCAGCACCTTCATATCATAAGTGCCGTTGTCAGGTATAAAAATATCTTCGAAAGTACTGTCATTCACATCATTGGTAACAGAATAGGAAACCGGTGGCTTTACTGATTTACCACAGGAAAGAACCAGGAAAGAAACTGCCAGTAAGGATAAAAAAACTCTGTTCATACAGCTATTTTTAAAACGGAAAGATACGTGCATATGTGAAGTTGACAAAATGAGACCTGTGCCGGAAATGAACTACGTATTCAGTTCCAGCTAATTTTTATTGGTAAAAATATGCAATCAGAGTCTTATTTCATAGCCATTTTACTTTTTCTGCCATAGGTGTGTTGCGAATGCCCTCTTTTGCAGGTTCATCGGTAAAGCCAAAGTATATTAAACCCATTACTATATCATCGGGTGAAAGTTGCAGAAACTCCTTTAATTCATGCCTGTGTGTCATACCTCCTGAACTCCAGTAAGAGGATATCCCAAGGGCTGTAGCGCCCAAAAGTACATTCTGGATGGCGGCTGAAGCAGCGGCCACTTCTTCTATTTGTGGGATCTTAGGGTTGTCGCCGCGCTTCATAACTGCGATTACAAGATGTGAAGCAAGATCTACATTGTGCAATAATTTATCATAAGTTGCCTGCTGACGCTTCTCTTCAGGTGTATGGTTCCAGTACAGGTCGGCATGTTCTTTACCGAACTGTTTTAAGGATTCACCATGGTAAACAAAAAACCTCCAGGGCTCAGTGCGGCCATGAGTTGGCGCCCAATCAGCGAGGTTAAGTATTTTATTTATGGTATCATTGGGGATTACCTGCCCATTCAGTTTAGACCAGCTTATGGAGCGGCGGTCTTTGATGATGGTTTGCAATTGTTCGAATTGGGAATTTGACATGGCACAAATATATGAGAAAGAGTGAACCGGAAGACACTAGCAATTGAAATATACCAGTATCAATAATAATCAATACCCATATCTTTGTTATACATATCGGCGGCCATCTGGCCACTGAATAACAATTTATCAGTGTTGGGGTCGTAAAATTTTACGTCTGCTATGTTTTCACCACCTACCCGTTTATCCAGATCAACCATAATGGCTTTTAATTTCTTATGCCTTGAATTTTCAACTACAGCATGGCCTGCAGTCAGCAGAAAGGTGCCAATACCTTTTTGAATCAGTGGCTGCAATGCCGAATGATACTCTGTATTAAAACCGGAGTAGAGCTCAATAAAATATTGTTTGGCAGTATCGAGCTTTGAAGCAGTACCATAAGTGCTATCGCCCGTCTCTGCAAGCAATTCAAGCGCCCGGTTTATATCCCTGATGGTAAAAGAAATTGTGTAACCCTGAAATAATACATGCACCTGTGGCTCTGCCCACAGGTTTTGAAGCTGAACAGTATGCTGGGAAAAAGAGTAAAACGGCAAAATAAGCGCTGTAATAAGTATAATAAAACGTTTCATACAGCTGATTTTTCCAGCCTAAAATACGAAAAGGCTTATTTTTATACAAAATATTATTGATGAAACGACCATTCTGAAGCTGAGAGTGTAGTACACAGATAGATGAAAATCCGAAAGTGGGCAACATTCTACAGTTCATGGGAGTTCCATTTGGCCTTTTAAAAGACTATTTTTATCGAATGAAAAGTTTCGCAAGTGATAATTACGCAGGGGTTTTACCTGAAATAATGGAAGCTTTGCAAAAAGCAAACGTCGGACATGCGCGCTCATATGGAGCCGATGAAATAACTAAACGGACGACAGCTCTCTTCAGGGAAATTTTTGAGGCTGACGTGGATGTATATTTTGTTTTTAACGGAACCGGGGCCAATGTGCTGAGCATCAGCAGCGCAACACAATCATATAATGCGGTATTGTGTTCGGACACTTCTCATATTTACAATGATGAATCTTCAGCGCCTGAAACCTTTACAGGGTGCAGGTTTTTTCCGCTACCTGCAAATGATAAAGGCAAATTAGAGGTGGCAACCATTCAGGAACGGCTGATAAGAAAAGGAGATGTACATTATCCACAGACAGCAATGCTGTCTATTACACAGGCTACAGAATACGGAACAGTTTATACACCTGAGGAAATAAAGGCAATCTCATCACTAACAAAAGAAAACGGATTGTACCTGCATGTAGATGGTTCCAGGTTTTTCAATGCAGCGGCATCGCTTGGTTGCGGTTTGAAAGATATCAGCGGGAAAGCAGGTGTGGATATACTTTCTCTTGGTGGCACCAAGGCAGGCATGATGTTTGGCGAAGCAGTAGTGGTATTTAATAAGGAACTATCAAAACAGATAGCGTATAAACACAAACAGGTAATACAGCTTGCTTCCAAAACAAGATTCATTGCCGCCCAGTTTGAAGCCATGCTGCAGAATGAACTGTGGCGGAAAACAGCCACCCATGCCAATAAAATGGCGGAATTGCTTTGTTCATCAATCGGGAAAAACAGGAAAGTAAAGATCACCAAGCCCGTGCAGGCCAATGCGGTTTTTGCTGAAATACCACGCAGCTGGTACGAACCACTGCAGGAGCACTATCCATTTTATGTTTGGAAAGACAACATACACGAGGTAAGGCTTATGTGCGCATGGGATACAAAAGAAGAGGAGATAGAGCAATTTGTTGTAGCGATAAATGGGATTGAGGAATAGAGCTATGCCTGTTCGGGATCTATATCTTTAAATAATTCGGTGAGGTCTATTTCAAGACCTGGTAAAATGGAAGTGGTGACTATATCACCGGGTACTTTAACCGGCGACAACTGAAACTTGCCGTCCTGAAGCGTGTAAATAATAAAGGTTTGGTTTTGCGGGCTTACTACCCAGTATTCCTTTACCCCTGCTTCCTCATATACTTCGTACTTGTTTCGGAGTTCTTTCGTGCTGTTGCCAGGGCTTAAAACCTCAACTACAAGGTCGGGAGCACCTATACAGCCCCTTTTGTCAATTTTTGTGCGGTCGCAAACGACAAAAACATCAGGCTGCAAAACCGTAACAATATCCTTATCGTCTTTCGATTTTTTGATGAGCCGCACATCAAAAGGAGCGATATAAGCTTTACAGGGAGTTTTTCGTAAAAAAACATTCATCAACGTGTATATATCGCCTGCCAGGACCTGGTGATAAGGATTTGGCGCAGGGCTCATCTTAAAGATCTTCCCTTTAATCAGCTCAACACGCTCTTCAAATTGCCACTTATAGTAATCTGCGTAAGTGTATAGTTTATTCAGATCAAGGTCGGCAAATTGCATAATTCAATATTTTATCAAAAATACAAAATAAGGATATAAATATTGCTATTTCGTCGGCTTTGTGTCAACTGGCATTGCTTGCTTTGTATCCGGATGTTTCACCAGATATTCCTTTACCAAAGCATAACAAACGGGCAGGATCAGAATAACTAAAAGCATAATTGCAAGCAGCCGGCCCTTCTTTTTTGAATTTATTTCCACTACAATAATTTTTGAGTTGCAAAATTACTTTCATTTTTTCAACTTTTTGTCTAAATCAATTCCATTTATGTCACTAACAAAGTATGCCCGGTATAAAGGCTAGCTGGATTTTAATTCCATTTTCTTTAGCCCGGTATTGCTGTTTACCAGCAACACATAATTAGCGGCCCCTCCGCAAATAAGATAATCCTCGCCCAATTTTTGAACAGAGCCCCTGCTCCCTGCCAATGGCTCGGGAATGGTATAAGACCTAAAAGAGGTTACGGTTTTCTTTTGTTCATCCAATTTAAATTCAAGCACACGGGAAAAAGACCTGGCCGGTTTTTCGCCGTTGTCCAATATTAAAAGGGTTTGATTATTATCAACCATAGTGGCATGATGCTGCCGGAGGAATACCTGTTCGGCAGTAAGAGGAAAATCAGAATTTCTGCCACCCAGCCGCCACATGATCTCCCCTGTTTTTCTGCTTATTTTAATGACCTGGTTGATATTATGGAAGGATACAATCAGATTACTATCACGTGGATCAAAGAAAATTGAATTCATGTGAGTGTAATCCTGAACCCTTGTGGTGTCATAAAACTTATTTCCCAAATCAGTATTCAGGTAAAATTCCGGATATTTGCTTCCATCCCACTGCCATACAACAACTCCGTTATTCACCTCCTGGATTATAGGCGCTGCTACTTTAACTTGCGATGATTGTGGCAGGCATGCAGGGATACTGTCCACATTTTTAGGGTAAGTCGCCATTGTAAAATAATGGCCGTCTGACAGCATTATAAAATCATGATGGTCGAGGTCCTGCTTTTTGTCAATGACTACGTCATTATAGGATAGCAGATGAATTTGTTTAATTTCATGTAAGGCAGAATCTAAAATCACCACGTGCCTGGCCGAACCGGACTGTGCCAATATCTGCGAAGCAGCGGAATCATACACCTGGTAGGAATAACGGGTATAACCGTTTATTTTCCATTGCCTGAAGTCGGACACTACGCCGTTAACTGGTTTTTCCAGCAATAGATGCCCCTGCATATCTATTATCACCAGCCTGCCATAATTCAGGTTATTCGGCAATGAGGGTGTAATCAGAAGATACCCTTTTTGCAGCGAATCATGCGACTCAAACTTATATTTAAAGACCGGGTTGGTATTCCAATAAATGACCGCCTCATACCTCAGGTACCTGAAAGCTTTATACGTAAAATATAAAACACATGGTACTACAATGGTAAAGAAAACAGCAATCTTTAGAAAACCTCTCAGTCTGACTGTGATCTGCATCTACTATTTATTTCGGACGGAATCACTTCCGTCCATTGACCTTTTCATTTAAATTAATGCCTGTAATGTCATATACCAGCCATGCCCGGTAAGAAGCCTGGTTCATTTTTATTTCCATTTTTTTCGCACCTGTTATACTGTTTACCAGGAGCACATAATTTGCCGTACCACCACAGATAAGGTAATCATCACCGATCTTTTGTACTGAGCCAAGTGATTCAGAGAATGGTTCAGGAATATTATATGCCTTGAATGAAACAACGGTTTTGCTTTTCTCATCCAGCTTAAATTCAATCACCCTTGATGAAGGTCTGGCAAACTTTTCCCCATTATCGAAGATCATTAAAGTTTGGTTGTTGTCAGTAAGCACTATGTTGTGCTGGCGCAAGAACAATTGTTCTTTGGTTAGCGGAAAGTCGGAGCTTTTACCGCCCAGTCTCCAAATGATATCACCAGAGTGCCTGTTAATTTTCACCACCTGGTTTTGATGCCGGAAGGACACAATCAGGTTACTATCTGCCGGGTCAAAGATCATTGAGTTGATGTGGATATAATCCTGTGTAGCGGTACTGTCGTAAAAACTATTGCCGAGGTCACTGTTCAGGTAAAATTCGGGGTGATGGGTTGCATCCCATTGCCAGATCACCTTGCCATCCTTTACTTCCTGCATTATTGCAGTAGCAACTTTAACTCCCGGAGCAGGGAGCAAACAAACGGGTATGTTATTCACGTTTTTTTTGCAGACCGCCATAGAAATATAATGATCTTCAGAGAGCATAATAAAATCATGGAGGTCCAGATCTTCCTTATTATTTATTGTTATGTCATCGTATGGTAGCAGATGGATCTGCTTTATCTCATTGAGGGCTGAATCGCAAACAACAATATGGCCGGCTGATAAATTTACATGGTTGGTAGCTGAATCGTCAACACCGTAAGAATAATAAGTATGACCATTCAGTTTCCACTGGCGTAAGTCTATAACTGCGCCGTCCACCAGCTTCTGAAACAATAAATGACCTGACAGGTCCATAATGACTATGCTGCCGTATTTTAAATTAAAGCGGACATGAGGAGCCAGCAGCAAATACCCTCTATCTGTTGAATCACAGGTATTCATAGTAAAACTGAAAGGCAGCCTTTGAAAATTTCTTATCCGTTTGGCCGATGTTGCAGAGATCACTTTTTTATACGTAATATACCGGTATGCTTTGTAACCGGCGTACGTGATAGCAACGATGGTAACCAGGAAAAAAAATGCAATTTTGAGAACGCCTCTGAGTTTTAAGGTTATTTGCATTTGATCATGTTGACTTGGTTAACTATTATAGTTTAAGAGGAGTTGACACGCTCGACAGATCATAAACCTCATTTCGGTCGTTTACCGGCCAAATCGGCCAATTATCGGCCAATTACCGGCCAAATCGGCCAATTATTGTTCATTTAGAATCTTTAATACATATTTAACTGCTCTACCTGATTTGCCTTGTTGAGTTATTATATTTCTCACTACCAAATCCTGTAAATCTATAGTTGATACGCTTTTGCCCACACTATTAATCTCCTGAAATTGCGAATTAGTGATACTTCCTTTTTCCTTTGTAAATAAGACGGCCTTTATTTGCCGCTTATTTAATCTTAACTTCTCAAAATATTCTTCATTATAAATATCCTTTAAAAACAGGACGCTAATGCCATTCTCATATTGCTGGATTATGGGTTCCGGCAAACCGGCTTCTATGCAGGTATCAATTATTTTGTTGGTTCCCCGGCCCCATGATTCTATATAACCGGCTCTGAAAAAAATATCGGCGATGTTTCTATTCCGCGGGTAAGAGGAATGTTTGCCCTTTAATTTTTCTATAGTCAATTCTTCAGGTAAATTTCCCGGGTTCCAGATTTCAAGCCTATCGTCCATGACCCTTAAAAAAATCCAGGTACTTGAATAATCTTTGTGGATAATAGCATTTAATATTGCCTCCCTTAATGCCTGCTCAGGATATTCCAGCGATTCTATTCTTTCCAGACCTTTGTATGAAATGGGGCGTATCAAATACTTATCTTTTAGTTTTTCCATAACCTTATCAGGCATATTAAAAAGATTGGTTTCAATAACATCCTGGTATTGCAAATCATGAATTTCTTTGCCGAACCTACCTATTTTAAAACTGGCGGTAACTTGCAAAAGCTTTTTACCAAAGACCAGTAATGCAGCATTGGTTAAATACCCGTCTTTAGTTATCAAATTCAGATTTTCCAGCAAGGTGCTAATACTATCGTTGGCGGCATTAACTGAAATACGGCCTTTTTCAATAGCTTTCCCGACAAATAAACGGATAGTGGCTTCATCCAGATCATCCAGGCTTGCCGGCAAAACAGGAATATCTTCCCAGTGCCTGCCATATTTTTTAAGCAACCAGTTTTGAAAGGCAATACCCTTCAATTCCTGTTTTGTACTGCCGCTTCTGTAGTAGTGAATACCGTGATAAGAAATAGGAACGGTACTTACCGGAACATCAATTTCAATATAATGCCTGCCTGACTCTGTATGCAGATTTACATCTATGATAAGCCCCAGGTGATTTACGGACTTATTGGGTATCTCATCCATCAGCTTTTTATAATCATTTACACCTATTACTGTGCCTTTATCATCCATTCCAATAAATATTTTACCGCCCTGCGCATTAGCAAAACCGCATATCCATTTCAGGAATTCATCGTGCCAGGACGATTTGTATTCTATGTTTTGTTGTTCAGGCATTGAAAGAAATTTATAATAATTTAAATTTTATTCTACAACCCTCCTCAATTCCATATTCGTATTAAAATCGAAAAATGTTTTGTCAATGTGCCCTTTTACATCAATGCCCCATTTACCCTGCAAAATGAGATCATTTCCCAATTCGATGCCTATAATCGTAAGTTTTGTTATAAAGTTATCATTTCTGTAAAGATCCCAGTCAGCAGGCCCGATTACATTACATTGATCATTACTCTTACATACCAAAACTGTATTCCCCCGGGTAAGATGAAATATGTCCAGTACTTTTATTCTATCGCACGTGGGCATGTTCTTTACTCGTTCCCGGTGTTCTTTAAAGTCAATCCTCTTTTCATTTTCATTCATAGCTGGAAAAACTTATAATACCGTTTATTTATGAAAAATAGTGTCTCGTCACATCACTATCGCCCCCCTCCGCAATATTCGGGTATTCCGGATTGGGCATTAATTTTAGTCGTGCGGGTGAATCATACGGTCCATTTCCTCAATGGCTAAAGTACCATGCAATAATTTTTCTCCGATTACCAAAGCCCCTGCAAGACACTGGCGATTGGCAAATTTGAGCAAAATTGGTCTCATTTTCTCCTTAGTCTTCCATAAAAATTGGTCGTTCGGCCTAGTTTTTGACGAAACTATAGGGGGGTGCATTAAAGTTAATGAATATTGGCTTGAAAATATTTTATGCCCAATTATTCTCATTCATTGACACTAAGTCTTATTAAGCAGATCAATCACCCCTTCTTTTTGCAATATACGATATCCTATCCGGTCATTTGAAATACCTGGCTTTAACTCGTAAGTAAATTCATAACTGCCTGCATCCGTCATGTTGGTAACGAAATAGGAAAATAAAATCTCCCTGTTTTTGCTGAATTGCTGTGCCACTTCATACAAGTGGGTAGAAAGTATCATCAGGTGGTTAGGGTGTTGAACCAAACCTTCCAGTACAGCCTTAGTGCATTCAAACGCATCATGCACATTTGTTCCTTTAAATAACTCATCCATCAACACAAGGTGCGGCTGGCGTTGCAATAGTTTTTCGGCAGTTGTCTTCATGCGCTGTACTTCTGCAAAAAAGTAGCTTTCCCCACGCAGTATGTTGTCCTCCACCTGCATATTGGTTATGATGCCCTGCATAAAACTTATACGTAATGACCATGCCGGAACACCCATTCCCAGATGAGCGAGCAGCGCACCTACCCCAAGCGCACGCATAAAAGTGGTTTTGCCCGACATGTTAGCGCCTGTGAGCAACAAAAAATTCCTGTGGTTGCCAAATGCAATATCATATGAAACAGGTTTTTTCAGCAACGGATGGCTAAGCCCTTCTGCCTCAAAACATACAGGCAGAGATGGCAATAACTCAGGGAATGCCCACCTGTGTTCCACCGTAGCTTTAGCCATCGCCTGCCAGGCATCCAGTTTTGCATAACTGTTTATGAGGCGGTACACCATGTTTTTCATTTCACGGCGTGCACGGTAATTCAATTGCGCCAGAGTGGTATACTTTGTTTGTTCTGTTATTGCCGTTATTTCATCCGTCAGCCTGTGTTGCAGTTCATCCTTTATTGACTGCACTTCGGCTAACAGGTACACAGGTACATCTTCCATTTCTGTAATAGCGGCAAGCTGTGCACAGCCAATCAGAAAATCAGACAAGTGCGTCAGGGAAAATTGTGTTAAAAAATATTCCTGCTTACTGAATATTTTCTTTAAAAAGGAATTGATTGATAAAGTAAAACCTGTGGGCGGTGCAGAAATATTATCTGCAGACTCAAAAAATGCATCCAGCATAACAAGCGTACCGTTAGAAATGATCTTTGGCCAGATTGCTGGTTTTGCAGCCCAGAATTTTATTGCCTCCTGAACTTCTCTTAGCTTTTCAAAAGTTTCGGGCGGATTTTGTATGTGCTTACGCAATGCATCTCTTCCGGCCTGTGTAGTGGTGTAGTCAATTAATCCAAAGACACCATCACTACCGTCGGATGTGAATATTGAAAGGTCTTTTAATGTAGTTTTGTCGTTTTGCATTTTATTGTGTCAGTTCTCGCCCTCATTCATAGAGACGGAATGTACTCCGTCTCTACTATCTGGAGTGGCGTTTTCATTATGTCGTGTGTCAGTGTTATTCGGATCGGTGTGCGTAGAGACGGAAAGTATTCCGTCTCTACGCACACATCGCCATTACCGTGGCTTTCAATGCCGCGCGCGCCGTGTTGATAATTATTTGTGTTTCGCCATTTATTGAATTCATTTTCACCGATGCAAATAATACTGTGAAAATGATCGGGTATAACGACAAATTCGTCCAATATCAAATTCATATCCGCTCGTATTGCCGGCATTGATAGCCATTCCTTTTCCACAATTTTCCCAATCTCGTTTAATATCATTTCACCGTTTCTTATTTCACCAAACAAGTGCTCTTTTTGCCAGCTGCAAATGGTTACAAAATACATGGCATTAGACCGATAGTCCCAGTTTTTTAACCGGGTGGACTCAATGCGATATTTATTTTGAAACAAGTCCATTTTTACTTTTTAAGTGTTTTGTAGAGACGGAATGCTTTCCGTCTCCACAAAATGTGGGGTGCATTTTACCCCCGCTCAAACATCATCCTCATCCCCCGCACCTCATCATTCACCATTCCGTTTTCATACACAACCGCACCATTTACAAATGTATATTTCACGGCCGCAGTGAATTCATGTCCTTCCAGGGGCGACCAGCCGCATTTGTATAGAATATTTTCTTTACTCACTGTTGTTGTGTTGTTCATGTCCACCAGCACCAGATCGGCAAAAGAACCTTCGCGTACGTATCCACGATTGGCGATCTGGAAACACTGCGCAGGAGCGTGGCACATTTTCTCAACTACTTTTTCTATTGATATTTTTCCTTGTTTTACATAATCCAACATGAGTAAAAGAGAATGCTGTACCAGTGGCAGTCCCGAGGGTGCTTTCTGGTAGGGCAACTGTTTTTCTTCCCAGGTATGGGGTGCATGGTCAGTGGCGATTATATCCAGCCGGCCATCTAATAAACCCTCCCAAAGAGCCGTCCTGTTTTCCGGAGCCTTTATAGCGGGGTTGCATTTTATCAGGTTTCCCAGTCGGGCATAATCATCAGATGTAAAATGAAGGTGATGCACACAAACCTCTGAGGTTATCCGCTTTTCTTTAAGTGGCAGCATATTCGAAAACAATTGTAATTCCTTTGCAGTTGATATATGCAATATATGCAACCGGCTGTTATGCTTCGATGCTAATTGTACCGCTGCCCACGAACTTTCAAAACAACCCTCCACATCGCGTATCAACGGATGGTAGGAAGCATTGTCAGCGTTGGCGTATTTCAGCTTGTTGGCGTTGATAATATTTTCGTCCTCGCAATGGGTGGCTATCAGCAATTCGGATTCGGAAAATATTTTAGTCAGCGTCAGGTAATTATCCACCAGCATATCACCCGTGCTGGATCCCATAAAAATCTTTACCCCGCAAACGCTGTTCCTTTTATCATTGGTTCGCAGTACTTCATCTGCATTATTATTGGCCACACCCATGAAAAAGGAATAGTTGGCAACTGAGGTAGCTGCGGCTAGATTGTATTTCTGTTCCAGCAGTTCCTGTGTAAGTGCAGGTGGATTTGTATTGGGCATTTCCATGAAGGAGGTTACTCCCCCAGCAACCGCTGCACGTGCCTCTGTGCCAATAGTACCTTTATGTGTCAGGCCTGGTTCCCTGAAATGTACCTGATCATCAATAGCACCGGGCAACAGGTAAAGCCCATCAGCATTTATCTCCCGGTATCCTGGTGGGGTTGATATCTGATCTTCTATACGATCTATAATACCATCTTTTATCAGTACGTCCTTGATACGGCTTACACCTTCATTAATAATGGTCGCGTTTTTTATTACGATCGGAAACATATTTTATTTTCGTTTCGGTGAAGTCAACTGCTTTAGGTCAAATTACATTCCCTAAGCTTATCTTTCTTTATTTTGCAAATCTACCAATTGAAGATTTGAAAATCTTACTTTATGCTTAAAAAAGCTTATTTATTTTCTTTAGTCGTATTGGGAGGTACGAATTGTTTTGGCCAAACAACATTCTTTCCATTGGGGTTGAAGATCAAAACCTGATGGACAGGCTGGAAACAAAGTCGGGCAGGCTCTGCGAAAGCATATCCTTGTGGGACAGGCCGGAATCGCGGAGAAATGCTGTTCAATTTCCCGAATACTATTAAATCAAAAAATACCCTGTTACCCTGTGGCGCACCTCCATCCATTCACCTGAGCAAAATAGACCAGTTCAACCTGAACCAGATGATCTCGGGAAATGCAGAATGAGCGCCAAAGGGTACCTACTACATGCAGGGTGTTGCTACCGGAGGCAAAAACTTTGGCAACAATATCTTCAACCCATACCTCACCGCCGACAAACAATATGGGGTAAAATGATCAACGGCCCCAAAAGCACCTGCGAGATCATCAACCTGAACATCGCCTACCAAATCCGCAGGAACGTATTCATGGACCTCGGAGGTACTTATTGCAAGTACAAAAACAACTCAGGCATTTATGTGTCCGACCTTTCTACTACCGGGCCGGTGTATGGTCCGCTCACTAGCAATTATGTGTATTTTGGATTAAGGATCAATTGCCCGAGGAGGCATTATCCCACAGAATATAGCACCGCCATATGAAATCACGTATACAATCCCGCAAGCCCTGTAAGGACGCAATCCCACTGCATAGAGCATTGCCCTCTGAGCAAAAACCTAATAGATGGTTGCCTTGCACAATATCAATGTCATTTAGTAAAGCAAGCCCGAAGGGGTTTTCCGTGCCTATGTAACACAATAATCGCTTAACTAAATGACATTGGGCACAAGGTCCAGATTTTTCATCAGAAGGGGCTATACCGCTCTTTTCTCACTATTTTTGTTTTCTTTTGCTGCAAAGATTTTTGGTATGATATATTCAATGACAGGTTTTGGTCGTGCGGAGGCCTCTTTTAATGGCCGGCAGATAATAGTAGAAGTGAAAGCACTCAACGGCAAGCAATTCGATATTGCTACCAAACTGCCGCCCATTTTGCGCTCTTACGAATTGGATATCCGCAACCTCCTCAGTAGCATGCTCCTCCGCGGCACCATAGATATTACTATCAATGTTCGCCAGGAAGGCGCCTCAAAACCCATGGTAGTCAATACCGATCTTGCTTTGTTTTATTACCAGGGCATGAAACAGATCGCCGAGCAAACCGGCCTGCCCCAGGAAAATATCATATCCACCCTCATGCGCATGCCCGAGGTTGTAGCACCCGATCAGGATGTGCTGCCCGAAAGCGATTGGCTGAACGTGAAAGAAGTAGTCCTTGCCGCCGCCAACCAACTCATGGAGCACCGCAGGCACGAAGGCGAAGCAATGCTTAAAGATATTAATCTGCGCATTGGCAATATTGAAAAACTCCACGAAAAAATCCTTCCCCTCGAACCCGAAAGAGTGGAGCGTGTCCGCGCCCGACTCACCCAGTGGCTCGACGACATGGTAGGAAAAGAAAAAATAGACCCCAATCGCTTCGAGCAGGAAATGATCTACTACCTCGAGCGCATGGATTTCTCCGAAGAGAAAATAAGGCTCAGGCAACATTGCGGCTACTTCCACAATACCATTAACGAGAACGATGCCGCCATAGGCCGTAAGCTCAATTTTATTTTGCAGGAAATAGGCCGTGAAATAAACACCCTCGGCTCCAAAGCCAACCATGCCGAAATTCAGCAAATAGTCATCAACATGAAAGACGAACTGGAAAAAGCAAAAGAGCAGATATTGAATATTCTGTAAATGCAGCTAAATTTATATTGCAAATAGCATAATTCGAATTCATCAGACACAGTCTGATGAATCTTAAACAATTTAACATGAATTGTGCAGACGTTGTCTGCACAATTAAAAATTGATACCGGTTCTTTATTTTATAAATTTGACGAAAATTAACTAACCGATACAATGCGCACTTTTTGGTTTTCACTTTTGACTTTTGCCTTGGCTTTCAACCTCACTGGCTGCAGGCAATCACCTTATTACCAGAGAGTAGAAGTAATACCCCAAAACGCCTGGATGTACAATTTCAAGCCCACATTCAAAATTGACATCACCGACACAACTGCCGCATACCTGCCCTATTTTATTATCAGGCACACCCAGGCCTATCCTTATTGTAACATTTGGGTGATACTAAATATCAAATCACCCGGCGACACCGTTATCAAAAAAGAAAGGATAAACATAACCCTTGCTGAAAGCAGCGGCAAGTGGCTGGGAAATGGTATGGGCGAAATTTACGAACAACGTATGCCTATATCCCTAGGCGATTCATTCCGGTTCAGCCACCCCGGCACCTACCAGATCTCCATGGAGCAAAACATGCGCATCAACCCCCTCCCCGAAATTCTGAACGTTGGCTTCCGCCTTGAACTCATGAAGCCTGTAAAGCAATAAAGGACTCTCCTGCCGACATAACATCACCCTCTCCCCGGAGAAGGCTGTGATGAGGTTCCCTCCTCCACACTACTTCCCATCAGGCTCAAACTCCAGTACCGCTGAATTCATACAAAACCGCATTCCGGTCGGTGGCGGACCATCATCAAATATATGCCCCAGGTGTGAATCACATCGCCCGCACAGCACCTCAGTCCTTCTCATGCCAACCGAATTATCATCCTCATAGCGTACACTCGTTGGCGTCATAGCCTCATAAAAGCTCGGCCACCCGCAACTGCTCGCAAACTTCGCGTCCGATTTAAATAAATGGTTACCACATACCGCGCAGTAATAGGTACCGCGCTCATCCGTTTTATAATACTTCCCCGAAAACGCCCACTCAGTGCCCTTTTCCCGCGCAATGTTATAAACATCCTTCGGCAATATTTTCTTCCACTCCGCATCGCTTACATGCAGGTGCGCGGTATCTGTTCTTGAATAATACGGATTGTCTTTATGGTCGGCCATAGCTTTATTATTTTGTGATTTACAATTGAAGAAAAACACGCAACAGCATATCGTTGCAAATAAATTGAGTTTATTCATATCGAACAAAATTGAAGTTACTATAATAAACGAGCCAACAGTTAGTACGGTTTTTGTACCTGCCAACCTTAACAGTTTTTTATAACTTAAACCAAAACCAATGCCTGATTCTTCAATCCCCGCCCCTCACCACAATCCAAATTCCCAATTCCTAAACCCAAATTCCTAAATTTGCTCTATGCCCGTACAAAACCTGCTCATAAAAATTGCTGATGTAACCGATGCATTATTGCTTACCAGCTTGGGCATTACCACCTTTATCGCTGCCTTTGCCAAAGACAACCGCAAGGAAGACATGGACAAATACATAGCCGAAGAGATGAATATTGGTAAAATAACCGAAGAACTAAAAGATCAGAACAGCTTGTTTTTCCTCGCTTACTTTAATGATGACCTTTCAGGCTATGCCAAAATCAGGTGGAGCAAAATACCTGATGAGCTTGCAAATAACATACCCATCGAATTAGAACGTATCTATGTGCTTGAAAAGCACCAGGGCAAAAAAATCGGCGCCGCACTATTAAATCTTTGTCTTACACATGCAGTTACCCATGGCTATGATACACTATGGCTCGGCGTCTGGGGTCAGAACCACAAGGCAATCAATTTTTACCTCCATAGGGGATTCGAGTTCTTTGGTTCCCATCAGTTCATACTTGGAAATGATATACAAACCGACAGGCTGATGAAGAAAGTATTGCAGCAAATGGTTTAAAAGAGGCATGGCCCGGAAACCGGGCCATGCCTCTTTTAAATTTCAAATAAATTAAAAAACGATATCTGGAACCAGTTTTATCTGACCTATATCAAAATGAAGATGCCGCAAAAAGTGCTGGAGGCACATGTACAATATATAGCAGTTCGCGATAGCGTTTACAGCATCGCAAAAGCAAAAGAAGTGACCGCAAATCTCTTGAAATCCGATTTTAATTCAAAACAGCGGGTAGACAGTATGAAACAAAATGGTGGCAAAAAACATAATACAAAATCAATTACAGCGCCAGCAGATAATATCATATTCCGTAATAGCCGGATTATTACTGGTATTGGTTTTAGCATTTGTGATTTACAGAAGTTATTCCAATGAAAAGAAAACCAATTACATCATTCAGGCAGAAAAGAAAAAATCAGAAGACCTGCTGCTCAATATATTACCCAAAGAAGTTGCCGATGAATTAAAATCAAAAGGAAGGGCGCATGCAAAAGAATTTGATAACGTAACAGTTATGTTCGCAGACTTCGTAAATTTTACAAAAGCCGTCGAAAGAATGTCCCCTCAGCAACTGGTTGATGAGCTCGATGCCTGCTTCAGCGCCTTCGATCTTATTGTATCCGGCAACAACCTGGAAAAAATAAAAACCGTTGGTGATGCCTATCTGTCAGCAGCCGGCCTGCGCACTGCCGACCCTGACCATGCATACAATACCGTAAAAGCCGCCCTCGAAATAAA
Source organism: uncultured Bacteroidota bacterium (assembly GCA_903839875.1). Taxonomy (GTDB): domain Bacteria; phylum Bacteroidota; class Bacteroidia; order Chitinophagales; family Chitinophagaceae; genus Nemorincola. The sequence continues at coordinate 48,485 of CAIMDZ010000190.1, forward strand.
GACGTTTATGGACTTGCCCAGAAGCGACCCTGCTTATAAAACTTTTAATTTCCGTATAGGCATACATTCAGGCAATGTGGTGGCTGGTATTGTGGGAGTAAAAAAATTCGCCTACGATATCTGGGGCGACACAGTTAATACCGCAGCCCGTATGGAACAAACCTGCGAACCGGGTAAAATAAATATTTCCGAAACAACCTACGACCTGGTTAAAGACAAATTCACCTGTGCCTACAGGGGAGAGATAGAAGCAAAAAACAAGGGCTTCATGAAAATGTATTTTGTTTCGTAGAACAGGGAAAATAAATATGGGACCCCAGGTGCCGGGCTATAAAATCCTAATGCACCCTGCCTTTTGTTTTCGCACGAACTCTATTCTTTCCCTCCAGCTTCTTTTGTTTGGCTGCTAATTCTTCAGCTTGCTTTTTATTTGCCCTTGCTATATCCTGGGGCGTGCCTTCTTCCCTTTCTCTCTGCCGTCTCATTTCAGCCAGTTGTTCCTCCATCAGCTTGTTTTCTTGTTCCACAGTACGATAACCATTTGGACCCCACCAAATTGGACCGTAATAGCTACCGTATGAACTTCTGGAACTGCCATTGGCTGATTGGGCATGACTATGCCCTGCTATAAGGATCAGAATAACCGGGATAATAATTCGTTTCATTGTTTTTTGGAATCCTCAAATATATATTAATAAGCCGCTATTCCCGGTTAACCAATCGTTAATGTCCCGTGCTCATTCCATTCTCTGCAACATGAAATCACAATTCGGAACCTGACTGATTTTTATCACAGAAAGGCTGATTACCATCATTGCTGCCACTTTTCGCTTAATTTAATTTGCGTCGTGTTTCGAATAAAACTAATAATACCCACGTCATGAAAAACGAAAAAAGAACATTCCGGTCTATATCAATTATTGTATTGCTGCTTGCAATCTTACTGCTTACCGGGTTCAGTTGGTATGCAGTGAACAAACAGAATAATGAAAACCAGCTATCCGGTAAAAAAGAGTTGCAAGTCAACATGGTATCGCCAAAACCACCAGTTGAAACACCTAAACCTGTTACAGACAGCTCGGTTGCACTCAAAACTGATTCTGTGTCTGCGGTACAAACTGCAAACGTAGGAGACAGCGTTCATAGCAGCATCGTCAAAGTAAAACATCATAAACTTATAATAGAAAAGAAAGAGATGAACAATGAAATTATTGAGTATGATAAACCTGTATCAGAAATACCTGCTCGGGAAAAATACGCAAAATGGAGGTTCATTATTAAAAAAGACATGATCTGTGTTTATCCCGGAGATAAATGGCAGAATGTTTTTGTTGTTTACCCGGATACTAAAACCGGCAAAGAAAACAGGCATATTCTCAAACCTGATTTTCCGGGCGTAGTTTACCTTGCCGCTGAAATAGGCAATATAGACCTGAATAATGTGAACAACAATGTACTCATTGAAAAATATACAGCTTCTGAAACAGATCAGAGCATGTACTTTTTTATATCGTTGAAATCCAATCCTGCATTTATCATTTTCGGCGATTACGAAGACCCGCAGAACCAATACATTTTTCAGAATAACCGGTTATCCGGTTATGAATCAATCCCGGGGTCAGAAAAAATGTTTTCTCTAAATTCCAAATGACCAATATGAGACTATTATTAGTGGAAGATGAAAGCGGGATCTCAGGCTTTCTAAAAGAAGGCCTGGAAGAAGAATCCTTCGCGGTTGATGTCGCATATGATGGCAAACAAGGCCTGCAAATGGCAATGGACAACATTGAAAATTACGATTTGATCCTGCTTGATTGGATGTTACCCGGAGTTAGCGGAATTGATATTTGCAAAAGTATACACAAAGAAAACAAGGATGTGCCAATTATTTTTATAACTGCCAAAGACACCTCAGATGACGCTGTTCATGCCTTTGAGTCAGGAGCCACCGATTTTATGCGCAAGCCATTTTCTTTTGAAGAGCTGCTTGCACGCATCCGGGTTTTATTGAGAACAAAATCAACGCAACAGGATAGCCTGGTCTACGAAGAAATTGTGTTGAACACTGACGCCCATACCGTTACAAAAAAAGGGAACCCCATAGAATTAACCCAGAAAGAATTTGCCCTGCTTGAATACCTGCTCCGCAATGAAGGCAAAGTTTGCCGGCGCACAAGAATAATAGAAAAAATATGGGATGTTCATTTTGATAAAGATACTTCTGTCATAGATGTTTACATTAATTCCCTTCGTAAAAAATTAGGCGCACTGGGCGCTAAATCGTTTATCAAAACGTTGCGTGGCGTCGGCTACAAAGTAGAATAATATCTGTCGGACATTAAGTATAATTAACGAGATGAGATGAGGCCTATGCGTGACACAATTAAACAACACAATCACTATACTCCTTTGCGAACTTAAACACAATACACAGGAAACCATTTTGTGCCTTTGCGTGAAAACCTTTCGCAACACAATCACCTTTGCTTGAAATCTTACCGCACCGTTTTTTGATATCCAAAAGACACAAATTATGAAACTGCATTTTCAGAACCGGGTCGCATTTTTCAATACGGTTGCCGCCAGCATTATTATTGCCTTTGTCTATTGCATCATCTATATGGTGGTTTTTGTTGCTGATCACGGTCACCTCAATAAGGATATCAGGAAAGAAAGAGATTTAGTTTTAAATAACCTCGAATATTCCGGCGACAGTATTATTATTAACAAACTAGCCCAATGGCAATTACGGGAAAAAGAATCATTCGAAGCCAATCCCGTATTCATACAGATATTAAACAGGAACGGAAATACAATCTATCGTTCGGGCAACCTTCTGCACTACTCCTTAATAACCAATAACGCCACAGTTGAATCCTTTTTCAATGTGCTGATTGAAAATGAACATTTCAAACAAGGCCAGTTTATTGTGTACAACCGTCAGGGAGTAAGAACAGGTATTGTCCTTGTTGCTATTTCCCGCGAGGAATCATTTATTGTACTCAAAACCCTTATACTTATCCTGTGCCTTTCCTATCCCCTGTTGATTATCGGATTGTATTTTTTCATTTTATTCTCTGTATCAAAGGCTATATCACCTGTACGAAACCTGATAAAGAGCGCATCAGCAATCAATGATACCAATATTAACTTACGTATGCCATTGCCCGCAAAAGAAGATGAAATTTTTCAACTGGCTACAACAATAAACGAGCTCCTCGACCGCATTGAAAAAAGCATGAAAAATCAAAAGCAGTTTACTGCTGATGCCAGTCACGAAATGCGCACACCGCTTACGGCAATACGCGGTATACTTGAAGTGTTGGTCCGTAAAACACGCGATCCGGATCAATATGAAAAAGGTATAAAGAAGGCAATTATTGAAGTAGATCGTATGCATTTATTAATGGAACAGTTACTCCAGCTCGCACGTTTAAGTGCCGGGGTTGTCCCTGTCAAACAAGTACCTGTATTTCTCTACAAAATGCTTACTGAACTAGAATATAAATGGAAAAGAAAGCTGAATGAGCAAAATATTAGTCTCCATTTAAATGTTCCAAAGAATGCACAGGTACATTCAGATAATGTTTTGTTGGAACTGATAATTGAAAACCTGGTTAGTAATGCTATCAAATACGGAAGATTAAACGGCAATATTTATATCTCCTGGCAGGAGAAAAATAATACGCTCGGCATTACCGATGATGGAATTGGTATTTCGTCCGGACAGCTCCCGCATCTTTTCGAACGGTTTTACAGAACTGATAATTCCCGCAATTCAAGGGTACCCGGAAACGGCCTTGGACTTTCCATTGTAAAAAAAATCAGCGATCTGCTCAAAATTAATATAAAGGTGATGAGCAACGAGGGTAAAGGAACCTCCTTTACCCTGCAATTTTCTCCGCTCCGGAATTGACAAAATTATCCTTCACTTTTTCACATTGAGGATCACAAAATAAATCCTGCGAAGTTGGTCAAACTAAATGGTCATGAATAGTACATTACAGGTAATTAGTAGTCCTGACCGGAACAAGGTCCCGATTTTTTTTCGGGGTGCAATTTCGTTTATAGTTAGCAAGGCAATGTCATTAAATTAAGGAAGCCCAGCGGGCATCATCATGCATAACCGCGGGTGAAATCCGCGGTAAATGTGTAATATACACGAACCCCTGCAGCGTACCGCCTTAGCTTTAGCGGTGGCGCAAGGTATTCCCCCTTTTATGCAGCGTTAAAATCTGGTAATCAGAAAGATCTCACCTGTTTGGTATCAATTTAAGCCAATATTAAGAATACTCAAACCCTCCTTTAAGGGTAGCAATAGCAATTTTGTCTGGTGAAGTAATAATATTAAAAAAAATTGTGCCGGAAAACGAAAATGAAATATTGCAGGTTTCAGAAAAGGTTAATTCGTTATTAAAACGGGTAGAATACGGTATCCGGGAACAAAAACAGTTTTCTGAAGATGCATCTCAGGAGATGAAGACATTTCTTACCGCAATCAGGGGCATGCTTGAAGTCCTGATTCGCAGAAACAGGGATGTTGCAAGTTATGAAACCAAAATAAAAGAAACCATCTTCCACGTTGACCTCATGACTGCACGGTTAGATCAGGCATTCCTCCTTTGCTGGTTAAACTCCGGCAAAGTATCCGGCAATAATGAAAGCATAAATTTACTGAGCCTGCTCGGTATCCTCGAAGATAAATGGCTTTACCGTATGTATGCAAACAGGATGAGCCTGCACATTAATATACCCAGCGACCTCGAAATTATTTCTGATTGTTATCTCCTTGAAATTATTCTTGATCAGATTATTGGCGATGCTGTTATGTTCGGCAGAAAATGGGGAAACATTTATGCCGGTTGGAATGATCGTTCCGGTACGCTTTCTGTTTCTAATGATGGCTATGGTATTTCATCCGGTCACCAAATCCTTTTAATGGAACAATACAAACAGTTGGAGTCTTCAGAAAATCCGGCCTGCCCCGGCAATGGTCTGGGCATGGCCATAGTGATGAAGGTAGCGGCATTGATGAACACTCATTTAAGCTTCAACGCTCACGAAGGCAAAGGAGCTGCATTTACCATACAATTTTTCAATGCAAAAAACTTAAGCAGATCTTAAGGATGAATAAAGGTTTGTTAAAGGTTCACAATAGCATCTTTGCACTATCAAATTTGATGAACACGTTTAAACGAACAGAGCATTTTTAAAACATTTTTAAACAATTAAAAACAATCAAAATGAAAAAGATCTTAATGACTGCAGCCATTGCAATAGCATGCTTCGCAGCAAACGCACAAACTGGACCACAAACAGTTTCCAGTATTAACCTGGGTATTGATGTACAGATTCCTGACATTATCGTTATGAGCAGAGTTGATAACATGTCAACTACCGCAACTTATTTGAATTCCAATGATTTTGATTGGTGTGAACATGTTGGCGGATGGGGATATTTCCAATTCAAGGTTAGGTCAAATCGCCACTTTGATGTTACTACCGATATCGGATCATTCGGATTTACTCCGGTTTCCGGTGTTGCTTATAATTCCGGCATTGATATCAATAATCAGATGACTGCTGCCGATTTCTCATGGCATCTTTGCTATGCTGGTGAAGCTGGTGAATCTGGAGTATTGCCTCTGCTCGCAGGAGCAACTGATCCTCATGCAGTAGGTTCTGCTGGCCAATGGTGGTCTTTCCCCGGAACAGTGTTTACAGGCGCTGACAATGGCCCGGACCAGGAATGGAATATGCAATTCTTATCCTGCGCAGGTTGGAAATATACTGGTGGCGACTATACAGCTACTATTACATTAACTGCAACCCAGAATTAATACCTGAATAGTGGTAAAAAAATAGGTCCTCCTTCAGGGGGACTTATTTTTTATACCTGGCGCACGGCAATGTCATTACTTAAGGAAAAATGACCACGAAAGGGCAATGTCAATTAGTTAAGCTAGCCCGAAGGGCTTTCCTGTGAATAGCCGTGGGTGAAACCCACGGAAAACATAGAATATAACACGAACCCCGGAGGGGTTTCCCGTGCCTTGGTAACACTATCATCGCTTAACTAAATGACAATGGCCTATAACCAGGGGCACAATACAATTTGGTTTAGCTGAAATAAAAAATGTGTGCATTATCAAAGTCTGATTGATAGAAAAACTTTAGCAAAACTTAATCTTTTAAGCAAAACTTAAGAATAGATTAAGGTTGGTTAAAGAATAGTAATAGCACCTTTGTGTTGATATTTTTTTGTAACCGTGTTTAAATTATACCAAGTCATGAAAGCAGCAATTGGAGTTTACGAAGATCACGATAACGCATATAATGCCGTAAAGAAATTAAAAGATGAAGGGTTCCCTGTAAAACAAATTTCAATAATTGGTTTTGCCGGTACCGAGGTGATAGATAATGAAATGCATATCTCTAAACATGGGGAATTAACCTACCAGGGCGTTGTTACAGGAATTACATTAGGCGCTGCAGCCGGCATTTTAACAGGCATTGGGCTGATTGTTATACCCGGCTTCGGGGCGCTATATGGAGCCGGCGCACTCATTGGCGCTATGGCTGGCGCCGACATTGGTTTACTTGGTGGAGGTATTACCACTTTGCTCATCAATTACGGCCTGCATGAAAAAATAGCCGAAAAATATGAAAAGGAATTGGTAGAGGGTAAGTTCCTTGTAATTGCAAGCGGCAGCCATAATGAAATAGATTTTGCATTGGCTGTTCTCAGTAAACATGATACCCATACCTCACTCGAAACCTACCGGAAAAATACCGCCCCGGCCACAAAGGATATTTATAGTTTACCCGTGCAATGATTAAAAGCCTATAGTTTTTTGTTTTGAATGCATTTCCAAATCTCTTATTGTGATGAAAACATTAAAGAAGAATATCATGACCACAGCCAGGGTGGTGGTTTTGATCTTTTGTTTGCTGTATGCATGCACCACAAGCGGCAAACAGGATAATTACTTTTGTACAGTTAAGTACAAGGATTCCATTACCATAGATCGCCATTCAAGGATCTTATACAATAATGTGTTTATTACTAACACTTACAGGCAACCTATTACGGTCCTCATATCAGTTAACGGGCCACAAGGATGGCGTTTATTATCCGATGGAGAAATTACTTTATCACTTGCACCGGGGGAAAAGCAAATATTGCCGCTGGCATTTATGAAAATGACAAATGCCATAGCAACATGGGCACCGGTTGACATTAATATTCAATTACAAAACACCTCCGATAATGCCCAATACCGGTTTTTTATAAAAGCAAATTCTTTAAGCCGCTTCAGGATGGTTTCCAAAGTAGATAATATAGAAATGCTTACCAGGGATCAAAAAATAATTATCCCTTTAAAAATCACCAATTCAGGCAGCATACCTGGTATATATACCCTTACCTGGAAATGCCCGGGCTTGGATATAGATGAAAAGGTTTCCATTCTTTTGGAAGCGCAAAAAGATACCGAATACATTTACTCCCGGAAAATACCTGCAGGTGTGTGGCCTACCCTGAAAAATGAAAAATTGGAATTGGTAATATCAGATACAGCAGGCAATACATATAATCATATTTTCAATGTGTATAAAGTAGGCAGTGAATTAAAAATGCACGCATCACGGTTTCAAACATTTCCGCTTACACTACAGGGTGGAATTTTAAATTCCGGCAGGGATTTCACTTATTATGGCGGATTACATGGCGAAATCACTTTTGATAAAGATAATAGGTTGAATTTCTCTTACAGGTCAAAACAATTAGGTATTAGTACTGAATTTCAAAGAAATATATGGATGGTAGAATACTTCCATCAAAGGTGGTCGTATTATGTCGGAACAACTCAAGGATCCAGGTTTTTTGCCATTAATGGTACTGGAGCCAAAGTAAGATATAAATGGAAAGAACATGGAGAGATTAGCTTAAGCGGCTCTTTGCACGACCAACAATATTATTATGCAGGCTATTATGCCAATGATAATCTTACGGCCGATTTAAAATACGCTTTAAAAAGGATTGTTTTTTGGCATACTGCAACTTCAAATTTCGACCTTACTTATCATCTTAACAGCTATATTTTTTGGAACAATGTTCAGTTACTGAAGAATAAAACCACAATTCTGGAAGTGACTGGAGCCATAGGATTGGATCATAGTACAAACCAAATAGCAAATGCACCAAAGGAACTATGGGGCAGTTCACTAGGTTATTTATTCAATTACCATAAAAATAAATGGAGTATTGCATCCAATTTGGAGGAAAATTCAAACAATTACCCCGGCTTAAGAAAAGGGCTTCGCTTCCAGAGCCATAATATTAACAGGCAGTTTGGTAAAGTCCCCTTGGGTCTTTTTTATGAATCAAACTATACGCAGAGTAATTATTTCAGAGATACCATTTACCGTTCCGACGTTTTTACTTATAACATCACCAAATATGGCATCAGGTCCGGTTGGTATGGTAAGAATATGGGATTTGGATTAAGCTTAGGTATAATGAGCCAGGAAGGAATAGGTAATTCTATAGGACCCAAGTACCCCTATACAGATTTTAACTATTCCTACAGTAAGAGAAAATTTCATTTACTTTTCCGTTCATTAACAGGCTATACCAACAAAAATGGAAACGTTAGGGAAGATGTGTTTGTAACCAGTTCCAACATTCACATTTACAATACACATTTTGGAGTACAGGGCTTTTATGAGCGCACTCCGATTGTTAATCCAATGGAATTAAAACCTATTACTGGCTTTATTGAAACTTTGAATTTTATTACTTACATGAATTTTAAGATCCGGAAAACCTTCGGTGGGCAGTTAAGATATAGTATTTCCAAATCACTTTATGATAATTCAGTACAATCCTACATCGGTGGCAATTTGAATTACCATAATGAAAAGAAAGGTTTGGCAATTGATTTCTTTGGCAATATCCCATTGCAAAAAACGAATGATATGATCCCCGGTTTCAATAGGCAATATCTAAGCCTTACCGTAAGTAAAAGATTCAATTTTCCCGTTTTTGTAAAAAGAAAATATTATGATCTGAAAGTGGTTGCTTTCTTCGATGAAAATAATAATGGTATACGGGATAATAATGAAAAACTCTTATCAAATGTTGCTATTGAATTAAATGGCTTGCTCTTTCTTACTGACGAACAAGGATCCTTTTCTTATGAAAATATTGAGAGAGGAATTTATACCGTTGATCTGCATAATGTAAAGAATATTAAAGGCATCATCCCCTCCTCTGGTTTTATTCAGAAGATAAATGTTACGGAAAATACTACCTATGAAATACCATTTAAGAAAAGCAAACTGATCAGCGGCAGTATTAAAGTAATCCTGGATTCACTAAGTCCGGCTAATTTTACACCTGATTACCTTAAATTGACTGCAACAGATACCGCGGGTACAGTTTATATGACGGCAACAGATGAATTGGGCGATTATTATTTTAATCTTCCTTCCGGCATTTATTCATTATCACTCAACGCCAGGGCTTTCACTAATTTCATTAAACCACTGAAAATATCTTACAAAATTGATCTTGTGAATAATAATGAAGCAATAGTAGTCTTTGAAATTGACCAGAAAAACCGCCAGATAAAAATGAAAACCTTTAAGATTGATTAATATCGTATAAGGCAAAAAAAGCCGCAGGAAGAGCCTGCGGCTTTTTTGTATCAGGAAATTTGAAGAAAGAATATCCTGCTATATTGAGCAGTTATTATTATTCTTTCAGGGATGCCTGCTAAAGCACGAGCGAAGCTCATTTTCGATCGTAAACTATCTAACCCTATTACTATCCGCTTTAGCTAAAATTACACAACATGAACACACTCCATTGCAAGTAATTTAAACCAAAGCATGATATTTATTATCCCTTAACTCCTGCCTAAGGGACAATCTAATTTAGTTAATTAAGCCAAACGGGCTATACTGTTAACCTGTAGATAATAGATTATAAACACCAATCCAACGCGGCGGATCTACAATGCAATAGGAGCTGCTCAAAACGCTTTACAAATGACTCTAAGGATAAGAAATAATTAGCCCGGGAAGGGTATGAGTTTTATATCGTGATTATGATGAAGAAAAAATGGAACAGCGAAGCGCTCAGCGAAAAAATTAAAAAATAATTATTTACAAGATAAAAGAACAACAATAATTCGATTTACATCAGGCTCTATAAATGCTAATAATTAAATCACCTGGATGATTGGAGTTAATAAATAATTATTGTGAGGATAAGGTGAACGTTAAATCCTGGTAGTAATTCCCCCCCTTATAATTCCATGAAGGGTCTACCCTCAGATCTATATAAAAATTGCTTGCTCCTGTTGTACTACTACCAGTCAATAAATTTTGAGGCGTAACTGAAAGGCTTATAAAATTTGATGTAGTGCTTTCTTTTACACTCATAATGCTAACAGGCATATTATTGGAAGGGTCTTGTGACGCTGAAGAGAAAAATGGAGTCTTAGCCATAACACTGACCTCCCAGGGTTCCTCGCTGATTACTGTTATTTTGTAAAATCCCGGATATGTTTTTCCGGAATTCAGATCATTTTCGTTCAAAAATTGTATCACTTGATTCATAGGAATAGTTACACTCATGGTCGCGGGGCTATTAATACTATTGGTTATAATTGAGCGTCTTGGCACATTTTGTTGTTGTGCCTGTTGAGCATCGCTATACACAACGACATAAATAATGCAGCATAAAAATAGTATCTTTGGTAATTCTTTATCAAAAACTTATTTGTATGA
>CAIMDZ010000191.1 GCA_903839875.1 uncultured Bacteroidota bacterium
AATGAAATCAGAAGCAGGTGCATGGCAAACTCACCGGAACAATAAGGAAGCCAAAATAAAATGGCACTTCACCTGTGAGGATGCAAGGGTGAAATTATTAAAACTTTATCCGTCAATTCATGCGTGACATGACACTAGTGGAGAAAAGTGCAATCTGTCATACACCCTCATTATCTTAGCATTTCTACTTACTTTCATTTTTTGTAATTTTGAAATAATAAACAAACAATGGCAGGGCGGTACAATGTTGTCCAAATAGCGAATTTTACAAAGGACCTAAAAGCCCTTTCGAAAAAATATCCGTCTATTAAAAACGATGTTGAGAATTTGGCCGAAGAACTAGCATACGACCCCTTCAAGGGTAAATCTCTTGGGGGACGGTTTTTATAAAGTGCGCATGCAAATAACATCTAAGTGGCGGGGTAAAAGTGGCGGAGCAAGAGTGATAACCAATGTTAAAATAGTTAAGAACACCGTCTATCTTGCTGAAATATATGATAAGTCAGAAGTGGTAATATTATCAAAAAAAGAACTAAATTTATTAAACCAAAAAATTCCTGGATAATAAAGCTAATTGTATGTCGAAAAAAGAAAGAGAATATGACCGCATACTAAGGGTAAAAGCCATTGCTGAAAAAGAAATTGCCGAAATTGAGGCTAAGGTGGCTAAGAAGAAAGCTAACAAGCTAAATGACAAGGAAAAACAGCTCATACAGCTATACCGGAGTAACCCCGGTATGTTTGAAAGATATTTAAAAGCAGTTTAGCAGTTTCCCGTTGCCCATAGTCTTCCATAAAACAAAAAAATAGTTAAGTCGTCGGCGGGTCTGCGATTGCAAAGCTCAGTGTGTAGCAGAGACCTTCGGAAACCAAGGTAAATAAGCTGAAAACCATTCCGTGATCTGAAGTGCATCCAAAACAATGAACCGGCTGGCACTTATATTTCATTTTATTTTGAGTATTTTTACATTTATGTATATGAAACATTTTTTTGTTTTTTTGTTTTTTATGCTTGCAGTCACATTAAATGTGGAAAGTAAAGGTGTAAAGAAAAAGGGTAATTCCACCTTAAGGGTTCTGGAAGCATATAGCCAACGCATTTTGCCGGGAATTCCCGGCGCACAACCTAAAACCGATTTTCATTTTATTGTGATCTGGGAGGGAAAAAAATATCCGGAAACTGTTTTCTGGCGCGGAGAGAATGGTTGGCTTACATGTAATTTATACAAGGCCCACTGGATGGGAAACAGAACAATTAATGTACCCAGGGATTACAGGTTTGATCCTGTTACTAATGATGCTATTCATAAAGGTGATACCCTTGAATTGAGGCCTGTGACAGGGGGTAAATTTCCTGTCCCCCCTGAAATACCTAAAGATGCGAAGAACACTTTGTTTTATAAATCAGGTGGCAGCGGCTGGATGCTATCGCCGGTGAAAAATATCACCAGGAAGCCTGATATACCGTTGCCTTAGGAAATTTGAGTAGAATCAGATTGACGATTATATGTAGAGCTTATTTTAAGAATAAAAAAATGAAGAAGATATATTTTATTGCGTTGCTTGTGTTATTGCATCTTGAATTGAATGCCCAGCCGTGGATGCCCACAGGCAATAATGGTCCATTAAAGTTTTCGGACATGATAGCCCGTTACAGGCAAATGCCCGAATTCGAGGAGGAAGAACATAATACCAAGGCAAATCTTAAAGAACGGGGTGAAGGGAAAGAACACCTGTTCCAAAAATGGGAATGGTACTGGCGGCAGCACCTGGATAAAGATGGTTATATAGTTCCTCAGATGAAAACTACTGAGGAATGGCAACGCTATTTTGATATGCATAAATACGCGGCAAGAACTACAACAACTACTTCAAACTGGATATTCCAGGGGCCAAGTTTATCTGGTGGGGGATATGCAGGTATAGGCAGGCTTACTGTAGTCGCTTTTGATCCGGTTGATTCAAATACTTTTTATGTTGGGAGTCCAGGTGGCAGCGCATGGAAAACAACTAATGGCGGGCTGACATGGGCATCTTTATATGATCACTTGCCTACTTTAGGTGTTTCTGATATAAAGATAAATCCGTTAAACCGGAATACGATTTATTTAGCTACCGGAGATGGAGACCATGGTGATGCATATAGCTCAGGGATAATTAAATCACATGATGGCGGGCTAACCTGGGCAACAACCGGTCTTTCATGGCCGCCTACTTATTGGATCACTGCAAGATCATTACTGATCAATCCACAGGACACCAATTCAATGATACTCGCGACCAACAATGGTATTTACAAAACCCACGATGGCGGCGTTACCTGGATCAATTATACAACTGGTGATTATAAACAGATACTCTATAAACCCGGAGATACTTCAACAGTCTATGGCACTATTTATACAAGTACTTCAGCACAGATCGTTAGGTCATTGAACGGAGGTATTACCTGGAGTACGGTCACTGCTTTTACCGATGCGCAGAGAGTAAACATTGCCATATGCCCGTCAAGCCCTGCAATTGTAAAAGCCATAGCATCCAACAGTCATTCAGGCTTACAGGGGATTTATAACTCCACCAACAGCGGCGCCAGTTATACGGCTCTGTTTACTGACGATACCACCTGCACGAATAACCTGCTTAACTGGGAGCTTGGGCTGCCTACATCAGGTTGTGGCGGACAAGGTTGGTATGACTTGTGCATTGCCATGAATCCTGCAAATGCATCGGAGGTAACCATTGGTGGGGTAAATACTTATTTCTCCTCCGATGGCGGATTATCCTGGACCATAGCCAATACCTGGTGGGGCGGATTGACTGGGGTTTATACTGTTCACGCTGATAAACATAACCTTGCTTATCATCCATTAACCGGTGCATTATTCGAAACCTGCGATGGTGGTGTATATAAAAATTATGGCCCGCTTACAGATCCCTGGACAGACCTGTCAAGTGGTATCTGCGTTACTGAGTTTTACAGGAATGCAGTGGCAAACGGCACCAGCTTCTGTATAGGTGGGTGCCAGGATGATGGAACAAAAATGGTATTGGGTGGCGGAGCTTCAACAGACCTTACCGGTGGCGATGGTATGCAACCCCTTATTAATTATGGCGACCCAAACAATGTTTTTTATTGCTCCTATCAAAATGGTGCAATTGATATGACCCGGGACGGCGGAGCTAACTATCATAGCATAACTGATACCTTGCACAGTTCCGGAGGGTGGGTCACTCCCTACGTCATTCATCCTGCTGATACAGCAACATTGTTGCTCGGATACAAAAGGGTGTTTGTTTCTCATAACAACGGAAACTGGTGGACTCCGGTTTCACCCATATTTGACAGTAATTCGAATCTTAACATTTTGCAGATTTCAAGGGCAAACCCAAATTATATTTATACCGTGCATGATGATTACAATATCTGGAAATCGGTGATCCACTATACTACCAACTTCGGAGCCAGCTGGGATACCATACATAATCCTATCGGTAATTTTATTTCCGATCTGGCCATTGACCCCCGAAATGAAAAGCATTTGTGGGTAACAGTAAGCGGGTATTCAAGCACGGATAAAGTTTACAGTTACAACCTGGTTACGAATACCTGGACCAACGAAACTGGCTCTTTGCCAAACCTGCCTGTGGACTGCATTGTGATAGATACCTCATCAAAAACAAAATACATTGGCACCGATGCGGCAATATTTTACAAAGACAGCACTATGACCGACTGGATGCTGTACAATAACAACCTCCCTTCCGTCCATGTGGCCGACCTTAATATTAATTACTCCACCGGAGAAATATGGGCTGCAACATTTGGCAGGGGTATGTGGAAAAGTTATAAAGCTGAAAATCCACCTTCTTTATTTGTTCCAAAAGTTCCTGCCGGTGATATTTCCATAGCGCCGAATCCGGGGCATGGAGTCTTTACAATTCATACAACAAATACTGAATTATTGGACGGGCCGGTTGTTGTAAAGTTGGTAAGTGTTGATGGCAGGATTGTTTGGAGCGCCAATGGCCTATTCGATGGGGGAGGAAATCTGCAGATTTTACCAGAAGGACTGCGGCCGGGGTTTTATATCTGCGAGGTGAGTAATAAAAACGGAGTACTTAGGAGCAGGGTAGTGGTTAACTGATATCTTTGCGTATGTTACTTGTTTTATTTGAAATTGTATTATTGCTTTTTGGATATTTCAAGTATTGCATGGATAGGTAATATGAAATGTGAAAGTTGAAAATAATAACCCCTTTATAATTTCAAATAAATTATTTTTGTTTCGTCAACAATTCTTTAATCACACTAATCCATTTTCTGCTGCCGGTAAATGAATAATACTTACGCTGATCTCGTACAACAGACCTTCCATTTTCCACAGGAAGGATTCGATGTAAATGACAACAATACTCTTGAATTTAATGGTGTAGATATAAGTGCACTGATAGAGAAATACGGTACACCATTCAAACTGACTTATCTGCCCAAAATTGGGATGCAGATCGCAAAGGCTAAGAAGATGTTTAATGATGCTATAAAAAAGCACAGGTACGATGGCAAGTATGTTTATTGTTATTGTACCAAAAGCTCTCATTTCTCTTTTATAGTAGAAGAGGCATTAAAGCATGGAGTGCACCTGGAGACTTCATTTGCTTATGATATAGACATCATCAAGCGGCTATACCAAAGGCGGAAAATAACCAAGGAAACTATTATCGTATGCAATGGATTTAAGACAAGGGCATACACGCGTAATATTGCCCGCCTGATAAACGAGGGCTTTAAGAATGTCATACCGATCGTTGATAACAAAAACGAGTTTGACGATTATAAAAAGTCTATCAGGGCAAAGGATCCGGTGAATATTGGTATTCGTATTGCCAGCGAGGAAGAGCCAACTTTCGACTTCTATACTTCCCGGCTCGGTATTCGCAGCCGCGATGTACTGGAGTTTTATGTGGATAAAATAAAGGGCAATGATAAGTTCAGACTGAAGATGCTGCACTTCTTTATGAACAAAGGTATTAAAGACGATGTCTACTACTGGAGCGAACTGAATAAAGTATTGAACATTTATTGCCAGTTGAAGAAAGTATGTCCTGAACTGGAAGCTATCAATATAGGTGGCGGCCTGCCCATCAAACACTCCCTCGGCTTTGACTATGATTACAATTATATGGTCAACGAAATAGTGTCAACCATTAAGAAAGTCTGTAAGAAAAACAAGGTTGATACCCCAGATATCTACACCGAGTTTGGCTCTTTTACAGTAGGCGAGGCAGGCGCAGTAGTGTATAGTGTTCTTGATGAAAAGATGCAGAATGACCGTGAGATCTGGTACATGATAGACAGTTCTTTTATCACCACACTGCCTGATACATGGGGCATAGGTGAGAAATTTCTGATGCTGCCTATTAATAAATGGGAAAAAGAATACCAGGAGGTACACCTGGGCGGGCTTACCTGCGACAGCCACGATTTTTATACATCGGAAGAGCACATCAATGCAGTGTTCCTGCCTAAGCTGGAAAAGGAAAAAGGTAAGGATCCCTTATACATAGGTTTCTTTCATACCGGGGCCTACCAGGATCAGCTTGCTGGTTATGGAGGCATCAAACATTGCATGATACCATCCCCCAAACATATAATAGTAGAATACAACAAGGAAGGTGAATTGGAAGACTGGCTCTATGCCAAAGAGCAATCGCCTCAAAGTATGCTGAAGATTTTAGGGTATATCAGATAGGTTTTTTGGAATTCGTAATTTGGTATTGGGAACCTGCCGGCAGGCAGGTTTGGATTGCGATTTAGCAAAGTGCTTGCCAAAAATTATTTTCGAACTAACATGTAATCAACTCGCAACTTACCACTAATGACTTACGACTTACGACTACCATCATTCACCTTTTCATAAGCAATATTATTGCTTACAAATTCCGGTACCAGTTCTTTCATCAGGTGTACTGTTTCAAGGGTATAATGCTGGCGGGCACATTTAATAAGTTTGTCTATGCTTTTTTCCACCTTGGCAAAATCATATTGATGCACATCGGCGATCATTATCTTATCATGATAAGTAGGACGTGCATTTTCAGAGGTGCCGAGTAATTCTTCAAATAATTTTTCACCGGGACGCAGGCCTGTGTATATTATTTTTATATCCACATCGGGCTCTTTTCCCGCAAGTTTGATCACCTTTCTTGCAAGGTCAGATATCTTCACCGGTTTGCCCATATCGAAAATGAAAATTTCACCGCCCTGTCCCATAACACCGGCTTCAATAACAAGCAGGCAGGCTTCAGGGATGGTCATGAAGAACCGGGTAATTTCGGGGTGGGTAACAGTTAATGGGCCACCCTTTTCTAACTGCATTTTAAAACGTGGAATAACAGATCCATTAGATCCAAGCACATTTCCAAACCGGGTAGTGACAAATTTGGTTGGTGAATGTCCTTCACTTTTTTGGTCGGTGGTTAAATTCCTGTAAAAACTTTGAGTAAATATCTCTGCAATACGCTTTGAGGCGCCCATGACATTTGTCGGGTTCACCGCTTTATCAGTTGAGATCATAACAAACTTCTCCACATCATTCATCACCGCAAGTTCAGCAAGTATTTTAGTACCCAGTACATTGTTGAGCACAGCAATAGAAGGATTGTCTTCCATTAGCGGCACATGCTTGTATGCTGCGGCATGAAATACTATCTGCGGGTTATATACTTCAAAAAGATGCTCCATGCGCTGCCGGTCGCATATGTCGCCGAGGTATGCTTTTACAATTGCATTTTTATACTTGTCTTGTATTTCAAGATAAAAGTCGTGCATGGGTGTTTCTGCCTTATCGCATAGAATAATCAGCGATGGACGGTACTGGAGCAACTGCCGCACGAGTTCACTCCCTATTGAGCCTGCTGCGCCGGTAACGAGAATTCTTTTACCTTTTAATTCAGTATAAATAGCTTCATTATGAATTTTGATTACTTCACGTTCCAGCAGATCCTCAATTTTAATATCCTGTAGCTGCTGTGTGTCTAGTCTTCCATTTAACCAATCTCGCATGGCAGGCACCTGCTGTATCCTGATGCCATGAGCCAGGCAGTTGTCAACAAGGTCGTTGAGTTTGGTTTTTTCAATTTGTTTGCTGGCAAGAATCAGCAGCTCCACTCCTTCATTCCGTAATTTAATTATGCTGTTTTCATTGGTGCTGTAAATCGGCAGGCCTTCTAGTAACTTACCGGATGTGTTAAAAGAATCATCCAGGTAGGCAACTACCAGCATATCTCCGTTAGGCAGGCTGTTCAATACTTTTTGAATGTGCTGCCCGTCGGCTGAAGTATCATATACAACTACCTTTTTCTTTAATAATTTATCTCCTCTTGAAAGTGATTTATAAAAATTAAAACAGTAACGAACGGCAAGCCGGTAAGAAATAATTACGAACGTGGATATCAGGAAATTAATGGTAACGATCTGCAGTGTGAAAAAATTTCCATATCTGAAACTCGTAACAAAGGTATTAAGCACAAGGTAGAAGAAAGAAGCTATTGCATTTACCATTACCAGCCTTTGAGCATCTTCGAGGTTAGTATACCTTATAATACCGGCGTAGCTTTTAAATAAATAAAAAAGCACACTGTTGAAAACCAAAACAACCAGCATAGTTATCCGAAGACCTGCATCAACCTTTGGCCAGTCAAAATTCAGCTTAAGCATCCTGGACAAAAACAGGCAAAAACAAACCAGGAAAAGATCTAAAAGAAAAACCAGCCACCGGGGAAGAATGTGTATTTTATATGCCATAGTTTTTCATTCAAAATAGCTTTGTTAACAAAAATAATTTTGTTAAGGTATAGTTATTTGGGGTTATGGATACAATAATACGTAAAAAGACAATACCAACAACAGAAACAGAAAAATTCACTAAAATATAGAAAAATATAATCTCACAACCGTCTACTGTATATGATTTATTAATCAGATAATAAGACATGTCAAATATAGTTCAGAAAATTTATTATTAAGACAGTTATTAATTGTCATAACTTTGTATTATCATTATTTTGTGAAGTAGAATATGATATTTAATTTTAGGTCCATAAAAAAAATATATAGTACAAATAAAATATTGCTAATTTGCTCGAAGGGATAAATATATTGGTAGTTGAGGATAATATTCTTAATCAGAAGATCGTAAATTTCTTACTCAGGAAAGAAAACGCCTCAATTTTTACCGCAATGAACGGCAATGAGGCTATTGATCTTGTAAGAAACCGGGATTTTGATATTATATTAATGGATTTGCAAATGCCTGGTATGGATGGTTTTTCTACAGCAAGATATATTAGGAAGGAAATAAAGAGTGATGTTCCGATTATCGCCCTCACTGCTGATATTTTTGTAAAAGAAACATCTAATTGTCTGGATGCAGGAATGAATGCATGTATTTCAAAACCGTTTGAAACCAATGAACTGAGCGCATTAATTTTGAGATTAATAAAAGAGAGGAATATTAATTCTTTAAAAGAAAGCGTATGAATGATTCATTGGTAGATTTCAGTTTTATTTACGATATGTCGGATAATGACAGTGTGTATGTAAACGAGGTAGCTACTTTGTTTTTAAAAACTGTTTCCGATGGGTTAGCAAAATTAGAGGACCTAATCAATAATTCTGATGACTTTGAGCAAATAAGGCGACAGGCTCATTTCTTAAAGTCAAGTGCCAATGTAATAAAGATAAAAGGGATGTTTGATGATTTTATAGGAATAGAAATGATTGCGCGGGAAGGGTCGGAAAAGGGTAAAATGTTGCCAATCCTGGAGAATCTGCTGATTACATTTAAAGAAGCGCTGCCTGTACTGGAAGCTGAAATTGCAAAAACCAAACCAAAGTGAGCTTCTGATTGCAGCTTTATTACTATAAATTTCCCGGATTTTAACAGGCTTAACGGGGGTATTGTGTATCCTTAACAGTTATTAGGCACTAAACACCTTACCTTTGCACCCACAATTAAAGCTAAACTAACCAGATGCGTAAAAGTTCATCATTTTCTCCAAAAGACAGGCGACCGGGGCCAGGAGGCAGTTCTAAAAAAACTGGTAGTGGCAATACCCGTAACAACGATGCACGTCCGTTTAAAAAGAATTATGATAGCAGAAGCCCTGCATCCGGTGACAGTAAACCTCAACGATCATCCAAGCCATATTCAGGCAGAACTGCTGACAATGACAGACCCCGGTTTTCAGACAAACCCGCTTTTGGTAACGATACCAGGTCAGAAGCAAGGGATAATGATAGAAAACCCCGCAAAGAATTTGATAAACCATTCAGGGGCGAAAGGGATAAGCCGTTTGCAGACCGTCCTAAGCGTTCATTCGATAAACCTGCTTTTGATAAAGACCGCAGGTCAGAGGGCAGGGGAAGTGACAGGCCTCCACGCAAGGAATTTGATAAGCCTTTCAGAGGGGACAGGGATAAAAAGCCTTTCTCCGACCGTCCAAAACGTTCATTTGACAAACCAGCCTACGATAAAGACAAGAGAACAGAAGTAGGAGAAAGTGACAGGGCTCCGCTGAGGGAATTTGATAAGCCTTTCAGGGGTGATAAAGAAAGTAAACCTTTCAGTAACCGCCCCAAACGTTCATTCGACAAACCAGCCTACGATAAAGACAATAGAACGGAAGGAGGAGGAAGTGACAGGGCTCCACGCAGGAAATTTGATAAACCTTTCAGGGGCGATAAAGAAAGTAAACCATTCAGTGATCGTCCCAAACGTTCATTCGACAAACCTGCTTACGATAAAGATAAAAGAACGGAAAGTTCAGGAAGTGACAAGGGACCACGCAAAGAATTTGATAAACCTTTCAGGGGTGATAAAGACGGTAAACCTTTTGGCGAACATCCCAAAAAGGTTTTTGATAAACCTGGGTTCGATAAGGAAAAGAGAAATAGAGACGGAGCAGGAGGTAAATCCTATAGCGATTTTAAGAAGGCTGGAAAATCTGCCGATACAAGGCCTTTCAGGGAACGGGAGCAACCTGAATTTGATAAAAAGAGTACAGGTAAAAAGGATATTGATAATAAGGAACCGAAAAGTATTGATGCTGAGCCGGTACCGCTAACTTTCAGCGATGTGGTGAAAAATGCTTTCAATGATAAACACGGTAAAAAAAAAGGATTAAAGGATGAAGATCATCCGGGCAAAAGGGAGCAGTTTGAAGATAAGGTATATGGTGAACTGGAAGATGCTCCCGAGGAAGAAAAGCCAAAGAAGCCCTTTGAACTAAAGAAAAACCTGGGCGGGAAAAAGAAGTTTGTTCACGACCATTCTGAAGGCAGGAAAAAGAAGTATGCAGAGGAAGATGAGGAAGAAGATGAGGACGATAAAGAAATAGACCAGAAGGGAGGGCCACGCCTTGAAATGCCTTTGAATAAATATATTGCGCACAGTGGTGAATGTGGCCGGAGAGATGCTGCCGAACTGGTTCGGCAGGGTAAGGTGAAAGTGAATGGAGAACTGGTGCTGGAACCCGGGTACAGGGTGAAGCATGACGACAAGGTGACTTTAAGCGGAAAAAAACTGGTACCACAGAAAGGCATGGTATACATTTTGCTTAATAAACCCAAGGGCTATATTACAACCAACGAAGATCCGCAGGGCAGAAGAACAGTAATGGACCTGGTAACCAATTCAGGTGCAGACAGGTTGTTCCCCGTAGGACGGCTTGACCGCGATACTTCAGGGCTGCTTTTGATGACCAACGACGGAGAGCTTACCCAAAAATTATGTCACCCGTCTTATGATATTAAAAAGGTGTATCACGTTACATTGGACAAGCCGCTTACAAAAGCAGACTTTGAGAAAATAATAGAGGGCGTGGAACTGGAAGATGGTAAAGCAATTGTGGATGAAATTGCTTACCTGGAAAAGAAGAATGAACTGGGCCTTGAGATACATAGTGGCCGTAACCGTATAGTACGCCGCATCTTTGAATCGCTGGGATATGTGGTTGACAAACTCGACAGGATGATGTATGCCGGGCTCACCAAGAAAAACCTCCCAAGAGGCAAGTGGCGTCAACTGAATGACCGCGAGGTTGTGTTGCTAAAGCATTTTAAGAGTTAAAAACCCCTGAACCCCTGAAGGGGGACCTGCTATTTGGCTTGCGAATACGTTTTCGTCAATATTTTTTTATTAAGCAGATTTTTTTTTAGTGTTACTTGCAAATATGGTACTGGAAAAATGATAAAAACCAGCGATGGTTTTGGCCGGTTTCATTTTTAATTAGTTTACTCTATATCTACTGCTTTAGAAATTTGAGAACTTTAGTACCATTTTCTCCTTTGAGGGTAATGAAGTATATACCTGCGGGGAGTGTGCTGATGTCGGTTTTGGTTAGAGTAGTTATCAGTCGTTGTTGCAGCATTGACTGACCCATAATGTTGGTAATAGTAAAGGAACTGTAGGCATCTTTTCCCATCTTAATGTTTAATTCATCATTTGCAGGGTTAGGATATACCTGGAGCGTTGTTTGTTGCGCAGTATTGACTTTTGATGGTCCGTCAATAATGTCTTCAACGGTATTGGTCATAACAACGGGGTTGCCATCGAAATAGATGCCGCAACGATTAAAAATGGTAGCGCCACCCGTAAGGCCCGGCCTGGTGCGGATATTGAATACGAGCATGGCATCGCACAGGCCGTGATGAGAGCTATCGGGTAAGTTGATATTCGGGAAATCGAACTTAACAATGTTATGTCCTGATGCATCTTTCAATTTGGAGAACATCATGTTTGCCGTGCTCATCACCAGCCGCAATGAAGAGATGTCAACATTACCGGAGAGGGTATCCATGACGTGGATATTAAATGCGGTATCATGGCCCGTATTCTCAAACACAATGGTATAGGTAAGCAGCGTATCGGCAGGTATGTAACCGGAAGGTTTTACTTCGATATAGTTAGGGTCGAAACCAGCCCGTACGGTGTCAATAATTATGCTTACATTATCTGAGGGATTTGCATCGCCAGTGGCAGGTGCAATAGCATAACTGGTAAGAACTGTATCGCCGTCTGGATATGACGCTCCTACTCTGTTGCATTCTATGGTAATCATTGCGTGGCTGGTAGAAGCAAATGACAGCATACCTACATCCCATGTTACCACGCCACCTGAAACCGATAACGGGCTGGGTGAAGAACTAGAAAAATCATACCTGGGGTTCATTGTCATAGATACAGTACCGACTACAGGCGTACAGTTAATATTGTCAACTGCAATACGTGCAAAGAATGCATGTGGACCTGCCAAGGCGGATGAAAATACTTGAAGATCATAAGAAGGTCCGCTGGTGGTGCAATTCTCGCCAAAATTATTAGGAGCTAGCG
The DNA here is from genome assembly GCA_903839875.1 of uncultured Bacteroidota bacterium. Lineage (GTDB taxonomy): Bacteria > Bacteroidota > Bacteroidia > Chitinophagales > Chitinophagaceae > Nemorincola. The sequence continues at coordinate 12,393 of CAIMDZ010000191.1, forward strand.
TTAAAGTACCCGACCGCAATGTGTCGGATATGTGTCCTGTTGCCGGGCATGTTACTGAAAGTCCTGATGTTGTGGAAATTGGGGAAAAAGTATAAACTGTTCCGGGGTTGCCATAAGCCGTGTAGTAAAAACCACCGGTTGCAGGAATAGAATCAACACTCACACCATTTGAGTCAACCATTGTCAGGGTTGGTTGGTTAATAAAAGGTTCTAAAGGATCCTTTATACAATTGCCGTTAATGTCGAAATAAAACATAACCGGAATCACATTGCACAATGAAATATTAAGCGTATAACTAACGGAGTCAATTGGTGTTGAGCCATTAAACAATCTATGCTTTATGGTGTAGGTGCCTGAAGTGGAATAGGGATGCATGTTATTCGTAAACCCATTGTAGCCGGCGCTTAATATAGTATGTGTATCAGTAGTGCCATCCCCATAATCAGAGGTGACGCTTAACCCGGGATGGTAAGTGTTAGTGATAATATAAAAAGCCCCGCCACCACATGGATTCATGGTATGAACTACAAAACTATCGGAGATGTGGCTTATGCCAGCAGGCACAGAAAGCCGCTTTGTTGTTGCACAGTTTTCTATAGCATAGCCGGTGGTGCCGTGCTGCAGTACCATACCGATAACGCTGAAATGTGCTGGGTTAGCGCCTGATGGTATTGTATAGGTGTAATGTTTTGCAACAGCCGTACCAAAAGAAGGGTTAACAAAAGCAGGCTCACCATTGATAGACCCTCCCACTGCCAATATTTTCTTTACTACTTCAGAATGGTAAAAAAGTGTTGAAGGGGAAATTATACTGCCTGCAGTAGCAAACCATGAAGGACTACCAGTGCAGGAAAGGCTAGACGAAGTATAATAGTTGTGCTGGCCATAAGCACCGGCACTGGAAATGCTGTCCTGTATGATCAATGCATTCATATACCATGTGCCTGTTAATGACATCAATGGTGTTCCGGTGACAACTATATCCATTATCCTTGTTGACGAATCATATGACCATGCTATGTCCACATCGAATCTGGGTGAGACAGTACTTTGAATTGCGATATAAGACTCAAATGGCATGCTTAAGGTACTGGAACCAGCGAAATCTGCCCTGTCAACTGTGCCACTTGGATAACCTGACAAGTAAACCGAAAAAGGATCGCCGGTAAGAGCCAACGAGTCACTTCCATGCCATGCAGCAATGATTGCATTTGGGTAAAATGGCAATATTTTTTCTTCTATGTCCTGGAACAGATCAGGGCAGAAACCCTCCCATATGCCAGTTCCTACTTCAAGCAAAACATTCTTAGCGCCATAAGTAGATACAAACAATTGCGCATGTGCCCCTGAAAAAGTGAGAAGTGCGGACAAGCAAAGTAGAAATGTCTTACGCATAAAGATGGTTATTTAGTTAAAGTACAAGTAGTTGCCGGGGCGAAAAACAGTCTGAAGGAACCTGAAGTTATTGCAAGTTATGTAAAATATTTATTAATTTTACCGATATAACCAATAAATAGTGAATAATCTATATTGCGAAAGAGTTTTTTCAACCAGTAAGTGATCTGTTTTCAAGGGTAGGTGATTTGGTTTATTTTCGGTCAATAAGATAAAAAAAGAGCGCCGGATTTTTGGCCCGGCGCTGGTGTTTAATAATGATAAATTCAGTGGTACTATTGTTTGACAAATTTAAGAACCTTTGTACCATTGTCACCCTTGAGGGTAATGTAATAAATACCTGCGGGGAGTATGCTGATGTCAGTTTTGGTTAGGGTAGTTGTTAAAGATTGCTGTATCAGGGTCTGGCCTATGCTGTTGGTAATAGTGAATGAACTAAAGTCGTCCTTGCCCATTTTTATATTTAATTCATCATTAGCGGGGTTGGGGTAAACCTGCAGGGCTGTTTGTTTCACGTCATTTACTTTTGAAGGGTTGCCTATGATATCTTCCACTCTGTTGGTACCAACCACAGGGTTGTTATCGAAGTAAATACCTGCACGATTGTAAATGGTTGTGCCCACAGGCAGGCCTGGTTTGGTTTTGATATTGAATACCACCATTCCGTCGCATTTGCCGTGATGGGTACTGTCAAGCAGTTCTATCATCGGGAAATCGAACTTAACGATGTGGTGACCACCGGATGTGATATTGGATATCATCATTTTTGCCGTGCTCATTTCAAGGCGCAGGGAGTTGATGTCTACATTGTCGGACAGGGTATCCATAATCCGGATGTTGAACGCTGTGTCGTTGCCTGTATTTTCGAATGCGATGGTGTATTTCAGTGTAGTGCCTGCGGTGATCATGCCTTCCGGAGACACATCCATGTAGTTGGGATCATAACCCGCGGTCACTGTGTCGACATGCACACATGAATTACTGGTGGGGTCAGCATCTCCTGAAGTTGGGTTGACAGTATAATCTGTATAAACTGTGTCTCCATAGGCGTAAAAAGTACCAGATGGTGACTCGCAATACCAGGTGATCAGAGACGGGCCGCCGATTGCTGACGACAGGCTGCCGGCGTTCCAGGTGGCAATACCGCCGGAAACGGATGTTGGCGCAGGGTAAGATGAGGAGAAATTATACCTTGGGTTGAGTGTCATTGTCACGATGCCTGTAGTGGGTACGCAATAGAGATTGTCTACCGCGATCTGACCACGGAATGAATGTGAGCCTGCCCTGCGGGTAGTGAAGATCCGGAGGTCGAAGGCAGATCCGGTGGTACTGCATTCTTCGGCGAAATAATTTACAGGTAATACCGATGCTCCTGACTGAAGCGTGTCTGTCTGATATCCACTGCTGGGGCAGGTAAGCACAAGGCCGGTAGTGGTGGAGATTGGAGTAAACTTGTACACATCACCGGGGTTGCCATAAGCGGTATAGTAGAAACCACTTGTTGCTGAAATAGTGTCAACAATCACACCATTGGAGTCAACAAGGGTAACGGTTGGCTGGTAAAGTAAGGATTCGGTAGTGTCTTTAACGCAGTTGCTGTTGGCATCGAGGTAGAACATAACCGGAATTACATTGCAAAGCACGTAGGTATTAGAATAGGTGGTGCTATCAATAGCTGTTGTGCCATCGTACAATTTCTGTTTAACAGTATAAGTGCCGGATGAAGTATAGGCATGACTGAAATTAGCGTAGCCGGTCAGACCAGCACTGAGGATGGTATGCGAATCGGAAGAGCCATCACCATATTCGGAATAGATACTAAGACCAGAACGGTAAGATGCGGTAGTGACATAGAAACCTGTGCCGCTGCAATCGTTGCCGGTGTAAACGGTAAAGCTATCGGCGGTTATAGCAACGCTTCCGGGAGGCATGAGCCTTGTTTGGGAAGAAACGGCATTTTCGACAGCACGGTCAGAGGTAGTTGCACCATATTTCTGCACCATGCCGGCTACCTTCATATTGAAGGGGTTGGAGGTGGTGGGAACGGTATAGGTGTAATGCTTCATTACTGTGGTTCCGGCAGTTGGATTTGTAAAAGCACTTTCGCCCCAAATGCTGCCGCCGGTACAAAGAATCTTCCTGACAACGTCGGAATGTGGGAAAAGCGATGCAGGGGAGATTGGATTACCAGCAGAAGCATACCATGAAGGGCTGCCGGTGCAGGAAGTAGGGTAGGAAGTACCATAATAATTGTGCTGGGCATAAGTACCTGCACTGGAAATACTGTCTTCAATTACGAGCGCGCTGATATTCCATGAGCCTGTCAAAGTGGCGAGGGCTCTGCCGGTAACAGTTACGTCCATCACCCTTGTGGAAGGGTTGTAGGTACATAACATATCCACATCAAAATTTGGCGTGAGGGCGCTCTCTGTGCCCACATATGTTTCCCAGGGGCGACTTTGCGCCACAATACCGCCGATCAAAGCCCTGTCAATGGTAGCCATTGGGAATCCGCTGATATAACCGGTACCTGTGCAATAAGGGTCGCCGGCCACTTGCATGGAGTCTCCATTATGCCATGCGGCGATAATAGCATTTGGATAATAAGGAAGTATTTTTTCCTCTGCATCCTGGAATGCATCAGGGGCCCAACCGGTCCAGGCGCCAACGGCAACTTCAACCAAAACGTTTTTCGTTCCGTAGGTGGAAACATGTAATTGAGCAAATGAAGATGAAAAAGCCATAGAGGCTGTAACCAACAAAAGGGATAATTTCCGCATAAGGGATGGTTTTTAAAGTTGAAAATTGTCTATTCCGATTAATCAGACAGTGAAATTAGCCAAAATGGTTGGTTTACCTCGCAATAATTCTTGCCAATATATTGATGTGATATAAATGTGTATATGTTTTATAGGTTAAGTACGTTTTTTCATTTTAACTCAATACATTTGCAGCCGCAAAGGTTTCCCGACTCACGTCGGGATGAAAAGGGAACCGGGTGTAAATCCCGGACATTACCCGATGCTGTAAGTTCCATTAAAAAGCTTTCTGTTACCTGTTTTGCCACTGTCTCGATCCCGATAGCTATCGGGAGGACGGGAAGGCCTCAGAAAGTGGAACGAGTCAGAAGACCTGCCTTTGTAATAACTTATCGCTGCTTTCGGGACCAAAAGCACAGGTGAGATAAAGGTGGGTTGTTCCCCGTTTTTTTCTGTATCTGAATTTCCCAAGCCGCTTTATATTAATTGTTTTTAAAACCAATTTTTATATGCGCACATTTACCATCATTTTTTCAGCCCTTGTACTGGGTACTTCGGGTATGAAGGCACAAACCGTTGCTACATTTGAGAGCCTCAGCCTTGCATCTGCAGACACATTTTATGTCAACTATTCATCGTCCGGTTCGGATGTGGGGTTTAATAACGGGCTGGCACATTTCCCCTGCGTGTATGACACCTCATGGGGTGGTTTCTGGAGTTATGGGTTTGTATATTCCGACAGGACTGATAGCGTGACCAGTGGTTATACAAACCAGTATTCGGCAAAAACGGCGATAGGGTATGGCGGTTCTGCAAAATATGCTATAGCTTATGGTACCTCTAACAGGGTACTACTGCAGGGTGCTGCAACTGACCATCCGGTGAGCGGGGTTTATGTAACCAACAGCACCTATGCTTATAACAGTATGAGAGATGGGGATGCTTTTGCAAGAAAGTTTCATAATGGCGACTGGTTCAAGCTTTCGGTGCAGGGATATCATGGAGGTACTTTGCAGCCAACAATAGTAAGTACCTACCTGGCTGATTTCCTTTTCCCGGACACAACCATGAACTACATTCTGAAAAACTGGCAATGGCTGAATCTTGCTTCTCTGGGGCCGGTGGATAGTCTTGACTTTACTTTGAGTTCAACGGACAATGGCACATACGGCATGAATACACCTGCTTACTTCTGCATTGATAATTTCACTACAGATGAATCTGCTAATTTATCAGTTGGCAATACAGCTGTGGCTCCGGTTGCAAAAGTGTATCCAAATCCGGCATTAAATACCTTGTATGTGGATGTCGCTGATAACAACGTGCAATTGGTAGCCTTACTTGATATGGCGGGAAATGTGATAAGGACATACAATGCATCTTTATCGCATTTGGAGATAAATACGGCAACATTGCCTGCGGGGATATATGTGTTGCAAATGACGGGGAGTGGAGGAATTGCTACGGTAAAATTTGTGAAACAATAGCGAGTAACAAGATGTGCCACACCTCTGAGGTGTGGCACATCTACAAACATCTAACCAAAGGTTATGAAACAATATTTTTTCCTTCTTTTGATCGTTTTCCTGAATCAATCCGCTTATGCACAGTATGCGCCACAGGCTGGATTGCCAGGAAGTACTGCAATCAGTGCAACGAGCGGACAGTTTATTAGTTGGGCCACTCATTGTGTTGTTCAACGTGGGTATATGAATATTGCAAACCCATCATTGGGGTATGCCAGCGCCGGTGACAGCAGCCTGGCGATAGGCGCAGCTGATAATAGTATTGTGAGCCTTGGTGATAGTGGTATAGCAGTACTTACTTTTGAACATCCGATAATAAATGGACCGGGACCAGACTTTGCTGTGTTTGAAAACGGGTTCTTAAATACTGCTAATGACAGCGAGGCTTATTTAGAGCTGGCATTTGTAGAGGTGAGTTCTGACGGGATTAATTATTTCAGATTTCCGGTTACATCGCTTACGCAGAATAATGTGCAGATAGGAAATGGGGACTATATCAATGCGTGCAACCTCAGCAACCTGGCAGGGAAGTATGTTGGGATGTATGGAACTCCGTTTGACCTGAACGACCTGGCCGGCATTGCGAGGCTGGACATCAATAATGTTACCCATGTTCGTGTTGTAGATGTGGTGGGTTCTATCGGTGAGCATGGTTCGAGAGATAATTCGGGCAGGGTGATCAATGATCCATATCCTACGCCTTTCCCATCATGTGGTTTTGACCTGGATGCGGTGGGGGTTATTAATCAGTCGGGAACGGGTGTAAAAAACCAGAACGAAAAAGTGTCGGTGAATGTTTATCCGAATCCTGCGAGTGACAGAGTTTTTATCTCGCTGAAAAGTGCGCAGGCGGATGAAGTGACGGCGACGCTTACGAATATTACGGGGCAGGTGCTGCAGTATGTTTCATTGTCGCAAGGTGAAACGGAGATGCACGTAGCGCAATATCCGGCAGGACTCTATTTTCTTGTTTTACGCGATGCAACAGGCAACCAATGGGTAGAAAAAGTTACAAGGCGCTAATCCTGATTTTATGCTTGCTGGGGGCTTGCGTAAAAGATAAACCGGATGCAGGTGTTAAGCCTGTGCTCACCGGCAGCGGTAATATATATGTGGTCTGCGAAGGGAGTTATGGAAAAGGTGCTGCTACGCTATACGTGTATGAAAAGAGCAATGACAGCGCCTTTGGAGATATGTATAGCAGTATAAACGGCCAGCCGCTGGGCGATGTGTTCCAGAGTATGACGAAGATAGGCGACAGGTTTTTTCTTTGCGTGAATAATTCGGATAAGGTTGTTGCGATTAATTCAGGTGATCTCACTTTTGCCGGCGTTATCACCATATTCAAGCCAAGGTACATTTTGCAACTAAGCGCAACCAGGGCGTATGTAACTTCGGAATACCGCAACAAGGTGTATATTATCAATCCGCAGACGATTCAATTGACTGACTCGTTCAGTTTACCGTACATAAATACGGAGGGCTTATGCCTCTATGGCAACAGCGCATTCATTTGCACCTGGGACACAGGTTGTAATGAAATTTACAAGGTGGATATAAACACAAACAAAGTCATTCAAAAAGTGAAGGTAGCGGGATATGCGCCGCAGGAAGTATTGCTGGATAAAGAGCAGATGCTTTGGGTGCTATCGGGCGATCAGCCGGTGTCTAACCCGAAGGTATGCGCGTTTACACGTATTGACCCATCGTCCGGAGACATACTTGCTTCTTACACATTTTCGGCTGATGCAAATGTTATTAAGCCGGTATTTAATGCTGCCAGGGACACTTTGTATTTTATAGAAGCAGATTATTTTGGCGGCACCGCGTATAATGGGATTTACAGGATGGGTATACATGAGGCGGCTTTGCCAACGATCCCGTTTGTTGCTGCAAAGTCATTCCAGGATTTCTGGGGGATAGGAGTTGATCCGGAAACGGGATTGATTTATGTGGGCGACCCAAAAGGTTGGGGTAAGAAAGGTAGTGTGTATGTATACAGACCTGATGGTACGCTGGTGAAGAGCTTTGATGTAGGCGAGGGACCGGGGCATTTTTATTTTGATGAGTGAGAGTTTTTGAAAATGGTTGCTGAAATGAATATATTTTCAAAGGCATTATTATTTGCAATAATGGTGTGCTGTTTGCCATGCAAAATATTTGCCCAGCAAGTAATGGATACGACATTACAGGAAGTAAAAATCCACGGCAAGCATAAAAATTCCTACGACACAAAAGTAAATGACTTCTCGCCGGGCCAGAAGATAAAGACCATTGACAGCGCTACGCTGCAGCAATTCCAGTTGCAGAGCATGGCAAGTATGCTGACACAGCAGACGCCGGTGTTTGTTAAGTCTTACGGGTTTAACGGATTAGCTACGCTGAACTTCAGAGGATCGTCGTCGGCGCAGTCAATGGTATTGTGGAATGGGGTGCCAATACAGAATGCGGCTTTGGGGATTTCGGATATATCTACACTACCTGTGCTGTTTATGAGCAAGGTGCATATTGATTATGGTAGTTCTGCGGCACTGCTGGGTAGTGGAAATGTGGGCGGTGCGCTGCTTATCGAAAATGAATCGCCTGTGTTTGATTCCGGGAAAAGGACTTTATCATTTTGCGGAGGTGTTGGTAGTTTTAATCAATACATGGCCGGCATTAAAGAGAGCAGGTCATTCAGACACTGGTATTTTTCGGCAAAGGCTTTTGCGCAATATGCTGAAAATAATTTCAATTATACCAATAGTCCTGGTAACAAAACAACCCTTACCAACAGCAAGTTGCAAAGTGAGGCTGTAATGTTACAGGCCGCTTATAAGATGAGTGAAGAAAATGTACTTAGTCTGTGCGCCTGGTACCAGCAATACGAACGGCAAATACCTCCTGCATTATTTGAAAATTACTCTGATAAGAACCAAACGGATGGGTCGCTGAGAACGCTGCTGGAATGGAAAAAACACAGGAGGGATAATAGCTGGTATTTAAAATCTTCGTTTACCAGGGATGAAACGCATTACAGGGATGATGCTATACTGATTAAGTCAGATAATGTTGTATACCAATTTTATAATGAAGCAGGCTACAGAAGAGACTTGCCTCAATTCGGTAAAGTGTTGGTTTTTATACCTGTGCAGGTATCATGGCTGCCGCAGGCCGATGGGACCAAACAGCAGGATAAGGCTGCGATTGCCGCTGCATACGAAGTTCAGTTTTTTAATAACAAACTGGAAATTGCAGTAAACGGAAGAGGAGAGACAATCATTGCGCAATCAAAAGATTCATCTGTTAAACACACTTTTATTCTGCCGGGTTTAAATGCTTCGTTTACCCTTACAAATTGGTTGTCGCTGAGGGGAAATGTGCAGCGCACTTACCGCGCACCTACCCTGAATGAGTTATATTATTTTCCCGGTGGCAATATTAGTCTGAAACCAGAACAGGGGTGGAGCGAGGATGGGGGGTATGCCATGAAATTCAATGCTGGTAAGACTTCAGTTTTTCATGATCTCTCCTTATTTACGAGGGACATTCATGATTGGATATACTGGTTTGGCGGAGCGATATGGACGCCGCATAATATTGCTGAGGTGCATAGCAGGGGTGTGGAGACGGAAAATAATTTAAGCGTGAATGTGGGTCATGGTATGCCGCATTGGAAATTACATTTAGGCGTCAATACTTCTTATGTTTTGGCAACCACTGTCACCAGCTATATTTACAACGATGGCAGTGTTGGCAAACAAATTCCGTACACACCAAGGTATAACGGTCAGGTGAATGTGGGGTTTTCGTATGCGCACCGTGATAAAGAGTTTTCTTTTAACTATAACCACTCCTATACCGGCTACCGGTTTACTACCACCGACGAGTCCTCCTATATTTTGCCTTATCAGACAGGCAACGTTCAACTGATGTATAAAACGGAGGTTTTTCATCACCCGGTTCAGTTCATTGGTGCCTGCAATAATATCTGGAATACACAATACCAGGTAGTAGATCAGCGGCCAATGCCGGGAACGAACTGGACAATTGGTGTGCAATTGACACTAAAATAAAATTAATGACTATTGCCGGAATCAATAAAAGCGGGACTGTCCGTTATTGCCATGGTGGTAGCGTGCAGGGTATTGGTGATGTGCGCAACTGCTTACTCCAAGGACGATCAAAAGGGCGAAAGCAATAATAATTCTGTTTTTCATCAGGTAAAAAATTTGTCGGTAAAAATAATTAAAAACAAATCAAAATCGGTGTTTTTACATAGTTTACATAAATTTATGTAAAATCTATGATATTATGGCTCAAATTGATTGGAGTAAATTCTCCCACAAAATTTACCTGAATGCTTCAATCCAGAAAGTGTATGACTCCTGGACAACCAGAGCTGGACTGGAAAGCTGGTTTCTGCGTAAGGCGGAATTTACAATGCTAAACGGAGCGATAAGGGAAGATATCAGCCCGGTTCAAAAGGGCGACACTTATTCCTGGTTGTGGCACGGTCATCCTGATACTACCACAGAGCGTGACGTGGTAACAGAAGCAAATGGGAGCGACAGGTTTCAGTTCATTTTTGGAAAGGCAGGAGTGGTTACCGTTTCTCTCCGGCAAATAGAAGATAACGTAACAGAAATGATATTGACTCAAGACCAGATACCAACAGATGAAGCAGGTAAGTATAATTTTCATGTTGGCTGCTCAACCGGGTGGTCATTTTACGAAGGAAATATTAAATCCGTATTGGAAGGGGGGCTTGACCTGAGGAATAAGAATCCTGCCTATACAAATGTAATAAATTCATAATTTTAATTTTAGTTATCCAATAAAAACTTAGCAAAAAAATGTTGTAATAACATAGAAAGTGTTATATTGTATAACTTTTCAAACTAAAATAGCTTAACAATGAGAAAGCATCACTTAATTATGCTGTGTATTATATTTATGTACACGTCTAAAATTTATGCCCAGTGCCCATCAGGACGTTATCTGAATGAGATATTTCCGACGGTAAGCACTACTACCGTTACTTATTCTGCTCCGTATAATCTGCAAATGGATATTTACCAACCTGTTGGAGATACTTTGTCTAAACGACCTCTGATAATTCTTGCACATGGGGGAAGTTTCATTAGTGGCACAAAAAATGACGATACTACTATCCTCAGGTTAGACACTAATTTTGCCAAGCGTGGATATGTTACCGTATCTATTGATTACCGCCTTACTACACTTGCCAATCTTGTAGACTCTGCAATGGCTTTTGATGCAGTTATTAAAGCAATGAGCGATGGCAAGGCTGCGATCAGGTATTTTGTAAAAGACGCGGCTACAACCAATACTTACAAAATTGACACCAATAATATTTTTATCGGGGGCAATTCTGCCGGAGCTGTTTTGTTTATGCATGTAGGATACTTAGATAGTTTGGGAGAGTGTCCGCCATACCTTGCTTCTGCTATGGGCACTAATGGAGGTTTTGAAGGTAACAGCGGAAATGCGGGCTATACAACCAAATCGAAGGGGATTATTAACCTGGCAGGAGCCTTAAATACCGCTGCATTTGTTGGCCCGGGAGATAAACCTTCTGCAAATGCTCAGGGTACGGTTGATAATGTAGTTCCATACAACTGCGGTCATCCGTTAGGTGGTATAGTACCTGTTCAATTATGCGGCCTCGGGGTTTTGGAGCCTGTATATGTCTCCAATAGCATTTATCACATGAGCCATGTATTTCCCGGAGATGGCCACGTACCCTGGTCAACTGACCTGGTTAAATTTCATACAGTTGACTCTATGATCACTGTATTTCTTTACAATCTTGTTTGCACAGGTATTGCGTCAGTAAATGAAGTTAATACAAATACTGAGGTAGCATTATTCCCGAATCCGGTAAATGAAATACTCAATGTCCGTTCCTCGCAGGCCGTGAATGATATAGCACTTTATGATGAAACCGGCAGGGTAGTGTATGATGCGAAAAACATCAACAAAGAAAATTATGAAATAAATACATCAAGACTGAGCAAAGGACTTTATTTTGTACGGATCAGTTTCAGTAACATGAATAATTCGCCTGTAGTAAGAAGGGTAGTGGTGGAATAAGTAGGGTGGCCTCTCCCGGCCTCTCCAAATGAGAGGTGAGGTCGAATGAAATGCTTAACAAATGCCAATCAATACAAAAAAAATGAACTAATAATCCCAGGTGTTTTTTATAAAATGCGGCAATGTGGATTCACATTGCCGCATTTTATATTATCCCCTACTAACTTAGTTAGCAATTGCCTCAGCAGGAGCTGTTTCAGCATTTGTTGCTTCCATTTCATCAGCAGTTGGCCCATACATGCCCGGAATGGGTATATCGAGCAGACGGAGGTAAACGCCTAATTGTGCACGGTGATGATAGTGATGGCTGAGTGCGAATGAGCGTAGTACAGCTTTCTTAGGTAGTGTAAAGTAAACCTGGTCACCGTTTCGCAAAGTCCACATTTTGTCAAAGTCCTCATCTTTTGAATTTTCCAGTGCATTTACACCCTCATTCACATTCTTGTCAAGGATGTCTAATAGTTCCTGGGTACTCTGTGCAATATGAGGTTTGTACTCAGTTTTTGCAAAGTCAAGTTCATCCGTAGTCATAGTTGCTGTAACCCATCCGGGTATTTCGGCAACATGTGTAGCAAGACGACCTAAAGACATGGACTTGCGATGTGGTTTCCAGTCATTTTTTTCAACGGGAACGCGTTCCAGGATTTTGCGTGTGTTCGCAGCTTCCATTTTCATTTCTGCAATTAATGCGTGGTTTTGTGACATAGCAGTGTATTTTTGTGAACGTTAAATAAATAATAAGGAATCAAATTTAACTATAAAAATCATGCTGCTGAATAAATTGTTTTTTCTTTTTGTAATAATAACATTTGTTAGTTTACAGGGCAAGGCTCAAAAGGCTGATAATGTTACTATTGCATTTTACAATTGTGAGAATTTTTTTGACATAGTACACAACCCTGTTAAGGAAGATGAAGAGTTTACTCCCGCTGGCAAGTATCATTATACCCAAAAAATTTATGAACAGAAGCTGCACAATATTGCAACAGTGATTCAGAGTATGAACGGGCCTGCGATAATTGGGCTTGCGGAAATAGAAAACCCAACAGTACTGAATGACCTGGTACGCCAACCAGAAATAGCGAGAAGCAACTACAAATATGAATGGTTTAACGGGCCTGACCCTCGGGGGATCAATGTGGCAATGTTGTATGATCCCAAACATTTCAAGGTGTTGGTGGCTGAGCCACTGAAGGTAGATCTGAGTTATATTGCTTCCAACTCACATACCCGTGATGTGCTTTATACCTGCGGTGTTTTGGATGGCGACACCGTGTATGTGTTTGTTAACCACTGGCCTTCCAACAGGGGCGAAGACAGCCCGCAAAAGCGATTGAAAGCGGCTGAGGTAAATTTAGCTGCAGTCAGAGCTTTAAATGTGAAACATCCTGACGCAAAGGTGATAATTATGGGGGACTTTAATGATAACCCTTTGGGTGATTTGATGAACAGGGTAATGGGTGCCAATTCAATAAGGAGCAGTGTTACAGGTACTCATTTGTACAATCCGTTCGGCGAAAAATTTATCAACGGTGAAGGAACGGAAATATACCAGCATAAGTGGAACCTGTTTGATATGATAATAGTATCCGGTTCATTGCTGGAGAATAAAAAACACGGGTTGCAATACAAAGACGCGAAAATCTTTAAGCCTGATTTTCTGATTGATCATTATAAGGGGCATGAGGGTGAACCTAAACGATCTTTTGTGGGAACACATTGGATAAACGGGTATAGCGATCATTTCCCTGTAATTCTTTATCTTTCCAAAAATTAGTGAGCGGAAATGGATGTAAATGAAGTGCCGCAGGACGAGCGGGAAATGAGCCATGAGGCGAAGGCCAAAAAGCTGATGTATGCCGTAGATAAAGATGGCAAATACACGGGTGTTAATTCGGTAGGGTGGGAGGCTGAGAACCTGGTTTTGAAACAAGCGTGGGATGAAATAGATGAATCGCTGGCGGTAACAGAAGAAAAAGTCCGTAAAGGAACATTAAGTCCCATAGCCTATTTTATGCAGAAAAACCTGATGGATGTAGCGCTTCTGGCCCGCTATGCCGGTAAGTGGCAATGGCAGGTGAAGCGGCATTTTAAACCTGCTGTATTTAAAAAATTGTCGCCGGCCGAACTGAATAAATACGCTGCTGTTTTTAACATCACTACAGATCAATTGATGAATTACGGAAAGGATAAACAATAAACAGGTTGATGGAGCAAAAAGAATTCATACACAGGCAACATGCCCATTGCGAAAGTGGGGTAACCTCAAACCTGTTAAAGCATGAGGGATTAAATATCAGTGAACCGATGGCATTTGGTATAGGAGCGGGGTTGTTTTTCGGACATGTACCTTTTCTTAAGGTAGGAGGAATACCTGCTACAACTTACCGGATATGGCCGGGGGCTATTTTTAAAAGAGTAGCCAAACGGTTGGATGTTCAAATTCATTCAGAGCGGTTTAATGATCAGGCAAAGGCAATGAAGGCGCTGGATGATGTGCTTGCCACTGGTAAACCAGTTGGTGTGCTAAGTAGTGTATTTTACCTTACTTATTTGCCGGAGGCTTACAGGTTTCATTTTAATGCGCATAACCTGGTGGTATATGGCAAAAATGGCAATGATTACCTTGTTAGTGACCCGGTGATGGAAACACCAACCCGTATCGCGCCTGCTGACCTGGAAAAGGCAAGGTTTGCAAAAGGGCTGCCAGAGCCAAAGGGGTTTATGTATTATGTGACAGGTATACCCTCGGAACCGGCTATGAGAACCGCCATACAAAAGGGTATAAAGCAAATGTGCTTTTTTATGCTATCCCCGCCGTTCCCATGGTTTGGGAATAATGGAATATTCCTGCTTGCAAAGAAGTTACAAAGCTATCCTGCAAAACTGGAGCCAAGGAAGGCAGGTTTATATTTGGGGAATATAGTTCGTATGCAGGAGGAGATAGGAACAGGCGGCGGAGGATTCAGGTATTTATATGCAGCCTTCCTGCAGGAGGCAGGACTGTTATTAAAACGTGATGACCTGCTTGGATTTTCCGAAGAGCTTACCAGGATTGGTGATAACTGGAGAAACTTTGCATATAGCGCGGCCAGAATACTTAAAGTAAGGAGTACTGACCTTGTATCCTATGATGAGTTAAGCGAATTACTGAGAAAATGTGGTAATGATGAAAAAGCATTATTTACAAAAATGCGCAAAATGAAATGGGAATAATTTTGGTGCATGACAGATAAATGGAAGGATAGAGTAATCAATTAACGAAAAAGGAGTGTGTAAAGCGGCTTATATTTTGAAATATTCCGTACCTTTGCAAATCATTTTATTTTTATTTATTGCTTAAATTTTTAAGACATATCATAGTCGGAACGATTGATTTTTTTCACAGGCCCTTTGCCAGGTGGATACCCAATCAGACGTTTCGCTACCTGGCATGCGGCGGGAGCAATACTGTGCTGAATATTGCCATATTTTCCCTTACTCTGCGTTTTCTGTTTACAACGGAAAAAGTACATGTGTTTGGTAATATAAATGTGGCGGCAGACGTGGCAGCTTACGTTGTTGCGTTTTGC
This sequence comes from uncultured Bacteroidota bacterium, assembly GCA_903839875.1. Classification (GTDB taxonomy): domain Bacteria; phylum Bacteroidota; class Bacteroidia; order Chitinophagales; family Chitinophagaceae; genus Nemorincola. Next base: position 27,742 of record CAIMDZ010000191.1, read on the forward strand.
ATCAGTTTCCCGATAGGATTTACACTTTCCAGGCATATAGTTTTCCCGGAATCCAATCTTCACGGGCGGATTCAGTTTTTCAGATATGTACTGACTACTGCAACTTTTATACTGCTCACCTATCTGTTGATCAAATCGTTCGATATTTTACTTAGCCTGGTTATACCGAACAGTAATGCGTCTTATGCATTGCTGCATTCTATTACCTACACGCTGATCACCATAATCACGGCAATTCTCAGCTATATTTCCCAACGAAGGTTCACCTTCAAATCGGTAGAAGGAGATGTATTGGATGATGATTTTATTGAAGACGACGTAGTGCCTGACTGATCTATTTCCCCGGTAACAATCAATTCACTTTATTTTTTTAAGTTTACGCTTTACTTACAGGCATATTCATGAAGAACAAGGTATTTGCAGTGCTCGCCATTACCGCAATATTGACAGGCCGCGGCTCATCTGTATTTGGCTGGGGAATATGGGGCCACAATCATATTAACAGGGGCGCGGTGCTTGCCTTGCCAAAGGAGATGGGTATGTTTTTGTATAACCACATTGATTTCATTACAGAAGAATCAACAGTGCCTGACCTGCGGAAGTACACCTTGAATGATAAAGCTGAGTTTCCAAGGCATTACATAAACCTGGAAAGCTATAATTATGAATCGAGGACAACAATGCCTAAGTCACTGAAGGAGGCTATTGCAAAGTATGGTAAGGATTCAACTGATAAATGGGGGACGTTACCGTGGTATATACAGGAGGTAATGGACAAGCTCACAAAGGCATTCAAAAATAAAAATAAGACGGAGATACTCTTTCTGGCTGCCGACCTCGGCCACTATGTAGGAGACGCACATATGCCGCTGCATACTACAGTTAATCATGACGGGCAATTAACCGGGCAGAAAGGCATACATGCTTTCTGGGAAATTCAGCTACCCGAATTATTCGGGAGAACGTATAATTTACATACAGGGGAAGCACATTACATAAGAAACATAGAGAAAGCCACATGGGATGTTATTGACAGCAGCCACTTCCTGGCCACCACTTTATTAGATATAGAAAAGAAACTGAAAAATGATAACCCGGAAGACAAACAGTATGTAATTGGTGCCGACGGGAAGCCTGCAAAAAATGTCTGGGGCTCGCTGGTGCATTGTTATTCATACGCGCATGTATATCATGAGTTACTTAATGGAATGGTAGAACGCCAAATGAAAAAGGCCATAATGATGACTACAGATTTGTGGTATACAGCTTGGGTTAATGCCGGCAAGCCCGACCTCAGCGACCTGGACCCGGAATTTATTATTGAAAGAAATAAGATAGCCTACAAAGAGGATATGAATGCCTGGAGAAAAGGCAAGGTGAGAGGTTGTAGTTCGATGAAGGAATTTCCGGTGGTGAAGTGAGCTATCATTATAGAGACGCAAAATTGTGCATCACTACAATTTTAATACCCATATTTTTCTTTCCAGCAATTTCGCAGGTATTCCCTGATGCGGGCTTCAGATGGATTATTGGCGGGATCGTATAATTTGGTGCCGTTTATTTTTTCGGGGAGGAATTCCTGGTCTGTAAAATTACCGGGGAAATCATGCGCGTATTTGTATCCTTTGCCGTAATCCATTTTTTTCATGAGTCCGGTGGGGGCGTTTCTTATTGGCAGCGGTACCGGGAGATCCCCGGTTTCATTAACCAGTTTTTGGGCGTTATTAATGGCCATGTAGGCTGCATTGCTTTTTGCTGATGACGCCAGGTATGTTGCAGCCTGGGACAGGATGATACGGCATTCGGGGTAACCGATCAGTTCTACTGCCTGGAAGCAACTTGTAGCAAGCAGGAGTGCATTAGGGTTTGCGTTTCCGATGTCTTCGCTGGCCAGTACTACCATGCGCCGGGCTATGAATTTGGGGTCTTCACCTCCTTCTATCATCCTGGCAAGCCAATAGACAGCGGCATTGGGATCGCTGCCTCTGAGTGATTTGATAAATGCGGATATTATGTCGTAATGCTGCTCTCCGGTTTTATCGTATAGCGCCATTTTTTTCTGCACTATATCCTGCACCAGTCCGTTGGTAATTGTTTTATCATTTTCAGGCAGGGATGCTGCCACGAGTTCAACAAGGTTCAGGAGCCGCCGGGCATCGCCGCCACTTAGTTGCATCAGGGCTTCCCATTCTTTTATCACCAGGTTTTGTTCTGCCAGCCATTTGTCTTTTTTTATGGCTTGTTCTACCAATGCCATTAAGTGGTCTTCATTGAGAGGTTTCAATACATATACCTGGCAGCGGCTGAGGAGGGCGCCAATAACTTCAAATGACGGATTCTCAGTAGTTGCGCCAATTAATGTGATGATACCTTTTTCTACAGCCCCCAGCAGGCTGTCTTGCTGGGCTTTGTTGAAACGGTGGATTTCATCAATGAATAATAGCGCATGGCCTGCCCTGCGTGCAAGTTCTATTACTCCACGCACTTCTTTAACTCCGCTATCAATTGCACTCAGCGTAAAGAATGGCATGTTCAGCGAATGCGCTATGATCTGCGCCAGCGTGGTCTTGCCGACACCGGGAGGTCCCCAGAATATGATGGAATGGCCTTTGCCACCATGGATCATTTGTTCCAGTACTTTGCCAGGTGAAACGAGGTGTTCCTGTCCGATGAATTCTTCAAGAATTTGGGGACGGACTCTTTCTGCAAGAGGTATATTGCCAGTGGGCATGGATTTTATACTTTTGTTTTAAAGTAATTACCTAAATTAGCTTTATGTTACGTAAACTATTCATACTGCTGTGCCTTGTGTGTACGGTAAAAGCCGGTGCACAACAGACCTATTCTACACGATCCAAAATTACCGAAAAGAAGGCCGATCCTCAAATTGATTATAAGCTAACCGGCGCTGCTATGCCTCCGCTGCGGTTATTCCTGTATCATGACAGCGCAGAAAAAAGGATGTTGAACGACCAGGCATCACACGATGACAGAAAGGAGTCAAGAAGAAAGCATAAGGATGTGCCAACTGATATCAGGTCAAAATTATTTATTACTAATGAGGACGTGGATAACGGAGCTAATCTTTTTGTAATGATCTTTAATCCTACCTGTTCGCACTGTGAGGATGAAACAGTATTGCTGGAGAAAAATATGTCTCTATTTACAAAATCGAAGCTAATACTGATGGCAACTCCTGTTATGGAACCGTATTTACCTGACTTTGTAAAATTGATGAAGCTGAGCGATTACCCCTCGATCATACTTGGTGTTGACAGCTCAGGTTTTATGAATAATGTGTTTATGTACCAGGCATTGCCCCAGATCAATATCTATAATAGAGAGCGAAAACTGCTCAAAACGTATTCAGGAGAAGTCTCTATTGATACGTTGAAACAATATATAGAATAGGCTCAATTACTCAATGACTCAGCGGGAGCAAAAAATACCTGACCATGGTTTATATGAAACCGGTTCGTTAATAGAAGATTATTGGGCGAATATTCTATAAGGAGTCCCTTTTGGGGGCTTTTGCCGGCTGAGCCGGCGGTTGGCTATAAGTAGAATTGCCTGCGGGCAATTGGTCGTTACTAAATTAAGCAACAGACATGTTTGCTTCGGAGAAAGATGGGTTTGCTTTCTCTTTTACATAAGTGCGTATTTTGCGTACGTAATCAAAATACCCCATTTCCATGCGTATCCAGAAGATACTGAAAATACCTATACCTGCTCCGAGGAGGGTATAAGTTATTCCCTGGTCACCGCCCACCTGTAAGAGAATACCGGAAGCAATAAGCAGGAAGGAACAGAAGATCATGACCAGGTATGGTCCCCCGGAATCCAACTGGCGCATTTTGGATTTGATCACGACTTTTGTTTTGGAACCATCCTGGGTCATAGTAACACTGGTGACCGGCAAAGTTTTTATTGTATTAACCTGCTCAGCATGCGGCATGATCCTCAATTTGTTTTCGCTTTCCAATACTTCGAAATCCAAATTGTGTATCTTAACATGCTTCCCTATAAGCCGGTTTTTTAATTCTTCTTTGGGGATGGAAAAATGATACGTGTGTGTTCTTGTAAAAAACATAGGCTACGTTTTTTGATTGTTAGAACTAATTTATATGAAAGTTAAGAATTAATTTTCGGGAAATCCCAATACTCAACTTATATATTATTTACATCCAAAATCGTGCCAAAAAACGACTAATTACAAAATTATAACAATTTAATTTAAATGTTATGTATTTTAAATTGAATTATAATCAATTAAAGTAGTATAAGTGTTGATTATTTATTTCCTATGATATGAAAATAATTTTCCACCATATCTCTGTAGTATGGTTTTAGCTGCGGGGGAACCGTTTTATACAACTCCAGTAACTGCCGCTGGTCTGTAATGAATTTTTGAAGTGCAGGAGGAATGGGCCTGCTTATATCAGGAGGTGTTTTAGAAGACCGCTTGTCATCCTGTTCCTGCTCCCTAAGCGATTTCTCCACTTCGAGCATGCGTGTTTCAATTTCTTTCTGGCGTATTAAAAGTTCGTTAGTTAATCTTTTATTTACAAGGTCCGTTTCATTCTTGTCCATCTTCTGATCTATTTCCCTTAATTCTTTGCTGTTACCAAGTCCTTTACTGTTGAGCAAACTGGAAAGTTCCTGAATCTTTTTGCGGAGCATGGCCTGCTGCTGTGCAAGCCTTGCTATCTGTTCGGCATTGCCATTTTCGCCATCCTGTGCATCGCCTTCATTACCCTGTGCATTTCCATTTTTTCCTTGCCCCTGGCCGTCTTTACCGCCCGGTTTCTGTCCGGGTTTTTGTCCGGGTTTATCACCTGGCTTTTCGCCGGGTTTCGGACCGCTTTTCTGCATTTTCTGCATACCCTCACCCAGTTGCTTTTGTTCGGTAATTATGTCTGATAACTGCGAGCCAGGGCCCTTCTGCGGCTTTTTGCCCATGCCGGGTTTATTGCCCGGTTTGGAGCAGCTTCCCTCACCTTCACTTTTTGCTTCACCCTGCATCTGCATCAGATTTGCAAGCAATTCATTCAGCAACAGGGCAAGGTTATTGGTCTGGGTCATTACATACTGCTGGTTGGTTAGCGCATTGTTGATCTGCCGGTTCTCCAGTTCATCAATTGACTTTTTCATGTAGCGCTCAAGATCAGTTGTGTTCTTATTTATTGTGGCCGGTAATTTCGGAATTTGTTTACTTAAAGCAAACAGACTGTCGCGGATCATCAGAGAATTATTATGCAGCCTGTTTTGTTCTTCCTGGTTATCTACATAAGCCTGAACCGTAGGAGAAGTATTGCGTACTTTTCCCATCAGATTTTCCTGGTCGAATGAAAGCCTGATAAGATTGCTGAGAATCTGGCGGGTGGCGTGGATGTCAATCTCTATTTGTTCCTGGCTCATTCCTCCCGCTTTTTTGCGCAGCGATTTGGCCATTTGTTCCAGGTTTTCTGCGGCCTTGCTTTGTTTTTTTCCTGCGTTGTTTTTTTTATCCTGCTTCAGGTCTTCCTCACTTTCCTGCATTTCCTGATCGGCATCCTTCCCTTGTTTTTCTTCTTCTTCCATCCGGTCGTTCTGCTTCGTTTCTTTTGCCAGCTTCTGGGTTTCTTTCATGTTGTCCTTCATTTCCTTTTCCAGCTCTTTCCTTATTTTTTCCTGTTCTTTGGCAAGTGCGTCTTTGTCCTTAGTTTCTTTATCCTTCTGGCCCTTGCCTTGTTTTGAAGCGTCCTTGCCGTCTTTGTCTTTACCATCTTTTGATGCATCCTTTCCGTCCTTATCTCTGCCATCTTTTGACGCGTCCTTACTGTCCTTATCTTTCTGGTCTTTACCGTCTTTTGCGGCATCCTTACTCTCCTTATCTTTTGAATCCCTGCCGGCCTGATCGTCTTTTTTTGCGTTAGGGTCTTTATCCTTGTTCAGGGACTGTTCTTTCTTATCAGCGTTCTCGGTTTGCTTTTGCAGATCACGTTCTTTCTTAGCCAGTTCATCCATTTTATTGGCCATATCCTCCATGCGCATCTGCATCTCCATTTTCTTCATCAGCTCCTGCATGCGCTCCATATCCATTTTGAAGAGCTTGTTTTCCTGCTCCATGCGCTGCATTGCTTCGAAGGCATCTTCCTTATTCAGTTTCTTCATCAGCTCTTCGAGCTTTTTCATTTCCTCTTTCAGTTCTTCATTCAGCAGGTTATTCAGTTGTTTGTCGAGTTCCTTTTGTTTTTCCCTGAGGTCCTCACTGTATTTTTTCTGTTCGCTTTGCTGCATTTGTTCTTCAAACCGCTGCTTGATGTTCTCAATATTGGTTTTCAGATCCATCTGCTTCTTCATCATGTCCTGGAGCGAAAGCTGTTGCTCAAAGTCCATGTTTTCACTCTGCAGCATTTTGCTTTGCATTTCCTTGTATTCGCTTTGCAACTGTTGTGTTCTCTGTGCGCTGTTGCTCATGCCGGAATTGATCTGGTTAGAGTTTTCATTGATCGCCGAATCGAGCTGCTTCTCATCGTACATGAAGAATGTCATTACTTCGCTGCGCGAAGCCTTGCTGCCATGCACGCCATCATTGTCCCATGCCTCGATGTAGTAGGATAACTTCTGTCCGGGTTTAAGTTCAAGGCTGTTAATATCAAAATACTGCTGGAAGGCGGTCATTGCGCCCGGCGCAATAGGCAGTGGAATACTTTTGCCGGAAACAGTTCTGTTCTTATCGCTTACCTCATAGTTAAATGATACGCGGGTAACACCATAATCATCACCTGCGGTACCGGTAATAATTACTTGCTTTCCGGAAACGGTGTCTTTCACCTGCTGGATCTGGATAACGGGGTATTGGTCTGGTATGACCTGTACCTGGTATTTGAAACTGTCTGCTATACCCGCAGATTTGTTTTGCAATGTAATTGTATAGGCGGTATCATTCAGGAAACGAAACCGGTAGCCGTAACCGGATGCACTGTTTAGTAAGGATAACGGAGCGCCGGAACCGAAGTGTATGGTTGCGGCATCTGTATGATCTGTGACCAGCGCCCAACTAACTGTTGTGCCTACAGGAACTGTCATGTCGCTGAGGCTGGAGCGGGTTTCATTTTTTTTGCCGGTATAAGCAGGATAGTCAACCTGTACTTTAAAGGATTTTAAAACCGGCCGCTGAACTACCTTCAAAGTATTGGGGCCTGAATAATAACCTGCGCCATAGAACCGGAAGTTTATAGGATCAGTAACATTTTTGAAGGTGTACTGAAAGGAATGATTCTCTAAGGGTTGCATGGGCACACGTTCATTACCTGTTTCTACAAATGCCTCAGCGGGTAGTGCATTTCCCTTTGCCTCTACAGTGATGACGAAATCTGAATTCCTTATTGCTGTAAGTGAAGGGTTTTTAATGACAAACTGAAATGGGGAAGGTTTCTCAAAAGCCTTTGTGGGCTGTAATAAACGGGATGAGCCTTCTTTGAACACATTGGGCGCAGCGACTATAATAAATACTGCCACCAGGATAAGCGGTAATAGGTATGGGAGGTACTTTTTGTTTTTAGAAAGGTCTATTGCTTTTGTAATCGGGACAACAGATATCTGGCTGATCTTCTGGTTGATGCTGGCCTCTACCAATTCACGGCTGGAGTAAGAGTCGTTCTGGTGTTTCAGTTGGAGGATGTTCAGTAACCGATCACTTATTTCAGGGAAATGTCTACCAATTATTGCTGCTGCCTGCTCGTGGGAGATGACTTTTCCTAAGCGACCCATTTTTGTCAATGGAATGATCACCCATGCAGTAAGCGACGTAGCGCCCAAACCTACAAACGCCGACATAATAGCAACGCGCGACCATACCGGCAGGTACAGGTAATACTCGCTGACACTAACGGTGAGTATATAAAAGAGGAGACAGCTTAAAAATACAAGCGTACCGCGTATTACTTTGTTAGCGTAATACTTGCGGATAAACGCATCCAGCCGCCCTATAAGCCATTCGTAGTTGTTCATAGAATTCAAGAGGTATGCAATATAAATGAATTTTAAGTGTAAAAAAGGTTAAAAATTCCTGGGAATTGGTTGTTTGGAATTGGGAATTGGGATTTGGGTGAGTGAATACAGGTTGATGGTTAGCGAGGCAAAAGGTAAAAATTTGCGATTGTAGCCGGCGTTTTTACTTTTTATCGGGTAGTTTATTGATTGTCAGCAATTTGGATTATTTCAAAATGTAAAAAGGTAAAAATTTACTTCCAAAAAAGGTAAAAAAAAGGTAAAATAAGGTAAATAGTTAATAGGTTGCCTCGTCCTGAAATGTGTTTACACGTTGGTTAGATAATCCTGTTTTTTGTTTACTGTCATTTTGTTAGTCCTAGAGTTTGTTTACACTGTTTCCTGTTAGTCCTGTGCCTCGTCCTGAAATGTGTGCCTCGTCCTGAAATCTGTTTACACGTTGATTAGATAATCCTGTTGTTTGTTTACAGTTGGATAAAATCATTGGATGTGTTTTTTTATTTTGCCTAAATCACCGGGAATGTTGAGGTACTTCCTGAAAATTTGTTTTTTATTTGTCGAAATCACCATGCCTATCGGCAGGCAAGTTGGGAATGTTTGTTTTTCATTTTTTTATTTGTCGAAATCATTGGGAATGTTGAGGTACTCCCTGAAAATTTGTTTTTTTATTTGTCGAAATCACCATGCCTATCGGCAGGCAGGTTGGGAATGTTTCAGTTACCCAGATTGAATCATTTTCGGGCTGGCTGGGGTGGGTGTGTTTTATAGCTGTCATTATTTCAGGTTTAAATTGTGTAAAGAAATAACCGCAAATATTGTGCCGGTTGTGGTGGTGTCAGGCGGGGATCTATCCACATTTTTAGGGGTGAGATTGAGGAAAATTTTAGGTGGGAGCGGGGTTGGGAGGGTTGGAAAATTGTGGGTATCTTTTTTTAGGTGAAATTGTGGCAGAGGGTGTTATGACATTATCTTTAGGGTAAATACAACACCCGGCGCGAGGTTGCCGGTGAAGAACACCGGCAACGGCGGGAAAAATCTTCCCCAAACCAATTAAATTTGTAATTTTAATTATGGAAGTAAAAGAACCATCACCTGCATACGCCAGACAACATTACACCATCGAAGAGTACCTTCAGATGGAAAACGCGGCAACCGAAAAACATGAATATTACCAGGGCGAGATTTTTGCCATGTCTGGTGCAAAGTTGCAGCATAATATTGTGACCAGAAATTTGCTGGTTTGGTTGACCAATAAGCTAAAAGGTAATCCATGTCAACCCTTTTGCAGCGACCTGCGCATCCATGTCGAAAAGAACACCCTTTTCACTTACCCCGACCTAAGCGTTATTTGTGGCGAACCTTTAAGCCTGAATAATGATGGTATGAATTTCCTGAACCCTTCCATAATTTGTGAAGTGCTTTCTCCTTCCACCAAAGATTACGACCGCGAAGCAAAATTTAAACTCTACCGCGACATCCCAACGCTGAAAGAGTATATTCTTGTTGATCCCCTGCCCGCTCAAATCGAAGCCTACTTTATCAACACACACGGCAACTGGGAACTCATAGAATACAAAAGCATCCACCAAACCCTTGTTCTCCCCACCATACAGGTATCTATAGATTTGAAAGATATTTATGAGGGGACAAAGGTGACGGGATAAAAAAAATGTAATAGGAATGGTTGCCTGTGAAGAACACCGGCAACGGCGGGAAAAGGGGTTTTACGTATCATTATTTTGAAATTCGCCAATCGGGATACCGATAGCTATCGGCAGGCTTTTACCACATCGTAGTCAGAGACTGCGCCGAAGTATCAATTCTTTTTTAGTTTTGGAAGACTACCAGCAGCGGGGGGCATGACATTATTTTAGGTTCAGGTAATTTTCAATTAACTGCTCAACATAATTGACGTACGATTTTGATGGCTCAATGAAATCCGACACTTCCTCGTCTGACAATATCAAGAAGTCATTATAGTCATCTTCAATTCTTTCTTGCATTAACCGACTGAAAAAAGAGGCATGAGAAAAATCAAAAAAGCCATTTTGGACAAATTCTTTGTGAAGAATAGTAACAACGCCGCTATGGGTTTTTGGAATAAGGTTTTTTGTCAACAATAGCGTCTTGGTGGCATGATAACAACTATAATACATCCTGTTTATTGCGGTAATATAGAATTTATGCAGCATCAATACGTCCACTTCTGAGAGCAAAGATTTTGATTTTGCAATCTTCAACCGGATCGAGTGTTCTTTACTGCTCATAATTGCAACATTCCTTTTGTTACAGTTTGCTTTAGCGAATACCAGGAAGGATTATCGCGCCACTCATTTTCCTGTATCGTGAGTGTATTAATAAATGCCCCGATCTGTACACTAACTGGAAACAGCTTAGAATGGATAGCACTCTTTATGGAAGCTGTGACTGGGCTTGTTGTCAGTATTAATATATCCCAATCACTCTCGTCGGCAGGTGTGCCGTATGCTCTGCTGCCAAACAGCAAAACCCTTGCATCAGGCAGTACCCGATGGACGTTTTTTTTAATGGAGGACAATATGACACTATCATTTGGCATTATGTAAATTTAATTATTATTTTTCCAATTATAGTCTACAGATGACAAATTAGTGGGATTATTGCCCTGATTAAGGTAAGAATATACACTCAGCAGTCATGGTTCGGCGCGGCTTCCCAAAAAATCGGGACAAGCTACCACGACAGGAATCACTATTGGGCTGGGCTTTGATTTGGCTGTGTGGAAACTTTTACTCTAATTTCATAAAAACAATTTCCTTTCCCTCATGCCGAATATTTAATTTTGTGGTCTGAAATGATGCAACTATACCCGGCGCATGCCGCTGAAGCTTTGGAGTTTAATAAGATTTGCGACTTACTGATGAATAAGTGCCGCACAGAGGCTGCGCGCGAGCGGGTGGTGAATATACGTTTTCATACACGGGCAGACCATATGGAGCGGGAGTTGCAGCAGACCAATGAATTCAAAAACTGTCTTGCGGGTGGCGAACATTTTCCGAATGATTTTACCAGAACGCTGGACAAGGAACTGAAGCTGCTGAATATTCATGGTGGGGTGCTGACGGGGGAACAAATGCTGGCGTTTCTGAAACTGGCTCTGAATACGAAGGAAATACTGCAATGGTTTAAGAAGCATAATGAGTTATTCCCGAATCTTGAAAAGATCAGTGAACATATAGTTTTTGAAAAACGGATTGTGGAAGTGGTGACAACCGTGATTGACGATGCCGGGATAGTACGCGATAATGCGTCGCGGGAACTGATGTCAATAAGGTCGGAACTGGGGAAGGTCAGGCATGAGGCGAGGCGTGCGTTTGAAAGTGTAATACGGAAATGGAATAAGGCGGGCTACCTGGCTGATATATCGGAGAGTTTTCTGAATGGCCGGCGAACTGCTGCGGTGCTGGCGGAATACAAGAGGGTGGTGAAGGGGATACTGCATGGTGAGAGCGATACGCAGAAGACGGTGTTTATAGAGCCGGAGGAAACGACGGAACTGAACAACGAAATATTTTCGCTTGAAAGGGCTGAAGGGCGCGAAATACACAGGATACTGGTACAGGCGACAAAGGACCTTTCGGAATTTCATCCGCAACTGGAGGGCTATTACCAGTTGTGCGGGATATATGATTACATACGGGCAAAAGCACTGCTGGCGCAGGATATGAATGCGAGCATGCCGAGGATAAGTCCACACCCGATGGTGCAACTGGTGAAGGCATATCACCCGTTGCTGTTGTTGCGAAATAAGCAGAATAATAAAACAACAATACCGCTGAACCTGACACTGGACAGGCAAAACAGAATTCTTATCATCAGCGGACCAAATGCAGGAGGGAAGACTGTTTCGATGAAAACGGCGGGGCTTCTACAACTGATGTCGCAGGCGGGATTGCTGATACCTGCGGATGAAACTTCGGAGGTGGGGATATTCAGGCAACTGATGGTGCAGATAGGGGATACGCAATCAATAGAGCATGAACTGAGCACTTACAGCGCCCACCTGCAGGACATGAAGTACTTCATGGATTTTGCAAATGGGAAAACGTTGTTCTTTATAGATGAACTGGGCAGCGGATCTGATCCGAACCTGGGCGGGGCTTTTGCAGAAGCCATTGTGGAAGACCTGGCGCATAAGCATGCCTTGGGGATCATCACAACACACTACCTGAACCTAAAGGTGATGGCGGGGAAAGTAAGGGGTATATTTAATGGTGCAATGGCATTTGATGAAGAGCAACTGGAGCCGCTATACAAGCTAACCATTGGCAAGCCGGGGAGTTCGTACACGTTTGCGATAGCGCAGCGCAGCGGATTGCCCGCAGCAGTTATAGAACGTGCAAAACAGCTTACGCAACGCGAGCATTTTAAGCTGGATAAAATGCTGCACCAAACGGAGCAGCAGAGTGTGAAGCTAACCGACAAAGAGAAAGAACTGGACAAGCTGATTAAGGAAAATGAAAAACTGAAAAAGAAATTTGAAGAGCTGACTGACAGGGAAAAGTTACGCCAGCAGCATGAGACTATAAAGCTGCAGAACGAAATAAAGAAAGAAGAACTGGATTACCTGCGGGATACGGAGCGGAAATTCAAGCAGATAATACAGGACTGGAAGAAGGCAGAGAATAAGCAGGATGTGATCAAGTCGGCAGAGCAGGTATTGTTCAGAAAGAAGCAAGTACAAAATAATGCGGCGGCGGCAAGGAAGGCAGATAAGAATTATGAACTGACAGGGTATCGGCCGAAATTGGGTGACCTGGTAAGGAACAAAGAAAACCACCAGGTAGGCACTTATGCCGAACAGCGCGATAAGAAGGCGATTGTGAAGATCGGGAACCTGCCTTTTACCGTTAATATTGAAGAGTGGGTGGCGGTGAGGAGGAGAGAACACCCCTGTTGATGATCTCCCAGGAGGCGTTGTACCCAAGATAGTTGCAATTACCTACTGTTTCATAGCCTGCCTTCTTTAATAATTTCTTCAGCTCATATTCTTTTTCGGCTATTTTATGTTCACTGGCAAATCCACTGAACCTTAAAGCGGCGTAATATCTTCATCAGAGTAATGAAGTGTTATTGTGGAGTCATTAGGGTATGGCAGATCACTCATATTGTACCCAGATGGTAATACGAAACTCATCTTGTTTGCGTCCGTATCTCTTTCCATATATACTGGTGCTGTCATGGCTATTTTTTTATCATCCTTTTTATCTCCAAAAATATAGCTGGCTAATCGCCTGAAATTTTGGTTGGTGTTTTTTTCATTTCCATGCTTAACAGAAGATACGGATGCCATTATTGCTTTGGGATTGAAGCGAATTTCAAAGC
>CAIMDZ010000192.1 GCA_903839875.1 uncultured Bacteroidota bacterium
GTGACGCAAAAGCTTCGTTCAATTCTATGAGGTCTATATCGCCCAGGTTCATACCTGCCTGTTTCAATACTTTTGGTATTGCTTTTATCGGGCCTATACCCATCACACGCGGGTCAACACCGGCGCTGGTACAACTCACCAAACGGCCAATTGGTTTCAATCCTAATTGGTTCATCAATCGCTCACTCATCACAATGGTAAATGCTGCGCCATCAGATGTCTGCGAAGAGTTGCCTGCAGTTACTGAACCACCCTGTGCAAAAACGGCTGGCAATTTGGCCAAAGCGGCAACCGACGTATCTGCACGGGGGCCTTCATCGGTGTCAACCATATATTCCCTTTCTGTCCGTTTATTCTTTTCATTCACATAAACCTCTTTTACTTTTATGGGTAATATTCCTTCTTTGAAATATCCCTGCTCAATCGCATGTATAGCTTTCTGGTGAGAGCGCAATGCGAAAGCATCCTGGTCTTCGCGGCTTATCTTGTAATCATTAGCCACTTGCTCTGCTGTCAGGCCCATACTCAGGTAATAGTCGCCGTTTGCTTTCGCATAATCATAATTAGGCATAGTGCGCCAGCCTGCAGTCGGCACCAGGCTCATACTTTCTGTTCCTCCTGCAATGATACATTCTGCCATCCCTGATTGAATTTTAGCAGTCGCTATTGCTATAGCCTCCAGTCCTGATCCGCAATAACGGTTTAAGGTAAAGCCTGCAGCCCATTCTCCTATGGCTCTATTTGCAATTACCCTGCCTATCTGCAGACCTTGCTCTGCTTCCGGTACGGCATTACCTACAATTACATCATCAATGAGTTTGGTGTCCAGTTGTGGTACGCTGTCCAGCAACCCCTTGATAACATCTACTGCCAGATCATCAGGCCTGAAAAACTTAAAAAACCCCCGTTTGGATTTACCCACTGCTGTTCTGTAACCCGCTACTATATATGCTGTCTGCATTGCTGATATATTCTGAAATTAAAACTGACCTAAAGTTAAGAATACTAACTGTTAATATTTAAGATTGATAACCGCACAAGGAAAATATAATCCATTGGATAGCGTTCTTATGTTAACTTTACTATTATATTTAAACTTGTTGCTAAGGTATGAAGGTGTATTTTTTCTTTGTTGCATTTTTTTGTTCTCTGTCTGCCACAATAGGGCAGGATATTAAAATACTGAGTCTGAAGCAGGAGCACATTGCATATGCCCCGAAGAATTTTTATGTAAGCGATGTAGTTGATGACCGAAAGGTAAAGGACTCAGTCGGGTTTCTGCGTAACAAGGGGCAAAAGAAAACGAAATTGAATTTCAGGGATGGTGCGGCACAGACATTAAAATTGTTCATAGCACGGAATGTAACGCAGGATAAATCGAAACAACCTGTCATTATGCATATTTCGAAACTTGATTTTATTGTAAAAAATGATAACCCAGATAATTCTTCATCAGCGTCAGCCGAAGTTTCATTTGCCTTCTATGCCGGAGACAGGAAATTATTGGAAATGACCGGTGCCGGTTCACAAACTTCCGATACCGGTTCACTGACTTTTGTGGAAGCCTATGTAAGAAAGGCTGTTGAAAATGACATCACAAAATTTGATGAATGGTGGGGTAAAAATGGCGCCAAAATTCCAACCGCCGCTACTGTAAAAGTAAATGCAACTATTGGTAAAACAACCACAAAGACGGATTGCATTGTCTATTCCATTCACAGGCCGCTTGAGATTCATGATTTTACAGGTTCACCTACCGGTGAGGGAATGGAACTTGCATCTACGATGAGCGCAATAAGTATGCAATCGGGTGGACAGACCAAAAATGGCCAGATTGTTATTGATGTAGTGTTTACTCCTTACTTCAGTAAACCGAGTTCATGGTTTAAAGAACAAGGCAAAAATCCACGTGTGCTGGCGCATGAGCAAACCCATTTTTCCATCATGGCAATTAAAGCCTGCGAACTGGTAGCTAAAATAAATGCGACAGTTTTTCAAAAAGATAGTTATGATAAGCAAATTGAGGAGTTGTTCAGACAATATGTAAATGCAGCCAATGAGGAAGAAGCCATGTTTGACGAAGAAACTAACCATAATACTATTGCTGACAAGGAAAAAGCATGGGAAAGAAAAGTTAATGACAAGGTCAAAGCGGCAGGATGTTATTAAGGCTAAATTCTAAAGTTAGTAGGGTTGATGTCGTCCTTCATATTTTATATTCAGAACACGCCTCAGTTCTTTTTCTCTCCGGTAGTATTTTTGGTATTGTTTTTTATCGAGCATGGGTTTCATGTTCGCATCTTTTTTGTCCATCACCCTCTGCTGCATTTTTACTTTGTTTCGTGACTCGGAAGCAAGGTCCAACTGACGGTAATAACTCAGCGATATATCATACGCTCTTTTTAATTTTTCTGTAGAAAGAAGCAAACTGTCCTTCATCCATTTATTTTCACGTTCTGCCCTGACTTCCGGCGACCAGACAGGTTGGGCAATGCAAGTCACAGAACTAACAAGGAAAACAAATAAAATACCGTATAACTTCATTAATTAATGGAATATTAATAATATTCAATGTAGCGCTCAGTGATCCTTTTTGGCTTATCGTTTTCATAAGAAAACTTAATAAACCAATTCTTTTCTTTATCGTAGGAATAAATGAATTTTTTCTTCATGGCTACTTTGCCATCAGCTGCATACCGGATATTTTCCACCTGGTTACCTTTATCGTCATAAACGTATTTTGCTGTAATTTTTTCTTTAAGTTTTCCGTCTGCTTTATAAGTTATGTCAGCCAGGTGGTTCCCCAGTTTATCCATTTTGCATTGGTATACTAGCTTGCCAATTTCATTAAATTCATTCACCTCGGTAACATTATTGTCCTTATCATACTTGGTTACGATTTTTTTGCATCTTTTTGAGAATTCATTATCAAATTCCTTCTCCTCAGTCTGATTGCCTCTTTCATCATAAGCATAAGTATATTTTGCCTGGAATACTCCATTTTGGTTGTAATCAACCACTTCAGTTATATGCCTATTTGCGTCATACGTAAATATTTCTTTAAGCCTGATCCGACCGTCCCCTTCATAGAAGTTCTCTTCGATAATATTTTGCTTATCGTCATACTTGTAGGTGTGCCTGTTTTTTAGTTTGCCTTTATAGTATTCATTAGTTTCGATCATGTTGCCCTGGTTATCGAATTCCCTGTTGTAATTCCATTCAAGGCTGCCATCCCCTTTATAGGTATTCCAGTCAATCCGGTTACCCTTACTATCCACTTTGTAGGAAGCAGAATCTTCCAGTACTCCGTTACCGTTATACCTGCTGTTGCTTACCAGAATTCCATTATTATCGTAATTATAGGTGTTCCTGACAGCCTTAAAATGTACATATTGTTCCTCCACTGTGTCTTCCCCACCGGTAGTTTTAAACTCTAACAGGTTTCCACGGTCATTATACTTGCTGGTTGCCGAGTGTATTTGTCTTCCTTTCTGTAGTTTGCCATTAACCCGTTCTACGGTATAACCTGTTATTGTTGTAGACTTAACTTTCCCATTAAGGTTCTCCTTCACAACATCAGACTTCTCCTGCGCATTCAGCGCCAGGACACCACCCATCAGCAAAAGTGTGAGTTTTAATGATTTCATATACCACATTTATTTAAGAAATAATCGTAAAAATACTTCAGTTTAATGAATATCCAAACCAAAGACCTTTAGATGCAATTTACTATTTTATTGTAAAATACTCCGTTAAATATTGGATAACATGTTTTTTGCGTTTTTTTAAGTAACTTTGCACACTTTTAATCAATCTCCGCTTACATATGAAGTTGTCGCAATTTAAGTTCGACTTACCATTAAATCTCATAGCGCAACATCCTGCTAAAAAACGTGAAGATAGCCGCCTGATGGTTATCCGACGCGATACCGGCAAAATAGAACATAAAGTTTTTAAGGACATCCTTGGTTTCTTTCACGACAAGGACGTTATGATTGCAAACAACACCAAGGTGTTCCCTGCACGCCTTTATGGCCGCAAGGAAAAAACCGGCGCCAAGATCGAAGTGTTCCTGCTCCGTGAGCTGAACAAACCAAACCACCTTTGGGATGTTATTGTTGACCCGGCCCGCAAGATCCGCGTAGGTAATAAACTCTACTTTGGCGACAACGACGAGCTTGTAGCTGAAGTGATTGACAATACCACATCGCGTGGCCGTACCATCCGTTTCTTGTTTGATGGCGACGAACAGGCTTTCCGCAACATGCTCGACCTCTTGGGCGAAACACCGTTGCCTAAATACATCAAGCGCAAACCCGAAGAAGAAGATAAAGAAAGATACCAGACAGTATATGCCAAGTACGAAGGCGCCGTTGCGGCTCCTACTGCCGGTATGCACTTTAGCCGTGAATTGATCAAGCGGCTTGAGATCGTTGGTGTTAAATTCGCTGAAGTAACCCTGCACACAGGTCTTGGCACTTTCCGCCCAATAGAGGTGGAAGATTTGTCGAAACATAAGATGGACGCCGAATATTTTAAGGTAGACGAATATGCCGCAAATATTGTGAACAAGGCGAAAATGGAAAAACGCCACATTTGCTCAATAGGTACCACTACCATGCGCGCGCTCGAAAGTTCAGTTACCGCCCAGGGACTTTTAAAACCCGAAGAAGGCTGGACGAACATATTTATCCATCCGCCTTACAACTTTTCAATTGCCGATTCACTCATCACTAACTTCCACCTGCCTAAAACCAGCCTGATGATAATGGCTTGTGCTTTTGCCGGTTACGATCTGATGATGCACGCTTATGAAACTGCCATCAAAGAAAAATACCGCTTCTTCAGTTATGGAGATGCTATGCTGGTGATATAGTTTGATGCAACTCTCAATATATACGGCGCGTCAGATATGGCGCGTTTTTTTTGTCTTTTAGATTTCTTACTTTTGCATAAGATTTGATTTGTATGATTATCAGATTGCCATTAAGGTTTGAAGGAAGCAAGGGAGATAAGATATTATATGCCCTGTTTGATAGTGGTGCTACATACTCATGCATTAATGAAGAGGTAGTGGAAGAATTGGAGAATCTCACCCACCTGCATACTCCAATGAGAATGGTTACTGCCAGCGCATCTACTTTTATGGAAGTAAAATATCGTGTTACACTGGATTTTTACCACGAGGATATCAGGCTGAGCGACGAATTTTATGTTATTCCCGACCTAAGTGAACAGGTGATCATTGGTGCTTCTACAATGCAAAAATGGCGGATAAAGCTCGATTTCGAACACGATACTATTATTCTGGATCCGGGAGTAGCAAAAGCCATTCTTGTGAATCTGATCGCTAAGTAGATGTTTAAGTTGATTGACTCGGGTGCAGCATTTTATTTTTGACTTGAATTGGCAGGAACGGAGATTTTTGCATGGCTAAAGTTTCACCGTTAACCCCGTGCACAAAATCCCCTTATATCCAATCCCCAATGCGCCGAACCAGCATATCCGGTTAGCCACAGAAAAACCAACCGGTGAAAGGTAAGTATTGGCCTGTACCCTGTCGTGGTCACCTGGTGGGTAGTCCGTACGTATGCTCCCATAGTGATTGCCGTAGTTTATATAGTCCTGACTATATTCACAATGTTCTTGCCGGTAAGTTACTCCCACTCCGGCCGTACAATAAACTTTCACCAGCGGATCTACATAGTAATAATAACTCACCTCGGGCGCCAGCGTATATGCCTTTCTGCTGAAGGTGCCAATCAGTTCAGTCTGGTATGCAAAATGGTCGGGGTTGTAATTTGCCTGCCAGTCGCCGCTTTCCCTTTCCCATTCAAAGACAACGTTTACTGAGATGCGTCTGGAAATAAAGCACATCAGGTTAATATGGTAAGCGCCGGAATACTGATGATTTATGTAATCTCGTTTGCCCATCCCCAGCAAACCGGGCTCGTAACCGTCAAACAGCTCATCGCTGGACCATATGCCTGCGCCTGCGCCTATTTCAAAGTGCTGCCTGTACCTCGCCGATGTTGTGTCCTGGGCCAAAGCCGTGCAAGGCATTAATAGGCTCAATAGTATTATTAAAGTGTGCGACTTCATAAGATTTGTTTAACAGGGGTTAAATGATCAATGAAATTAACATATTATTTTTCCCGGCAGCCACAATATTTTCCTTTAATTTTCAGTTAATAGTTTATATGCCACATCAAACTATGTATATCAATAATCTTGCCAGATTATTAGCGCTTTGTTAAATAAATGTGGATACCGTTAATTTTTTGTGTCATAATTTTTGCCACCATGAACTTATTTTGATTTAACCATGTATTTTTGGCAAAATCAATATGCAACAGGAAATAAGGAACATTATTCAGGCATCAATAGACGTAAAGCAAAGAATTATCTCTGACCCGGAATTAATTACTAAAATAGAGCAGGTTACTAATGTCATTGCCAGTGCATTTGCTAATGGCAATAAAGTATTGTTTTGCGGTAATGGCGGCAGCGCTGCCGATGCCCAGCACC
Organism: uncultured Bacteroidota bacterium; assembly: GCA_903839875.1. Classification (GTDB taxonomy): domain Bacteria; phylum Bacteroidota; class Bacteroidia; order Chitinophagales; family Chitinophagaceae; genus Nemorincola. Next base: position 6,529 of record CAIMDZ010000192.1, read on the forward strand.
TGGCCGCAGAATTCAGTGGCAGGTTTTATTCCGACCGTGATCCGCTGCCTTCCGAAGCCCTGCACTGCAATTCATCTTATATGACCGCAGTGGCCAATGATTATGGTTACGATGTTGTTTACTCCAGAATAGTAAAAGGAACAGGCAAGCCGGGCGATGTTCTGGTAGGCCTCAGCACCTCCGGAAATTCTGTCAATATTGTTAAGGCGTTGGAGGTGGCTAAGAAAATTGGTATGATATGTGTAGTACTTACAGGAGAGGGTGGTGGTAAAATGAAAGATATGGCCGACTACCTCCTCAATGTGCCGAGCACTGATACCCCAAGGATACAGGAGTCGCACATAATGATCGGACATATTATTTGCCAGTTGGTGGAAGAAAAATTATTTAATAAATAACGTTTATGAACATTCTTAATAATAAACCCGAAATTGACAATAGCTGGACCTTATTCCTTGACAGAGACGGAGTAATCAATGTGGAGTCTGTCGGCTCTTATATCACATCATGGGATGAATTTACTTTCCATGAAGGGGCTATTGAGGCAATCAGAACATTGAGCAAAATATTTGGAAAAATAGTTGTTGTTTCCAATCAGCGTGGAGTAGGCCGTGGTATCATGTCATTGGAAAACCTTCGTGAGATAAACAGTAATATGCGTGCGGCCATCGCTGCAAATGGCGGGAAACTGGATAAAGTATATTCTGCAACTGCTGTACTTGATGAAGACCGCAACCGCAAACCAAATACCGGTATGGGCCTGCAGGCTCAGGAAGACTTCCCAAACATAGATTTCAGGAAAAGCGTAATGGTAGGCAATAGCATAAGCGATATGGAATTCGGCAAGCGTCTCTCCATGTACACCGTATTCCTCACCACCAAGCACGAACCATTCTCCCTGCCGCATGACCTGATAAATGAGCAATTCAGCTCCCTATATGCATGGGCTACAAGGTTGATACCCGCGGAGATGGTAGGGTAGTGTTGGTTGGTTGACTTGTTGATAAGTTGATTGGGGTTACTTCGAGATTAAATTCCAGCGCGTAATTTTTTATTTATATTTTGGTGAAAATCCCCATCAAATGAAAAAATGGTCAGAGATTTTAGTCGCTCTTGGTTGCTTTTTTTTCTATTACCCTTAATACTGCTTTTACTGAATCTCCTTAGTATCATGAGGTATTCGGTATTCCTTTCTTTATTCCTGTTTTTATCAGCCGTCTTTATCTCCATCATGAATTATCAGCTATTCGGCGGCTAAATAATAAGCTTGCCTGGCACTGTTTTTCAGGTGTCTTAAAAAATAATTTTCCGGCTAAATTTGACTTGAGAATAAGGAGATCGGATTAAATCGGAGGCGGCGATACTGTATGAGATTAAATTTTATTTATTGACACAACAACACCATAAGGCGTTGTTGCCTAATTTCATACCCTTGATTTTTGTATTTGAAAAAGCCCGGGGGTGATAAC
>CAIMDZ010000193.1 GCA_903839875.1 uncultured Bacteroidota bacterium
AATAATATGCTTGCTTGTTTAGCTGCTTATAATTTTAGAGAGCTTAAGCCTTCAATTTACACCTCCAAGAGAGATTTTTTCTTGGACTTAGCTGTGCAGAATTCATCGAACTGACGTTATCTTAGTAAACAACCCGCAGATTACTCCTGTTAACTGTTCAATCCCGTTTTTTTAGCGGGTAGCCAAAAGAATTATATCGCTCAGCACATGGTTCTTCTATTTCTATGCATTGTACTGTAACCGGAAAATAATTTACAAATGTGTTTAGTGTACTTTAGTGTATTACAGATTTATTCGCATGGGATAATAATTAATTTCAAAAAATGACTGTGATCCTTTATTTTCACTTTCTTAACTGATAGTATTGAATTATGAAACGACCATGCCAAATCCGTCCCGATAGCTATCGGGAAGCACACAGAGCAATGGAAATTCATCTGTTTGCAACATTCAGAAGTTCATGGGAGTTCCATCTGCCAACTAAAAAGAGAATTATTTTCAGATGAAAAAGGCAACTAAACGATTTTTCCAGAACTCTACTAATCTCGTTGAAGGGTTCCGTTTTTTCGCAAAATTTTTTTCAATCATAATTTTCTTATTTTTCCTTATTGCAATCATAATTGCTACACCTGCTCAAAGAAGCACTTTCAATCCTTATGCTTTGCCATTTTATGATTCCATAATGGTAATTTCTTTTTATTTTATTCTGCTTAGTTTATTAATAGCATGGATAAAGGAGGGATTAGGAGGTTTACTTTCAATTACCGGTTTGATTGTTTATTTGATTTTTGATTTTCTGTCAGACGGGAAAATTCTATGGAATATCCTGATATTGGCAGTGCCTGCCTGCATGTTTATTTATTGCTGGTGGTACACTAATGTTTCGGAAGAATATGACCCTTACAGAGAATAACCGGTAATAGCGATGTTCCCTATGGGTACCACTGCGGTAAACAAGAGGATCCAACTACTTGCCAATAGTGAACGTGAATACACTACCTATGCCAACCTCCGAGTCAACACTGATTTTGCCATTTAATTTTTCTACCAGCTTCTTTACAGTTGAAAGCCCAATACCTGTTCCTTGATTATTGAACCTGTCTTTAACCCCCAACGTTTTGAGCAGTTCAAAAATACTTTCACGGTCCGCCTCTCTGATGCCCGTCCCGTTATCTTTTACACAAAATGTATAAACAGTATGATCATCTGCAGCAGTCACCGATATTTCTCCCTTTTGCTTATCGTTATACTTAACGGCATTGCTTACCAGGTTCAGCAATATCTGCAATAATATATAGCGGGAAGTATACAATTCAAGCCCATCATTGATTGATCTGAACGAGCATTCCTCAGGAAACTTTACCAGTTTTCTCAGTTCATCTGCCAGGCTTCCAAACGTAAAATGTTCTTTAATTATTTCAGAATTATGAACAATCCGGGTATGTTCCAGTATCCCGTCAATCATTTTTATCGCAGCATAAGATGTTTCTTCCATCATGTTTAAAAACTGCAACCCCTGTTTATCCATATCATCAGCGTACATTTTTTTTAAGTAAGTAGCTGACATTGCAAGGCTGTTACAGGGAGATTTTATATCGTGCGCCACAACATATGCAAAACGTGAAAGATCTTCATTTAATGCTTCCATTTCCGCTTTTTTCCGGGCCAGTTGTCTGTTCTTTTTTCGGATTTCAAAATTGGATACTACCTGCCTTGCAAGGGCTTTTAATGTTTCTTTTTGTTCCCTTGTTAATTCATTTGGCTTGTTGTCAATAACGCAAAGCGTACCCAAAGCATCTCCCGTTTCATTTACCAACGGTACACCGGCATAAAAAGTTACAAATGGAGCACCGGTTACAAGAGGGTTATCAAAAAAACGTTCATCTTTTTTTGCGTCGGCAACAGTGAATATTTCATCAGGCTGCAGAATTGCATGGGCACAGAAAGCAATATCTCGATGCGTTTCATTTACATGAAGCCCTACTTTCGATTTAAACCACTGCCTTTCATTGTCAATGATAGAGATAAGGGCAATAGGCATGCCGCAAATTTCTGCTGCAATACGTGTAATATCATCATATTCACTTTCAGGCATTGAATCAAGCAATTCATACTCATACAATGCAGCTATCCTTTCTGTTTCTTTTTCCGGCTTGGGTGCAGGGATCATCGTCTTGATTTAAGGTAAACTGAGCAATTATACACAACTAATTGGAGCAGGGCTAATTTTAATCAAAGGTATTGATAATTTTCACCAACTTTATCCGTTACAGAGAATCAGAGAAGGAAAGCGGACCGCTATCATTTCGGGAGAGCAATTGGATAACAAATGGCAAATGAGTTAAAGTTGACATCTTATACGCCTTTGAAGCACCTGCACAATGTATACTGTTGTCGGGTTAAATTTGTGCATTTTCGAAACAAGAGCTTTGCGAACTTGACGATTGCATAATGCGTTCATTACCAAATAAGTATTACTCGCGTCTTTGCGCCTCTGCGTGAAACCTTTTTCTTGCACACACCTATCCCGCGTGAAGTATAATTATTATCCATCCGGAGGATTTTAAGTTTTTACTCCCATTTAAACACCTTGCCTGCAATGGCATAAATAACAACACCGGATATAAGGAGGGCCAGTATGTCCATTCTTACGTCCCAGAGGTTGGCGCCGTCGAAGGAAATTTTGCGGAGGGCGTCGTTGAGATAGGTAAGGGGAAGGGCTTTGCAAAAGTATTGCAGCCACTGGGGAAAGTTATCAATCGAGAAAAATGTGCCGGCCAGCAGCATCTGGGGCATGACTATGATGTTGGAAAAGAGGGGTATGGTGGCGTCGCTTTTGGCAAGTCCGGAGACGATGAATCCGAAGCCCATGAATACGAGCAGGGAAAGCATGCACAGGGCTACCATCTCGGCGAAAGTGATCCAGCCATGACAAAGTGTGAAACCGAAAAAGAAATACCCTACGCCGATAATGACAATGGAACCGATGGCCTGGAACAGCATACGGGCAATTCCTTCACTGATAACGATCACTTCTTTGCGGACGGGGGTGGCGAAGAAACGCTTGAGCACGAGAGTCTGGCGGAGGTTGAAGAATACGAATGCGGTGCCAAATACACCGGATGCCAGGAGCGAAAATGCAAGCTGGCCCGGGAGAATGAAGTCGATAGTTTTGTAATCGCGGACTTCGGAGAACTGCTCATTGATTTTCAATAGTTCCTGCTGACGCTTCTTTATTTCGGGATCCTGCTGCTGCACAATGCTGTAAAGCACATTCTCGAGCTGGGCGGCCTTATTTCTTTCGGAGGAAGCTATATTGAGGAGTATAGAGTAAGCGGGCTTTGCGCCTTCGGGTTGTTTTTGTATGGAGATGGTTGCTACTATATCGCCATCCTTGAGCATTTTATTGATGCCTGCGCTGTCTTTGCTGATCCATTTGAGCACTGGTAACTGGTGCAGTGAATCATAAAGTGGACTGGTGGTGTCGCAGCCGGGGGCATTAGCTACCGTAAAATGAAAATTGGAGCCGGTGCCCATGAAGCCAAACACCAGGATGAATATCATGGGGAATGCCAGGGTGAAAAAGATGGCCGATGGGCTTTTGAGTATGGCTTGTAAACTGGCCTTGACCATAGAGCGCATTGCCCAGAAGTTACTGTATTTTGGCATTTAGTAGAAAGTTAACAGTTAGCAGTTTACAGTTGGCAGTTGCCAAATGCAAGTACAAACAAAAGGTCAAAGATACAGTTATTTGTTAAACAGTATTTTGAAATAGAAGGAGGGTTTGCTGAGTTGTTCGCGGAGGTCCATGTCGGTGAACATGGATGAGATGGTGTTGCGGAGCGAAGAGGATTTGCAGGCTTTGTTGACTACGAAATTGAACAGCCAGGGGTATTTGCAGAGGCGCTGAAGGGTAGCGCTTATTTTGAATTCGTCGCCGAGGCGTTTGTAGACTACATCATCATAGGCAGTTTTGAGAAAGGGGGCGGTAAAAATGTTTTGCTCCAGGGCCTCTTTGGCGGCGGCAGCGGCGAGCATGCCGCTGTAGAGGGCGTTGCCTATGCCTTCGCCGCTGAAAGGGTCTATGAGACAGGCGGCATCGCCGGTGAGCATAAACTGGTCGCCGGAGATGGGCTGGCGGTGCATGGCGAGGGGAAGGCCCCAGCCTTGTATTTTGTCGGTAAGGGTTGCGTTGGCAAAGCGGGGGGCTATCTGCGGGTTGTTTTTGATGGCGTTGAGCATTTGTTCACGCAGGTTGATCTTCTTTTTGCGCACAACATCGGAGAGTATGCCTACGCCTGCATTTGCCATGCCGTTGGGCAGGGGGAATATCCAGAGGTAGCCGGGGAGCACTTCGGGCAGAAAGTGCAGCTCAATGAAATTCTCGGGGTGCATACCTGTTATGCCGGTGTAATAGCCACGAAGGCCTATGGCGTTGGTGCGGGAGTTTTCGTTGTCGCCGACGAACTGTTTGCGCACCATGCTTTTATCGCCATCGGCGCCTATGATGAGGGGGGCGGTGATACTGTAGGTGGCGCCTGCGTGGCCCATGGTTACTGTTATGTTTCCGGGGGTTTTAGTGATGTTGGTTACAATGGCGTTCTGAAAAATGGTGCAGCGCGGTGAGGCCATTTTGCTGAACAGGAAATTATCGAAATGCAGGCGGGTAACTGTGAAGCCGGGGGCTTTGGTTTGGGGTGTGCGGTTTGGGGAAAAGGGTATATCGAGGGGCTTGCCGTTGGGTGCTACAAATTTTATTCCCCATGATGGGAGATAGTCTGCAGGATCGGCAAGGATTTCGGAGAGCCAGTCGGGGTTCGCGCGGTTGATGACGAGGGCTGTTTTGCCGCTGCACGCATCACCGCAGACTTTGTCGCGGGGGAAGATCGCCTTATCTATTACTATGTGAGGTATGCCGTACTTGCTTAGGAAGAACGAAGTACCGGCGCCTGCCGGACCGGCGCCTATGATAATTACGGATGTCTGGAGATGAGTGCTGTTCATGCAAGGCCTCAAATATAAGGAACGGTTGCTGAATACAGCCGGCATTTGCCTTAATTCTGGCGGAGCCTCTGCCTGTCACGGCTGATAGCTTTATAAAGCAGGGAAACTGACGCCATAGCCAGCAAACCGGCTGTGACCACCAACGGCAACTCAAATGATGCAATAGCCGTGAGATTGACAATGATGAACCCGAATGCGGCTGTAAAAAGCAATGCACCTGAAAAGGCGTAGGTGAAGATGTGGTTTTGGCTTTCTGTTTTCATTTCTTGTTTCATGCTTTTCATTTTTAATTGTAGTGTAAAATTATCATGCCATGTATGACCGGAATATTTAAAATCGGTGAACAGTTTTATTCTATAGGTGAAACTAAGAAACGTGGCGGGAAAAGAAAAGTTAAAACGACCGTGGCAACAAAATCTTAATGAATAAATTAACTTCAGTTAACCTTTGCCTCACAAACATTTAATATTTCAGAAAAAGAGGAGAGAAAGACAGATAAAGATGCGGAACGCCCAATGGCACGATTCTATTAGTGTTCCTACTTACTAAAAGGACTTTTTTATGCGTACCACAAAATTATTATTGTTTTCAGCGCTGGGTGTAGGCGCTGTATTGCTCCTGACATCAGAACGGGCACGAAACATCAGGAAAGACCTGGAAGATAAAGCTATAGAAAATGCAAATAAACTGAAGGGTAAACTGAAGAATTTGGGCAGCAATGCCAACAGGAAAATAGACGACCTGAAGTATCTGCTCAACGATGATGTAGTAGCACTAAGTTATGACACCCGCATGCGGATAGAAAATATTCTGAACAGGGAGACTGATGGTGTTGATAAATTGAAAAACAAACTGGCATAGGATTTTGTCTGATCTTGGAAAGTGTACTTTCACTATGAACATGAAGGCGGGGGCTTTGGCTTCCGCCTTATTTGTTAGCCGGGGGGAACATCTTCCCTTTTAACCCGGCGCGAGTGGCCAAACCCTATATACAAATAAAGGTAGATCATGCGTGAGAGGCGCATGAGGTAGGGTTGCATTAATAGAACGACAACCGTGCTTACGCCCAAATAATAGAATACGCTGTAATCTTTGTAAGATAATCCGAAGATGGGCCAATACCATAAGAGGTTGAGGAAAAAAAGCATCATAGTGAGTGCGTAATTAATCCCCCCTCCATTATTCTTTTCAGATTTCAGTTTTTCACCACACACCTCGCATTCGTCTTTCAACATCACTAATTCGCCAAGTGGGAACATACTTTTGTTTATAAATACTGTACTCTTTCTGCAACTTGGGCACTTCATAGTGAACATTGCAGGTATGAGTGACGGTTTCTTTTGAGCGGAGGCCATAATGGTGCAAATTTAATTTATTTCCGATTAATTGCACACCCAATTGGCCAAACAACATTATGCAGACTGGCCGCATAACTACCTATAAAAATTCATCAAATTCATTTTTATTTATCTTCTAAGCACTATCCTGAATGTAGTTCCTTTCCCTATTTCTGATTGTTTTACAAATATAGAACCGTGGTGGTATTTTTCAATTATACGGCGGGAAAGGGAAAGCCCGAGGCCCCACCCTCTTTTCTTGGTGGTGAACCCGGGATCGAATACCTTTTTCACCTGGTAGCTGGGGATGCCTTTTCCATTGTCCTGCACATCCACATATACCTGCTGCGGGGTATTGGTGATGGTAATATCAATTTTGCCCTGCCCGGCCATGGCATCGAGTGCGTTGCGGATGAGGTTTTCCATCACCCAGTCGAACAGCGGGCCACTGATATTTACAGGTACGTCAGGCTCTCTGGAGATTAATGTAATTATCACCTTCTTGGGGGCGCGCCGCTGCATGTAATTTACGATACCTTCCAGTTGCGTTACCAGGTTTTCTTCCTTTAGCTGGGGTGCGCTGCCTACCTTGCTAAAGCGGTCGGCCACCAGTTTCAGGCGGTCGAGGTCTTTTTGCATTTCGGTGACAGCATCGTTATTTTCTTCATTATCCCTCAGTAGCTCCAGCCACGCCTCCATGGAGCTTAATGGCGTGCCCAACTGGTGTGCGGTTTCTTTGGAAAGCCCCACCCATACCTGGTTTTGCAGGCTGCGGTGAGCCGCGCTGAGCGCGAACAAAACAACTGCAAGGAAGAGGACTATTATAGCTAACTGCACATACGGAAAATATCGTAATTGGGTAAGCAGATCGGAGTCGCCGTAGTAAATAAATTGCTTACCTGTGAGGTAATCAGCTGTTATGGCCTGATGTTCTTTTTTGAACTCAGCAAGCTTATCCTTAACAATATTACTGTGACCAAACGAATGAGCGGTATCTATGTTGTTAAAGCTAACTATTTCGCCTTTCTCCGTGGTAATAATAAGCGGTATTGATGTATTTTGTTCAATAATATTAGTAGCAAAAGTAGTTTCCTGACTATTGGAATTTTGGGAAACCAAGGTGCGAACTGCATGGGCCAGCTCCTCTACCTTTTTCTTTTCCTCTACAGCAAGCTTGCCTGCCAACTGACTGGTATAATACAGTGACGCGCCCACTATAAAGAGGGCCATCAGGGCTAAATATGTCTTCCAGTTAAAATATTGACGCATCTCTTACTTCTTCAGTCACTATAACTGTAGCAAGGTAAAAAAAATTGTGGGAATGCGTTATAGTCGTGAGTCGTGAGTCGAAAGTCGTAAGACCGGGAGTTGGGACAGGCTATATCAATTGACAGTTTTTCTTATATATTTTTTTTAGTCTTTAAGTTGCTCCGACAGGTGTATAATCCCTTATTTCAAGTCATTCCAATTTAGTATGTCGGGGAAAGAATGGTTTAATTGCTTTGATAAGAGTTGGCTATGTGGTAAGCCCGCGCAGGAATCCTATTATTCTACTTCATATTTTTCTCGCCCCAAATCGTTTTCACTACGCGGTCTGCAATTTCAATGGCTGTTTTTTTATTGTTGCATTCTATTGCCAGCCAGTTAAGTGTTTTGTGTACAATTTTAAATTCAATATCTCCATGCTGCAGATTCTTTGCAGGTATTGCTGAATTAGCTTTATTGTTTTCAAAGAGTACCTTGTACACTTTCATAATGTAAAGGTGTATAAGATAAAAATTCTTTGTTATGATGCCAGTCACAATAATTTATGATAATTGTCAGAAAGCAGGCAGCCAATGAAAAGCGCTCAATAGGAAAGAAGACTTGGTTAATTTTTGTATCGTGATGACATAAAGCAGTAACTTACAGAACTTCCTGTATTGCAGCTTTTAAAGAAATATAACTGTAACATAGCAGGCCAATACCATTACACAAATTATTTGTTACCTCATAGCATGAATATAGAATTACAATCCACAATTACCTGCCCGGTTTGCGGACATAAGAAAACGGAAGAAATGCCTGTTGATGCCTGCATGTATTTCTACGAATGTGAAAACTGTAAAACAAGACTAAAACCAAAGCAGGGTGATTGCTGTGTTTTTTGCAGCTATGGAACTGTAAAATGCCCACCTATACAAAAGGAAAGTAGTTGCTGCTCTTAGGAATGGCACATGCAATATGTATAAACTTATATAAGCAATAAGGGTTGGACAAAATGCCCAACCCTCAATCAAATTAATCCTTTACTGAATTATTCGATGATCACTTTTTGTATGTACTTGCGGTTTCCTGCAGTTACATTCAATATGTAAATTCCTGCAGCTTCATCTAATTTTATGTTCATCGAATTGTTTGTTTCTGAAGTAATTTCCTTTACAATCCTGCCTTTCACATCAGTGATCATAATTACTATCGGCTCTTCTTTGCCAGACTGCAGTTCTAATGTAAATACTCCGTTATTCGGATTAGGAAATACTTTCAATTCCACAACCCCTTCCGTAACATTGTTTACAATGGTACCAACCGGAGCGCTGACCCTGATAGCGTGTATCGCTGTTGCAATGCCACATTCATTGGTAACAGTATAGATGATATCGGCCCGGCCTTCTGCAACAGTCGTAACGGCACCACCTGAAACAGCGGCTATTGCAGTATTACTACTGCTCCATATACCGCCACTGATACCATCAGCCAAATCAATTGTTGCACCAACCAAAACTTCAGTATTTCCGGTTATTGTTCCTGCCTGCGGCATTGGAATAACAACAATTTTGAAAACCGACATGTTAGTTACTCCGCCTGACTGAACTGTGTAAATTACCTCTGCACTACCAGCATTAACTCCGGTTACCACCCCGAACTCACTCACACGGGCAATATCGGTATTATTACTACTCCATGAGCCTGAAGGGCCTGAACTAACCAATGTAACATTTGACCCTGCACAAACATTTGTCGGAATTAATGTTACCGGCATTCCTGTCAGCAACACAGTGTGCGGCGCTGTTACACTGGCCGGGCAACCAAAACTATTTGTGACTGTATATGTGATGGTTGTAACGCCTGCACTTACTCCGTATACAACCCCGGCACCAACACTAATAGTAGCAACAGAAGTGGTACTGCTTGTCCAGACGCCACCAGGCACAGCATCAGATAAGGTCACCGATGTACCGACTCCCTGTGAAGACGGGCCTGTGATAGGCGCTGCAAATGGCAAAGGGTTCACTGATATTACCTTGGTTGAAACACTGGAGCCGCAATAGCCGGAAACACTATAAGAGATCGTATCAATTCCGATACTTACTCCATCAACAATTCCAGGCCCAACTATGATGGCAGTAGAATTGCTGCTGAGCCATACGCCGCCTGGTACAGGGTCTGTGAGTGTAATACCTGATCCGATACAAACGCTGGAAGGACCGGTAATTAACCCTGAAGTGAGACGATCAAGAACGGTAACAATTTTGACTGCTGAAACTGTACCACAACTATTGGTTACCGTATAAGAGATTGGCGCTGTACCTGCGCTGATACCGGTAACAACACCAGGGCCGCTTACAGTAGCATTCGGGTTACCGCTGCTCCACAGGCCGCCTGGCACTCCATCAGTTAAAGTAATTGCTGATCCGGCACAAACTGTGTCAGGACCGGTAATAGTACCTGCAAACGGCAAAGGACTGATGGTAATATTCGATGTTGCCGTCGCTGTTCCGCATGAGTTGGTAACAGTGTAGGTGATCACATCAGTGCCTGTGGCAACACCTGTAACCAGGCCGCTCAATGAACCAACTGTAGCATTTGCATTACTACTGCTCCAGGTTCCACCAGGGGTTGGATCAGTTAAAATAATACCGGATGCTATACATACAACAGTGGGACCGCTAACAGGCCCTGTAAAAGGTGTAGTGCTTATCGTAATTACTTTTGTAGTAGATACTATACCACATGCATTTGTGATAGTGTAACTGATAGTATCCGTTCCGGGAGTAATGCCTGTAACTACTCCGCCGGTTGTAATGGTCGCATTGGTATTGCTGCTGCTCCATGCTCCGCCTCCAACAGTTTCGGTTAATGTGATAAGGGAACTGACACAAACTACCGAAGGACCGGATATCACTCCCGCGCCCGTAGCTGAATTGACATTAACAATATGGGTTGCTACTGCAGAGCCGCAACTGTTGGTAACTGTATAGGATATTGTGTCAATACCGGCAGCAAGCCCGGTCACTATGCCCGCGCCTGTTACTGACGCGCTTGTATTACTGCTGCTCCATACACCACCACCTGCACCGTCGGTTAATGTGATAGAAGAACCTACACAAACACCACCTGCACCGGTAATACTACCCGCACCTGCAAGCATATCTACAGAAATAATTTTAGTGGTTGAAACAATACCACAGGCATTGGTGATGGTATAACTGATGGTATCAATACCGGGTGTTATTCCTGTAACTACACCACCTGTTGTGATAGTAGCATTTGTATTACTGCTGCTCCATGCACCTCCGCCTACTGTTTCGGTCATTGTGATGAGTGAACCAACACATACAGCCGATGGGCCTGAAATGATCCCTGCACCGGTTGACGAACCAATCGTAACAATATAAGTGGCAACGGCAGTGCCGCAACTATTGGTAACAGTATAGGAAATGGTATCCGTACCTACTGTGAGACCTGTGACAACACCCAATATGTTTATGACCGCATGTGCGTTACTTTGGCTCCATACCCCGCCTGCAACACCATCTGTTAATGTGATGGGTGTACCAATACAAATTGAAGAAGGTCCGCTGATCGTCCCTGCGGTAATTGCACCACTGATCGTTACTACTTTCGTAGCAACGGCCGAACCGCATCCGTTAGTTACTGTATACACAATCGTATCGGTACCGGTAGAAACAGCAGTGAGCACACCTAAACTCGTTATGGTAGCTGAGCCATTGGTAACGCTCCATATGCCTCCGGGGGCTGCATCTGTATATATTGTAAAGCCACCCACACACTGCGTTGCAGGTCCGACAATGGTGCCTGCCACAGGCGCTGCACTCACGGTAACTGTTGCCGTTGCAATTGCTGTGCCGCAACTGTTGGTAACCGTATATCTGATAGTATCTGTTCCGGATGTAACACCGGTAACGACACCTGCTCCGGTAACAGTAGCGTGTGAATTACTGCTGCTCCATACACCACCACCGGCACCGTCGGTAAGCGTAATGGCAGAACCGATACACACCGCACCGGGACCTGAAATAGTACCTGCAGAAACAGTAGAGCCTATGGTTAGTACCAGGGTAGCTGTTGCTGTGCCGCAACCATTAGTGACGGTATAGCTGAGTGTATCAGTGCCGGCAGAAACTGCAGTAACCACTCCTCCGCCGGTAACTGTGGCATGGGCATTGCTCAATAACCATACACCCCCCGTAGCAGCATCTGAATAAGTGGTAAGTGTACCCATACATATGATTGAAGTACCGGTAATGGAACCCGCATTGGGCGCAGGACTTACATTAACTGTTGCCGTAGCGAAAGCGGTACCGCAACTATTTGTTACTGTATATTTTATTGTATCTATACCTGTGGCAACCCCTGTAACCACACCTGCACCGGTTACAGTAGCATTGCTATTACTTGCGCTCCAGACACCGCCTGCAACACCATCGGTAAGCGTGATAGCTGAACCGATACATACAAGGCCGGGACCTGATATTGCACCAGCAGAAACTGAAGTTCCAATAGTGAGGATCAGAGTTGTACTTGCCGTACCGCATCCGTTAGTGACTGTATATTTGAGGGTATCAGTTCCGGCAGAAACCGGAGTTACAACGCCGCCAAGAATAACGGTGGCATGCGCATTGGTCAAACTCCAAACACCACCGGAAGAGGCATCTGTAAAAGTAACCGGTGTTCCGATACAAATAGTTGAAGGCCCCGTTATACTGCCTGCATTTGGAAGAGCGTTCACGGTAACCGGATGGGTTGCAACTGCTGAACCGCAAGCTGCCGTAACTGTATATAATATGGTATCTACACCTGCTGAAACACCAGTGACAACTCCTCCTATATTAGTAGCATGTGCGTTGCTGCTGCTCCATACACCGCCTGTTGCAGGATCTGTAAGCGTGATAGCCGAACCGGCACAAACACTGGATGGGCCTGAAATGGCACCTGCAGTAAGGAATGCTCCAATGGTAATTACCTTGGTTGCAACGGCAGTACCGCAGGCATTGGTAAATGTATATTTAATCGTATCAACACCGGGTGTGATAGCGGTCAGCATACCAAAACTGTTTATTGTAGCAATGATTGTGTTACTCAGACTCCATGTGCCGCCCGATACTGCATTTGTATAAGTGATAACATTGCCTGCACAAATTGATGCAGGGCCAACAATACTGCCGGCATTTGGCGTCGGAGTTACACTCACTACCTTGGTAGCAGAAGCTGAACCGCAGGCGCTGCTTACTGTATACGATATTGTAGCTGTACCTCCCGATACGCCATGAACTATTCCTCCAACAACAGTAGCAATAGCTATACTGCTGCTGCTCCAAACGCCACCCGGAGCGAGATCGGTCAATGTGATGTTCGAGCCTGCACAAACCGTTCCCAGGCCTGTGATTGTTCCCGCAGTCAGATAAGCGCCTATATTTATTATGTGCATAGTCGAAACAGAGCCACACGTATTGGTAACGGTATACAAAACCGTATCAATACCGGGAACAATTCCTGTAACCAACCCTGTGGTTAGGATGCTTGCCGAGGAATTAGTAACACTCCAAACACCGCCAGATACTGCGTCTGTCATCATTGTATAGGTACCCGCACATATCATTGCTACTCCGGAAATACTACCCGGACTAGCGGGAAGCCCGGTAGTTATTGTCGCCGTTGCTAAAGCAGTACCACATCCATTTGTTACAGAATAAGATATTAGTGCAGCGCCTACGCTAACCCCTGAAACTATACCGGTTGAGCCTACAGCAGCAACAGCTGTATTACTGCTGCTCCAAACACCGCCTGGTGCAGCATCTGTAAGGGTAACAGGCAGGCCAACACAAACGGTAGTCGGACCAACTATAGTACCTGCGTTGGGTGACAGATTGACCGTTATTGCCGCTGTCGCGAAACAAGAACCAATAGTATATAAAATTGATGCCGTACCCACGGTTACACCTGTTATAATACCGCCTGTAACAGAAGCCACACCCGGAGCGCTGCTTGACCAAATTCCACCTCCAACGGATTCGGTCAAGGTTACTGTGTTGCCGGTACAAACCGTTGCAGATGAAGGAGAGATTGCTGCGGGTGTAATATTTACAGTGATAGTTTTTGTTGACGAACAACCTGCCGCACTTGTATACGAGATCGCAGACGTACCTGCTAAAAGGCCGGTAACAATCCCACCCGTGCCTACTGACGCGACCGCTGGAGTTCCACTACTCCATGTTCCACCCGGACTGGCATCAGCAAATGTTGCGGTTGCCCCAATGCAAACAGCCACTGCCCCTGCCGGAGTTATTGTAGCTGGAAGAGCGTTTACTGAAACCGTAGTACTTATAGTACATGATCCGATTGCATAAGTGATCAAAGATGTTCCGGGAGCAAGTCCTGTAACAACACCCGTCAAAGACCCAATAGTGGCGATGGCGGTGGACCCTGAGGTCCATGTACCACCACCTGCATCAATAAGAGTAGTATTAGCTCCCACGCAGACACTTGTCGTACCGGTTATAGTGCCAGGAGGTGCATTTACTGTTACAACTAATGTTGCGAAGCAACCGGTGCCTAATGTATAGGAAATAGTCGTAGTTCCGATTGCAACTCCAGTAACACTGCCGGACGAAGAGCCAACTGTTGCTATCGTGGTAGCAGTGCTTGTCCAGGTACCACCTCCAGGCAGATCGGTTAAAGTATTTGAAGCACCTACACAAGATACCGCCGATCCGGATATTGCCCCGGGTGTGGTATTAACCGTAACCGGCGCTAAAACAAAAGAACTGCCACACGCATTAGTGACAGTGTAGGTTATGTTTGCGACGCCCGTTACCACGCCCGAAATACTACCTGATAAAGAACCAACAGAGGCAATACCCGATGCGCTGCTGGACCAAACGCCACCCGAAGTTGCATCGGTAAGGGAAATACCAAAACCAGTACATACTGATGATGGGCCCGAAATAGCAGGGGGTGTTGCAGGCACGGTATTTACAGTTATAGGGTAAGATACGGTAGTAGTTCCGCAGGCATTTGTAACAGCATATTTAATAGTATCTCGCCCACCAGAAACCCCGGTAACAACACCTGCAGCAACTATAGCATTTGCATTTGTTGCCGTCCATGTACCTCCGGCGGTTGCATCTGATAAAGTAATATTGCCGGCAACGCAAACATTTGTTGTGCCTGTGATCGGCAAAACAGTTGGAACACCGTTAACTGTGACAATCACTGAGACAATAGAAGAGTCGTATCCGTCCTTTATTTTCATTTTAAAACTATCGAGTCCGATATAGCCGGTATTTGGCGTATAGTATAAACCAACAGGTGTAACAAGGCCTGCGTTAGAAGCAGCCGTATTAGCTCCGCCGAGGGTTCCGTTCAACGGAGTTGTGAAGACACTCCATGTTAATGTTTGTTGTATGTCGGAGTCCCTGACAGCCAGAAGGGCATTAAGACTATCTCCAATCGAGTTCTCACAGACAGTGATCCCAAGCGGCGACCCACCTGAAAAATACGGTTTACTGTTCGGCTTTACGTAACGGATACGATTATTTGTCTGGTCTGAAATGAAGTAATGGTTCGCGTCAATAAGCGTAATTGAAATAGGAGCGACCCTAACAGCAGCTGCTGTTGCGGGGCCGCCATCGCCCGCGGCTCCGCCAAACCCACCCGTACCAGCTACTGTGGTAATAATACCTGAAGCATTAACCATTCTAACACGTGTATTACTATTATCAGCAATAAAAAGGTTTCCAACAGCGTCTATTTTAACATCCGAAGGCCTATTGATCTGACATGTAGCTGCAGCGCCACCATCTCCTGCAAATCCACCCGTACCGTTGCCGGCATAGGTAGAAATAAATCCCGTGCTGGCCGTTACCATTCTGATCTTATTATTTTGGCGATCAGCTATGTAAATATTTCCCGCGGCATCAACACAGACACCTCTCGGACTGCTTAACAAAGCGGCAGTTGCTGCGGCTTCATCACCTGTAGCCCCTGCAGTTCCAGTGCCGGCCACCGTAGTGATTATGCCGGTAGATAAAACTATCTTTCTAACTTTATTGTTAGTAGCGTCTGCGATAAATAAATTTCCTGAACCATCAATAACAAGCCCTCTTGGTTGATTTAATTGTGCAGTTGCACAGGATCCCCCATCACCTAACGCACCAGCTGTTCCCGTACCAGCGTAAGTAGATATGATGCCAGTAGCTCCATCCACTTTTCTGATCTTATTGTTTGTACCATCACTGATATAAATATTACCTGAAGCATCAACAGCAACGCCCGCAAGACCAGGGCCAGTACCACCTACGCCAAATTGAACGCCGGCAGCAGTTGCAGCGCTGCCATCTCCACCTGTACCGGTTGTTCCACCACCTGCTACCAATGAAATAACACCTGTGGCAGTGTTTATTTTTCTGACACGGTTGTTCGCATTATCGCAAATGAATAAATTCCCAGAACCATCAAAGTTGATCATGTAAGGGGTATTCATAGTAGCAGTGGCGCATTGCCCACCGTCACCTGTATAAGAACCTGTACCGGTACCAGCATAGGTCGTAATTATTTCAACCTGGCAATAAGTTTTTGTTGAAACTAAAAAAACAACAAAAAATAAAATAGCAATTAAACGTAAGGACTTCATTAAACAAAAATTTTGTAAGTTTAAAAGTAAATAAAAGACGTAATAATCTGTGAATATATATTTTCCTAATTAAAAAAAACGACTTTTTATTGAATTTCCAGAAAATTTTTTAAAGAGAAAATTTGCTAATTCTCAACCTGCTTATTTATTTTATAATAAGCCATTTTAACGAATAGCTAATATTCAGCAAAGGCAGGTTTCAAACACTGAATTCATCTTTGAATGATAGAAAATATGTATTGTCCCTTTTATCAGTGAAACCATAACATTTTAGCCTATAGGAGTAATAGGATTCTTGTTCTGAAAATTTAAAAAAGGACATGAACCTGCCTATTAATAAAATATATTACGTATTGACAGCTAAAAATGCGACCTTTGCAGTTCACCACACAAATACAAGAACCGATGCAGATAGAACTGAGTGCGTTAATGGAGCAGCTACAAGGTACCTGGAAACTTGGCAACGATGAACATATTATTGAGATCAATGGCAATGATATGACCGTAATTACAGATTCAAAACCTGTTAAAACGACCTTCCAACTGGTAAGGAACGTACAACTTGGCAACTGGCAGATAAAGGTGATGAAGCCTATGTCATGGCTACGTACATTCATTGTCCAGTTAACACCGGATGCTTTTGTGCTTTATGATTTTAATCTCACCGTACAAATGACACTTGGCGCACGTTACAAGTTGCTTAACCCAAATCGTGTCTTCAGGTATAGCAGGGTTGTTGTACCGGTTGTTGCAGAGGAACTGGCGCAATAAGAAAGGCCCCTTCCTTTTTTATTTCAATTTATCTTTTCTCAAAAGAATTATTCTTCATAGGGTAGCACCATAAGAGCATTTGGCTCTTATGGTGCTATTTCTGTTTTGAGTAAATGACCTGTCAAATTTTGCTGACTGGTAATGGTATTGAAAGGAACTGTACAGGAAGTATGGATTGAGTTTTTACAAAAAAAATAATCTGAAAGACATGATGAATTTCAATAAAAAATACCGGGCGCAGCACCTTCATGCTACACCCGGTATTATTATTGGGGAATGCTTACTTACTTATCCTGTGCCAGCCTGAAACCCAGCGAAATACTCCTCGTGTCCGGCAGGTAGGCGGCCCTGCGGGTTACACCCACTTCATCTGCATTCAGTTTGTACGATCCGCCACGAATTACATGCGACCTGCCCGAAGAAGGTCCCTTCGGGTCTTCGGCTGTACCTTTGCTGCCGTAAGATGTGGCATAAAAATCTGCACACCATTCTTCCACATTGCCACACATGTCGTACAAGCCCAGTTCATTAGGTTTCTTCCTGCCCACGGGGTGAACATGGTCTTCAGAATTGCGCGCGTACCATGCCACATCGCCTGCCAGTTTTTTGCCGCTGTACCGCTTACCGTCTTTTGTTTTTTCCGGAACCCTTGAACCATGGTTGATAACCATAAATTCATTAACACCACCCGGTGCTACACTATGGCTGGATCTTACCAGTTCCTCATTTTTACCGCCACGTGCGGCATATTCCCATTCAGCCTCTGTGGGCAGACGGTAATGCTTGCCGGTACGGGTATTCAGTTTTTCAATGTATGAAAGCGCATCAGTATAGTTTACATTACACACAGGGCATTCGTCACATATATACAGCGAAGGGTTGGTACCCATAATCGTCCGCCACTGCAGCTGGGTCACCTCGTAAGCGCTTATGAAATAATCCTTCAGCTTTACAGTATGTGCTGGTTTCCTGTCAGCTGCTTCGTCATCACTGCCCAGGTCGAAACTTCCACCCTGCACCATTACCATGTATATCTGTAACTGGTCGTCTGCTGTCTTATTGTACTTTCGTTGCGCAAAAGCCGGCTGCAGAAACATTATCATGAACAAAGCGGACAAAATACGTGTCATAATATTTATTTTGTTGTTTTAAAAATTATCAATTCATCATCTCCACCACCTTAGTTGGCTCCAGGTTGGCATTGCGTATCGCTATGTTCTGCGCTACTTTCTTTGCCAGCGTTATGAACGCTTCCCGTGCCACCGGTTCATCATCCACCACAGCCGGAACCCCTTTATCTCCACCCTCACGTATCCCCTGCACTATAGGTATTTCTCCCAGGAAAGGCAATTCAAATTGTTCTGCCATTTGCCTTGCTCCACCCCGCCCGAAGATATAATATTTATTGTCAGGTAGTTCCTGCGGCGTAAAATAAGCCATATTTTCAACAATTCCGAGTATCGGCACATTGATCGCCGGTTGTTTGAACATCATAATAGCTTTTTTGGCGTCTGCAGCAGCTACCGCCTGAGGGGTTGATACAATCACAGCGCCTGTTATAGGCACTGTCTGAACCAGTGTCAGGGCTATATCCCCGGTTCCCGGCGGCATGTCAATAACCAGGTAATCCAGTTCCTGCCAGTACACATCTGTTATGAATTGCCTTAGCGCCGCGCTGGCCTGCGGCCCCCGCCATACCACTGCCTGTTTTTCATCTATCAGCAACCCTATTGACATAGCCTTAATACCATATCGCTCCAGCGGAACAATCATCCCGTTTTCCCCCATATATATCATTTTGGGCCGCTCATCACGCATGCCCAGCATCATCGGCACCGACGGGCCATAAATATCCGCATCCAGCAGCCCGACAGAGGCCCCTTCCTGTGCCAACCCTATAGCGAGGTTCACAGCCACCGTAGATTTGCCCACGCCGCCCTTACCCGATGCCACCACAATAATATTTTTAACGCCGGGAAGCATTGACTTATTATCCTTCCGGTTGTTGGTGACATTCGAGTCCATTTTAACTTTTACAACCGCCTCCTTGTCAACCAGTATACGGATGGCATTCACACACGCTTTCTCTATCATATCCTTCAGCGGACAAGCAGGCGTGGTAAGCATTACGGTAAAAGAAACATTTTTCCCGTCAATCTCTATGTCACTGATCATATTCAGCGTCACCAGGTCCTTCCCCAGGTCCGGTTCCTGCACCTCGCTCAATGCCGTCAATACAGCTTCTTTTGTTATCATATAAGTGTAGTAATTGAGGTGCAAAAGTACGGGAAATGGGGATAGTAAGGAAAATTGTTATTGTCCGGGCTTGGAAGTTGCAGTCCGCCACAATTCGCCTCCTGTCATAAATAATGGGTTAATAAATTTGGATGGTGTTTAGTTACTCTGTTTTAATTTTATTTCCTTACCCGTTTTTATTATTTCTTCAATAAAAGGGTCTCCTTCTTCAAAATAAGCAGTAGTAAATATATGCGGTTCAATATCAACGAATTTTATGTTTGCCCGTGATATTTTATGCCTGTCCTCTAATCTCATTCCTGTAAAATTGTCTGAAACAAGGGCAAGGTCAACATCACTCCATTCGTGAGGAGTATTACGGGCATTAGAGCCAAAGAGGATCACTTTCTTAAAATGTACTCCAAGCTTGTTACATTCGGCTATGTAATCTGCTATATACTGTCTCAAATCTTTTTTCGTAAACATTCGCTGATTCTTTTAATATAGTTGATGCAGTAGTCTGTATAATCTTTTGTTGTTTGTTTTTTCAATTCATTCGTATAATCAGGGTACCTCCCGGATAACTGATAATCATTTAAATCATCTAGAAATGATATGTCGCTTTCAGATAATCCTATATCTTCTTTGGGTAATAATTTCACCAGGTTATGTATAAACGGGGGTGTATTTCCACTATTATTCTTTACCCATAACGCTTTGCAAATTTTCTCTAAATACAGGTGCCCGAAAAACAAACTGTGGGTATATCGCCCGTCCTTAAAACAGCGATTGCATGGTTATCTCATCTTCTTCAGAAGTATTCAACCAATGGGCAATATGCTGTTCTTTGGTCATCATGCTATGCAAAAGTAGCAAATTTAAGATTAGGAAAAATTACTGCCGGGAAGTGAATTTACGGCTTCGGTACCCTGACCTGCCCTGCCTGCTGGTAGCCGGTAGGCCTAACATTCAGCTCTGTTTTTTAGATACCCATCAGAGAAGGAAAAGCAATATTTTCTCCTACCTTATAAGCGTCACATTGCCATGCTTCGTAAAGCGGTGGCCTGAATTCGTTACTGCTTCCAACTGGTATACATACACACCAAACGGTTGCGGAACTCCCTTATACTTTCCATCCCAGCCCTCATCAACATTAGTCGTTTCGAAAACCATATTGCCCCACCTGTTCCAGATACGCAGGTAGTTTAAGGTTGCTGTTCCTCTTTTAATTAAATACAGGAAATTATTTACTCCCGCTCCCGGAGTGAATGCATTCGGTATTGCAAGTACTGTTTCATCCACGTATAGGCTGATGGAATCTACAGTTTTGCAGCCCCACTCTGTCGAGGCGGTTACTATATATTTTGTATTAACCACCGGGGTTGCAACAGGATTCGATATCTTGTAATAATCCAGTCCGGCAGGAGGATACCATAAGAAATAAGTGCAGTTGGTTACCGGTTCAATCTGGTATGATTCTCCCGGATATAAACTCACAGAATCAGGCAGGAATATCACCGCGTTTGGCCGCACCAC
>CAIMDZ010000194.1 GCA_903839875.1 uncultured Bacteroidota bacterium
AAAATGTGCTGTCCGACAAAATTGCTACTTTTGTTCATGTTGTATATTAATCTGTGGTAAGACAAATAAACAACAAAGGGGGCATATCGCCCCCTTTTTATACGACTAATTTCTCAATAATTTTCTCGGACAACAGTGATTTAAAATTGCTGTTGATCATTAATCGCCTTCAAGTCCTCAGCAATAAAGTTCGAAATTTGTCCCCCATTCAATCCGCAAATGCTTCATCTCATAGGTCAGGCTTTTTTGTGTAAATGATCCGGATTAAGGATGGCCATATACATAGCAACCTAAAACTTCTTACTTTAGAACTTTGAAACTCCCAAAATATGAATGAACAGATAAGAATTTTAGAACCTATAGTTTTATGGAACCATTTTGCAGACCTGAATGCAGTTCCCCGCCCATCCAAAAAAGAAGAAAGGGTTACCGCCTTTATGAAAGCATTCGGGGAAGGGCTGAATCTGGCTACTTCTGTGGATAGTGTTGGGAATGTTATTATTAAAAAGCCTGCTTCTGTTGGTATGGAAGACCGGCAAACCATAGTATTACAAAGCCACCTGGATATGGTGCACCAAAAGAATAGCGACACAACATTCGACTTTGATAAACAGGGCATAGAAATGTATGTGGATGGTGACTGGGTAAGGGCAAAAGGGACTACACTCGGAGCAGATAATGGAATCGGTGTTGCCTCTATTATGTCTTTACTGGCTTCCGCTGATATTCCGCACCCCGCTATTGAAGCCCTTTTTACTATTGACGAAGAAACAGGAATGACAGGGGCAAAATCATTAGCAGGAGCACTACTTTCCGGCAAAATATTGCTGAACCTGGATACAGAGGCTGATAATGAACTGACAATAGGATGTGCAGGTGGCATTGATATTACCTCAACCGGAAAATACAACCAGGTACCGCCGGGAAATAATACCTCACTCACCATTGCAGTTAAGGGACTTACCGGCGGGCATTCAGGCGCTGAAATTCATTTGGGCAGGGGCAATGCCAATAAACTGATGAACAGGATACTGCTGAATCTGACGAAAGAATCTGGTATTGAAATAGCAAGTATAAACGGCGGAAGTTTGCGAAATGCTATCCCGCGCGAGTCGGTGGCGGTGATAGTTGCTGATGAAAAGAAGGCAGCGCAGGTGAAAGACTCAGTGGTGTCATTGGCTAAGATTTTAAAAGAGGAATATAAGGTAACAGACCCTAATCTGAATATTACCATTGAAAGTGCAGGTATGCCTGAAAAGGTTATTGATACTGTGTTTCAGCAAAAGTTATTACGTGCGGTTTATGCCTGCCCCAATGGTATTTACCGCATGAGCCCGGAAATTAACGGACTGGTGCAAAGCTCAAATAATGTGGCGCGCGTATTGGTTGCCGATGGCGCATATAGTATACAGTGCCTGACGCGAAGCTCTGTGGATTCTGAAAAAACTGACCTCTCGGCAGCAATTGCCAGCGCCTTTGAATTGATGGACTCCACCCCTGATTTCAGTGGTGATTATCCAGGATGGCAACCTAAGCCGGATGCGCCGATAGTGAAACTTATGTCTGATCTTTATAAAGAATTGTTTCATGGCGAGGCACATGTAAATGCAGTGCATGCCGGATTGGAATGCGGGATACTCGGGACCAATTATCATGATATGCAAATGATCTCTTTCGGGCCGAATATCAATGGCGCTCATTCTCCGGATGAGTGCGCCCAGATTTCCTCGGTTCAGAAGTTCTGGGGGTATTTACTCGAGACTTTGAAGCGGATACCAAATAAGAATTGATACGCTATTATTTATGCTTAAGGTGGCAATGTCACTGTCTTAAGGAAGCCTGAAGGGCTTCAATATGAATAGCCGCCGGTGAAACAATAACATGGTCCAACCCGGAAAGGGTTGAATGTGGTATGGGAAATACCAAAATCCTTAAGTCAATGACATTGCCTGAAAGGGCGAAATATAATGCGTAGTTTGTTCCGTTCCTCAATTCTTCTTTTGTATTGAATCAGTGATGGCTTTGTTGCAGTCTGATAAATTTACTAACGCTATGCGGTAATCAGGTTTTATTTTCAGACTTGCTTTAAAATACCCGAGCGCTTCTTCATACCTTTTCATAACGAACAGGGTATAGCCCTTGTTATTCAGTAAAATGTAGTTATCGGGTTCCTGCTTTAGCCCGGCCTCAAGGGTTGAAAGTTCAGTGGTATAATCATGCAAAACGTAGTAGCACTCGGCAAGGCATAGGTAGGAGTTTATGTTGTCATTTTTTATGCGTATTGCATCTTTTAAAAAACCTATTGCTTCTGTGTACTTATTTTGTCTGAAAAGTAAATACCCTTTAGTAGTTAGCAGGTTAAAGTCTTTAGGTGCATACGTCAACGCGGTATCGGCGGTTTTTAAGGCATGATCATAATTGTTCAAAGCGATATAGGAATTAATAAGGTTGATGTAGGCCATTATATAATCCGGTCTTACCTGTATAGCCTTGTTGAAAAGCCGGATGGACTCTTCATACCTTTTCTCTTCAAACAATAAATAGGCTTTGTTATTGAGTACAAGACGGTCGTTGGGGAATTTTTCAATTAAGTCGTTTGCAATGCTATCGTTGTTTTCCCATACCCCGCAGCGTGCATAGGTGAAGTAAGAACTTGTAATTGCAAGCAGGATAATTAACCCGGTGGCAACAGACCGGTAGGCTTTAAATTTTTGGCTGTTGTAAAGCCGGTCGAACCCCATGGCAATAATAAAAAACAAACCGATGTATGGAATATAGGTATAACGGTCGGCCATGATGGCGTCGCCAATGGATAGGAGCTGAAGGATAAGTATAATATTTGCAAAAAAGAACAATGCCCCGAAAGCGATTAACCGGCCAGATTTTAATGACCGGTAGACGCCATAAAACAGCAGTATCACAATAGCAGGCGCAACGTAATAAAAGTAAGGCAGGCGTCCGTTTACCGTCTGCGGGTAAGGATAGAAAATGGACAGGTTGAAGGGGAAGAACAATTTTATCAGGTAGTCGGTCAGGGAATGGCAGGCAAAGAAAAACCGCTGGTATAAGGGATAATAATCGTGCAGCAGGCGGTCGGCCTGCTGCGCCTTAACGGCAACGATTCCGAAAATAACAGATAACAGGAAGAAGGGTGCTTTTTCCAGGTAAACCCATTTATCAAATTTGCGCCTGTTATAAAAGTCAATTAATAATAAAACAACCGGGAAAGTAACAGCAGCAGGTTTTGACAGGATAGAAAGAACAAAGAGCAATAAGGCAAGCCCCAGCGGTTTGTAAACATCGGTTTTCTTTACCGGGGCCTGTTCTTTCGTTTCTGGTTTCGTGATATACTGATCATTCGTTTTCCTTTCCAGGTATTTATAGTAGGCTATTAAGCCTGGAATAAAGAAGAAGGTAAACAGCACATCTTTTAACTCAGCAACCCAGGCAACAGATTCTACATGCATCGGGTGGATACCAAAGAACAGGGCTACCAGCGTGGCTACCAGCGGCTTCTTTCCACTCAGTAAATAAATAAACCAGAAGACAAGGATCACATTTAATAAATGGATAAGAATATTAACCGAATGAAAGAATTTTGGCTCCAGACCGGCCGAGTGGTATTCCAGTGCGTAGGCAATCATCGTCAGAGGAATATAGTTGCCGATGAAATAATGAGGACCGAAAAAGTATGTCGCCGATTCAGAAAGTGGTTTATCAAGGTGTTTGTTTTCGAATACATAGGCATTGTCATCCCAGTTGATAAAACTGTTTTTGAGGACAGGTGAAAAAGAGAACAAGGTAAAAATAGCTATAGCCCCCGCCAGCAAACCCATCTTCAGATTAATGTAAGAAGCAGGAGTTGGCCGGACAGGTGCGGTATTTTTTTTTATTATACTTTTTTTTGGCATTGGTGTATATGATTTTCTTTATTGTTCTAAAAATACAAAAGTTTCTTTTTGTTTTGCTCGTCATTTCGACCGAAGCCGTCATTTCGAACGAAGTGGAGTGAAACGGAACGAAGAGAGAAATCTCCTGAAGTGTCGAACGAAGCTGAATAGAATTCCTGCTACCCCTATGTACTTAGCTGTTCTGCTACTATCACCGTCCGTTGCCACGCTCGCTTGTACGTTCGGGGCATCTGTCATTATAAGCACAGCCGAATGAAAGTCCGACCAAAGAACCTGTCATTGTAAGTTTTATTTAATGTAAATTGTGTACTCACTGTGTACACAATTTGATTGAAATATTTGTTTAATACAATTTATACCTACTGAATGCAATTCGTGTTTCCAAAAATCATTTTTATATTGCGATCATTATGGAAAACAAATAACAGGTTTTCGATAACCTCGTTACGGATGTAACCCAACTTATTGATGCCGCCCGGCAACGGGTAGCGGTAGCGGTGAATGCTGAATTAACTATGCTTTACTGGCGTATCGGCGTTCGCATTAATGATGAAGTTTTGCTTGGTAAAAGGGGTGCTTACAGAGAAGAAACAGTATTGCAATTGGCAAACAGGCTTACAGAAATGTATGGTAAAGGGTGGTCTGACAAATCATTGCGGCATTGTCTCCGCGTTGCGGAGACTTTTACCGGGGATGAGATTGTTTCCGCAGTGCGGAGACAATTGAACTGGACGCAGGTAAAGCGTATTATGTATCTGAAAAGTGATACGCAACGCGCTTTTTATATCGAAATGTGCGCTCATGAATGCAACAATATGTTCAGACAAGGAAGCTATTTTCTTAGAGATATCTATTCCAAGTATGACAGTTAGCCGATGTGCCCTGTTCCCCATATATTTCTAAAAATAAAAGAGTCGTTTGACGTAGACTCCGTCTACGTCATGGTGGCCAGGAATCTCCTGATTCCCAAAACGTGTATCCACAAGCTCATCTAACGTGAATAGGTTGCGCCACCTACAGGGCGCGTGTAACCGGGGGGTAATATCTTGTGCTACAAACCTCTCACACACTGACGGGGCGATGACAAGTTATACCAATATCTATGATAAATTAGTACAAAAATTTTTTTTCGGCAGGTATCAGCGAAAATATAGATAAAACGAAACCCCCTGGGGATGCAGGTGTTTTTCAGAAGTGGGACGCTTCGGTATGGCAGGACGCAGCGAGACGCTGCGACCAGTGTGGTAGGCTGTTGCAAATGAGGACGAATGCAGAGCTATATTAAACTGCTTCAAGCAAAAGATTAGCATCTATTTGCAATTCCTTATGGACGGCTTTCAGGAAAGAAATATCCGGTTTTTGTTTTCCGCTCATAATGAGGGATAATTTAGTATCGCTGATATGTAGTTTCTTTGCCAGTTGCGTTTGTCGTAATTTCATATCATACATTTTCATTTCGATTATGCCTGCGAGGGTTGTTGGCGGTTCGATAATGTATTTTTTCTTCTCGTAAGCCTGTGCCTTAAGGGCAAGGCTACGGATTTCGGCAAGCTCGTTTTTGGTTACGTTTGCGCTGCCCTTAGCCATGAGTTTATCTATTTTTGCCATTACCGAATTGTAATCGGTTTCAGAGGCAATATTTATTGTTTTTCTTTTGTCTTTGGTATTCAAGGGCTTTACAATATTCATAATCAATTTATTTTCAAATAGTCGAAGCATTTTTCAATTTATCGTATTCAGCGTGCCATCCTACAAACCGGATATACAATGTGCGAACATCAAAAAAAATCAGTGCTATAATTCTGTAATTACCACCTCCCACATTGAATACAAATCTATCGTTTCCTATGGCATCAACTGAGTTACTAAACATAGTCTTAATCTCATGAAAATTGCTCCAGTCGGCTTTTTCGGCAGTCCGATACCAGTTATTCATGACATCCTTTGCCTGTGAGTTTTCATCTATGAAATCCCTTATAATAGCGTAGCTGATAACTACCATTGGATTGTTTTCAAAATGAAGGTACAATTTATTTTAGAATTTCTAAAAAATTTAGATTTTCTAAAATATGCAAGTAAGGAATGAGCCGTTGCGACCAGTGGGGTTGCCATCAAGGAAATAGCCATAAAATTGACAAATCTTCTTTTAACCTTGTAATTTTAATATTTAATGTTAAATTTGCATGGATGATAAAGCGACGCTTAGAAACTCAAATCCAAAAGGCTTTAGGACGCAGTCCGTCGGTTGCGCTGATGGGGCCACGTCAGGTTGGCAAAACAACGATTGCTCTGAATCTGTCTGAACAGATGCCTGCAATTTATCTTGACCTTGAAAATAGTCTTGATGCTGCAAAAGTTCGGGACATTGCTAATTTTCATGCCGAAAACAGCACCCGTCTGATTATACTGGACGAAGTACATCGGACACCGGAGATATTTGCGCCGCTACGTGGCATTATTGACAGAGAATGCCGTAAAGGTCATAAAGCTGGATTGTTCCTTTTTCTTGGGTCTGCTTCGATGGATTTGTTACAACAATCGGGGGAATCATTAGCCGGTCGTATCGCCTATCTGGAACTGTATGGCATTGATGCATTAGAGTTTGCAGGAAACGATAGTGCAGCGATCAACCAGTTATGGTTACGCGGCGGATTTCCCGAAAGCCTGCTGGCAGGATCCGATAGCCAAAGTATAGACTGGCGGCGCGACTTTATCAGAACGTATCTGGAGCGCGATATTCCGCAATTGGGGCCGAGGATTCCGGCACAAACACTTGAGCGTTTCTGGACAATGCTGGCCCATAATCAAGGGAGTGTTCTGAATGCCTCCCAACTGGCAAGAAATCTTGAAGTAAGCAGTGTAACCGTTAATCGTTACCTTGATTTGATGGTTGACCTTTTGCTGGTAAGGCGATTGCAGCCCTGGGCGGTGAACGCAGGAAAGCGCCTGGTACGTGCGCCAAAAGTCTATGTACGTGATAGTGGTGTGGTTCATGCCTTGTTGAATATCCCCGCTTATAACGATCTGGTGAGCCATCCTGTGGTCGGAGGAAGCTGGGAAGGGTTTGTCATTGAAAACATTATGTCGGTCATACTGGGCAGAGCATTGCCCTATTACTATCGGACAGCGACCGGCGCAGAAATTGACCTTATTCTGGAATTTTCAGGACAGGAAAAATGGGCAATAAAAATTAAACGCAGTTCTGCGCCTACATTATCTAAGGGCTTTCACATTGCTTGTGAAGATATAAAGGCAGACAGGAAATTTGTGATCTATTCCGGGATTGAGCGATTTCCCTTGGGTGAGCAAGTAACCGCAATTTCATTGGCTGATATTATGCAAGAAATCCTAAATAAATAGTGGTAGGACGCAGCGAGCCGATACGACCATTGGGGAGTGTTCTACGCATGGCTGTTAGTGAGATTGCCTGCAACGGCTGGGAAACCTGCGGACCTAAACCATGAACACATAATAAATTATTTTTTTGTTTAAATAATAAAGCGTACCTTTACTAAGACAATGGCGCCTGCCTTTGCTTTTTCTGATTTGTTTAGTTAATTCTTTCTCCTCAGTCTTCGCTTTTCCAGTAGCCTTTTTATTGCAAAAAATTATAAAAAATAGTTACCGTTAACTATCCCCAAAGGCTGATGTTTTGCATGCGCTGAAATGAAGTTAAACAAGAACAAAAAAAATCAAAAATAAAATATGAGTGAATCATTTGCCAAAAAGGAAAAAGAAAAAAGAAAAGCTAAAGAAAGACAAGACAAGGCTCAGAAAATGAAAGAGCGTAAGTCGAATAACACTAAAGGAAAAAGCCTTGAAGATATGATGGCTTACCTGGATGAGAATGGAAATATTTCTTCTACTCCGCCGGATCCTTCAAAAAGGAGAGAAGTAAACATTGATGATATTCAACTGGGTGCAGCAAAACCAGGTGCACCGGAAGACCCGCAAAGGCATGGCATTGTGGCATTCTTTAATGATGCAAAGGGTTATGGATTCATCACTGACAATCAAACTAAAGAGAATGTATTTGTGCATGCTAACCAGCTATCACAGCCTGTAAAAGAAAGGGACAAAGTTACTTTTGAAAAGGAAAGAACACCGAAGGGTTACAGTGCCACAAACGTAAAGAAAGTAGGATAAAATAGTTTTTCATTCAATCAATTAATAACAATTAAACAATCAGAAAATGCAAGAAGGTACAGTAAAGTTTTTTAATGGAACTAAAGGTTTTGGTTTCATTACCCCATCAAAAGGTGGCGAAGATATTTTTGTTCATGTTTCCGGACTTCAGGATGAGATCCGCGAAAATGATAAGGTATCTTTTGAAGTGCAAAATGGTAAAAAAGGCTTAAATGCAGTTAACGTAAGAGTTATATAATTACCAGGCAGTTACTTATTATTAAAGCTCCGCAATCCGGAGCTTTTTTTGTGTTCTATCCTCCTCCAATCAGCCGACCGGAACAAGGATTTTGCATTTTTCAGCCAGCATGATATCAGTATAGACCTTATCAATAAATAAAGAGGTAGCCATATTTTTGCTATTGTTTATTTCATTGAAAAGTGGTGTGTAACCATGCTTCTCCTTAATGGAGAGCAATTCGAATTTTTTGATCTGTAACCAGGTTGGGAAATGCTGTCCGTTAATACAGCAGAATATGGTTTGAAGATTTTCGGATGTTTCGATAGAATAGCTTAGCAGTATCGGGATGGATGTTTCACCGGGAGAACTAACTGTAATTGATTTGCTCATATAATTTAGTTTAACCTGATTAAAAAGTTGATTCAATTTCGGAATATGCCATTACGGGTATTTTTGCAATTTTAATAATGCCAATTTTTGCCAGTAACCGGATAAGAGGATAGATAGGATCAATCTCATGCCATCTGCTGCCGAAATTAATGGATGAAGGGTATTTGTGATGGTTATTGTGGTAAGACTCACCCAGCATCAGTATATCAATGAACAGCAGGTTCATGGATGTATTCTTCAGTTTGAAATTGATGTATCCGTATTTATGTGCAAACCAGTTGATGACGGCGCCATGCACCGCTCCCATTGAAACGATTATTGGCAGTAACAGGAATACCCATGCATTGGTTGCGAAAAACACGAAGAAGAGTATATATATACCTACCCATATTATTCTTGAGGCAGAACTGTTGGCGATCCGTTCGAATGCAGGCCATTCAGGCAAATTCTTTGTAAAACGGCTTTCTATTTCCATTCTTCCTTTAATGATATCCTGGTAAAAGCCACGTGTGCGCCACATCATTGTGAAAATATTGGCAGAAAAGGAAGGTGAATGCGGGTCTTTGTCGGTATCGGTATAT
Source organism: uncultured Bacteroidota bacterium (assembly GCA_903839875.1). Classification (GTDB taxonomy): domain Bacteria; phylum Bacteroidota; class Bacteroidia; order Chitinophagales; family Chitinophagaceae; genus Nemorincola. Next base: position 9,249 of record CAIMDZ010000194.1, read on the forward strand.
GCATGGTGCAGCCTGTGCATAATTGCGTAAGCCCTTGGGCTCATGTATGAAGACCCCTGCGTGATGTAAGCGATAATAAAGAAAAAGCGTTCCCAGCCTTTGCTCATACTAAATGCGCCATGGGCTGCATATCTATGTTGAAAGAATGTTTGAGAAAACAGAGACGCATACCAAAGTGTAATAAAAAAAATAAGGATTATCATAAAAAAATGAGATTATTAACAGAAGTGCGGAAAAATAAATCTCACAAAATCCCCGGGGAGGTAATGAAAAATGACAGATTCGCTATCTCTGGTTTTCATAAAGTTAAACATTTTCATGTTAAGATGAACAAAAATGTTTACAGCGTTATACTCATTATTAATTATAAATGGGTATTGTACCCCAATTCCAATGAAAAGCTATGGGCAATTACAACATAATTTATAAATACGCGTTTATCCATTGCCCTTTACAATTATTTTATTCTTTACATTTGGAGCAATAACGATAAATGGGAAAGACCTCAAGCAAAGTAGCATACCTGGATGGTATACGGGGAGTAGCTGCCTTTTTAGTATTTTTTCATCACTTTTTACTGGCATTTTATAGCGCCTTTTTCAATTCGGATGCGACTAATTCACATCTGAATAACCTGGAGATCAGGTATGGCCAGAGTGTGCTGAGCGTTTTCTCGAACGGGCATTTCATGGTATGCATTTTCTTTGTACTGAGCGGGTTTGTATTAAGCAGGAAATACTTTCAGAACAATAATTTTGAAATTATTGTTTCAGGGGCGCACCGGAGGTTTCTGCGGTTATACATCCCTGTTGCCACAGTAATGATACTTGGTTATATTTTACTGAAAGCCGGATTGTATTACAATGTGGCGGCGGGCAAGATAACTCATTCCGTATGGTGGCTGAGCCAGTTATGGGTGTTTCCCGATCCTCCTTTATTAAAGCTTTGGCAATGCCTGAAAGTACAAACCATGTTTTTTAATGACAGTACTTTTGATACCAGCCTCTGGACGATGGCAATAGAGCTTACCGGTTCATTTTTTGTATTCGCATTCCTTGCTCTTACCCATAATATAAAGAACAAGTTTGTCATACTAATCATCGTACTTGTGTATTGTAAGATTACGGAGCAGGCAATATTATCTGATTTTGTATTCGGAATAGGTCTCAATTATATAGAGCCAAGGGCGTTTAAAGTAAATAAATTCTTTACGCTGTTAATTGTTCTTTTTTTATTTGCAAGCGGGCTTATTTTAGGTTCGTATCCCAGCAACTGGGAGATCAAAGGCACCCTATATGAGCATCTTCCAGAATGGATATTTCAATATAGAGGTTGGTTCCATGTTATCGGTGCATTTTTTGTTGTATTGGCATTTGTGATATCTCCTGTGCTTCAGCGCTTGTTTAGTTTGAAACCATTCAGATTCTTAGGTTATATTTCATTTGCCTTTTATTTGTTGCATCCGCTGGTTATCGGGTCGTTCAGTTGTTATATGTTTTTGCATATTTATGAACGGTGGGGTTATAACCATTCCACTGTTGCAGTATTTGTGGCTACTATCCCTGTATGTATTTTAGTATCATGGCTTATGACGCGGTTTATTGATGATCCCGGGATCAGGTTTTCAAAATATGTATATGAACGCTGGTTAAAGAAAAGCACTGTGCCATTCCAAAACAATGAATCCATATCAGATAATTCTAAATAGTGCCTGATTATATGTTTGTTCAGCTTTTTTAATCAAAATGCAGGCACAGAACTTGTTTAATTATTCTTACTTTTGTACTCCCAAATAATGGTTATGCAATTTCTGGATTTTGAAAAGCCGCTTGAAGACCTGTATGCCCAGATTCATAAACTAAAGGAAATGTCTGTCAAGAATAAGGTAGATGTTACTAACAGCATACGTGAACTTGAAACTGCCATAGATATTACCCGGACGCAGATCTATGAAAACCTTACTCCATGGCAACGCGTGCAATTAAGCCGTCATCCTGAAAGGCCATATACCCTATATTATATTGAAAAGTTATTTGCCAACTTTACTGAATTGTATGGTGACAGGCAGGTGAGGGATGATAAAGCGATGGTAGGTGGCATGGCAGAACTGAATGGCCAGCCGGTAATGGTTATCGGGCAGCAGAAAGGGACAAATACCAAAATGAGGCAAATGCGTAATTTTGGTATGGCAAATCCTGAAGGCTACCGCAAGGCATTGCGCCTCATGAAGATCGCTGAGAAATTTAACCGGCCCATAATTACCCTGATTGATACCCCCGGCGCTTTTCCCGGACTGGAAGCAGAAGAACGCGGACAGGCAGAGGCGATTGCCCGCAATCTTTTTGAAATGGTGAATATGAGGGTGCCTGTAGTGTGCGTTATTATTGGTGAAGGTGCATCTGGCGGTGCACTGGGTATAGGAGTAGGCGACAAAGTAGCCATGATGGAAAATACCTGGTATTCAGTTATTTCCCCCGAATCCTGCTCATCCATATTATGGAGAAGCTGGAATTTCAAAGAAAAAGCTGCGGAACAATTGAAGCTTACCTCGCAGGATATGAGCGGTTTCGGACTTGTGGATGATGTAATTCCTGAACCAATTGGCGGAGCACATACAGACCCTGAAAAAACTGTAGAAACTTTAAAATCATATCTTATAAGCACAATCAACGGATTGAAGAAAATTGATCCGGATACCCGAATAAGCCAGCGGATAGAAAAACTATCCAAAATGGGTTTTTATGATGAAACAGAAATACCTGTGGAAAACAGCACACTTGCCCATATGGGCGCCTGATCATAATATTGATAAATTGATTTTTTTTTGGACTTAGTGCATAACTTATAACCCCTTTCCACAAACCTGGCCCATTTTTTTTACCATTAAATAAAAAAGCAAAAATGGCTTATCAACAGCTTAAGGGTACCGGTGTAGCATTGGTTACACCATTTCTTAAAAACGGGAATATTGATTTTCCCGCTCTCGAAAAATTAGTTAGTAATGTGATCAGGGGAGGTGTAGACTTTCTTGTGGCACTTGGAACCACTGCCGAAACTCCAACGCTTACGGCCGAAGAAAAACAAACAGTTCTTTCATCCATAGTTAAATATGGTGATGGGAAAGTTCCGGTTGTTTGTGGCATTGGCGGCAACAATACGGAAGAGGTGATTCATCAGCTTAAAAGCTTTGATCTGCGTGGCGTTGATGCTATACTGAGTGTGGCTCCTTATTACAACCGGCCTTCACAGGAAGGAATATATCTGCATTTTAAAGCAGTGGCGGCTGCTACTAATAAACCAATTATCCTTTACAATGTGCCTGCCCGTACAGGATGTAATATTTTACCTGCCACTGTGCTTCGTCTTGCTGCCGATTGCAAAAACATTATCGGCGTAAAAGAAGCCAGCGGGAACATGGTGCAATGCATGGAGTTACTGCAACAGAAACCCGATGGTTTCACTGTTCTGTCGGGAGACGACAACCTCGTACTTGCCCAGATGGCCATTGGAATGGAGGGGATTATTTCCGTTGCAGCCAATTGTTTTACAAAGGAAATGACAGACATGATCAACCTCGCTATTGTCGGGAAGTTCGACAAGGCGCGTAAAGTACATTATAAAATGCTTACAGGTATAGATCTGTTGTTTGCTGATGGCAATCCTCCCGGCGTGAAATATGTGCTCAGCCAGCAGGGTGTTTGTCTGAATGTTCTACGCCTGCCTTTGACAACGGTTAGTGAAACGACAGCAAAAAAACTGACCGCTTTTCTCAAGACGATTTAAAGTTGAAATATTTTTTCATTGAGTTGATCAGATGTGCCACACTTCAAAAGTGTGGCACATCTGCGTTATTGCTTGTTTGCCATTCTTACCCGCTTAAACCAGCGGCAAGGGATGAATTTTAACCATACATTCACCTCTGTTCACTGAAAATATCAGTAACTTACAGCACTTATTATTTGTATGGCTAAAATGAAATTCCGGCTTCGGGCCCTGATCGTATTTATTTTGATACTTTCCTCGGTATCGGCAAATGCCGCAAAAATATTCATCCCGATGGATGCAGACAATCAGCGTAACCATCTCAAGGCTTATGGTGTTGCCTATGCTGCGCTGAAGGCTAATATTACTATTGACTGGCTGCTGAATTACAAAGGGGGCAGCTTTTGCATGGATGATATAGAAAGCATAGAGCGCATGTGCAAACTGCGCGGAGTAAGTTATGAAGTGATCAGTGACGCGCAGTACACCGGGATTATCAATGAAATTTCTAATCCTGACTTTAACGGCGATATCATAAAACTGGAAAAAGCGCCAAAGATAGCGGTGTACACACCACCCAATAAGGAACCATGGGATGATGCCGTTACACTTGTGCTCACCTATGCCGAGATCCCATTTGATAAGGTTTATGATGACGAGGTACTGGACGATAACCTGCCTAAATATGACTGGCTGCATCTGCACCATGAAGATTTTACCGGGCAGTATGGCAAATTCTGGGCACAATACCACAATGCCACGTGGTACCAAAACGACCAGCATTCAGCAGAGGTTATGGCAGCCAAACATGGTTATAAAAAAGTGTCGCAACTGAAACTGGCAATTGCAAAGAAGATCCGCGATTTCGTAGCAGGGGGTGGTTATATGTTTGCCATGTGCTCTGCTACCGACACGTATGATATTGCACTTGCCGCGGAAGGTGTGGATATTTGCGATGTTCCGTTTGATGGCGACCCAATGGACCCGAATGCCCAAAGTAAACTCGATTATACGAAGTCATTTGCATTTAAAGATTTCAGCCTGGTGACGAATCCTTATGAATATGAATATTCAAGTATTGATAACACAATAGCCCACCGTCCCGACCTGATGAAGGTGGATTATTTCAGCCTGTTCACTTTTTCGGCCAAGTTTGACCCTGTACCAAGTATGCTTACACAGGACCATACCACTACCATAAAAGGATTTATGGGGCAAACAACAGCCTTTAAAAAAGAACTGTTGAAATCGAGTGTTCTGGTAATGGGCGACAATAAAATGATGAACGAAGCCAGATATATACATGGTGAATTTGGCAAGGGTACCTGGACATTCTATGGCGGTCATGACCCCGAAGACTACCAACATATGATCTACGATCCGCCGACTGATCTGAGTCTGCATCCTAATTCACCCGGTTACCGCCTTATTTTGAATAATGTGCTGTTCCCGGCGGCAAGGAAAAAACCAAGGAAGACGTAATATATCTCACGCGGTATAAGTCATTGCAGGAAAATGGTTCACGCGCAAAGGCGCAATTCTCCATGTTGCGTTTTTAAGGTAGCAAAATGTCCATATTTCCTGATGTAGTAATTTACCTTGTTTTCGGCGGGGATACTTTCGCATAACAGCTTCAACAAACGTATGTTTAATTTTTTATTGAAAAAATCTTTGCGGGGATTTAGGTTTTTTCTTTTTACTTTTGCATCCCCTCAATGCAGCGATGATTCAGGCTTTTGGTTTGGAACAGAGTTGTTGAAAAAGATGCGGCGATGGCGAAACTGGTAGACGCACTACTTTGAGGTGGTAGCGCCTGTAACGGGCATGAGAGTTCGAATCTCTTTTGCCGCACATAAGGAGACAAACAGGTTTTACCACCTGTTTGTCTTTTTTCATTATTGCCTGTATCGCTTGACAGGCTTGCGATTAGCTCAAAAATAGAGTTTACTCTTTCGGTTCGAAATGACCCATTTTTCTTATCATAGACAATTCCTGCTGGAAAAACCAGTTTTTGCAGCTTTTCCTTCCGGTCAATATCGCTGGAAACCCACTCTGTAGCCAATCCTATGGACAACCCTATTGCCCCTTCTATGGTTACCATAGGGTTCGAAATACCACTGCTCAATTTAGATAGCTGCTTATTGATTACTTGTTGCTCTGAATCAAACCTTCCATAGAACTTATCATAGGTTTCTTTGTTCATGTCTTTTGTGACATAGTAGCTTTCTTCGATGTTCTCAATTTTACCATTGACTTCCACAAGCTGCTTTTTATAGCTTTGTTCCAAGTCAAAACTTTCCTTATTTATTTCTTTCCATTTGCTCTCCATTTTTTTATATAAAGGGGCTTTAAGTGTATCCGTCACCTTATAACTATCAAGTAATTCTATAAACATCTCGTGCATTGTCTTAGCACTTTTATTGCATTTACACCCCTTCGTGCGGCACTTGTAATACCACAAACCCTTTGCCTTTACCACATACCCGGTAAAAGGCTCATTACAATCACTGCAACGAATGAAAACTTTTAATGGTACAGCATCCTGCTGTTTTTTATGAGGTACTCCATATCCTTCATTATTTTGATGAATTTCGTTAACCTTTAAAAACAGTTCCTTAGAAATGAGTTTTTCATGAGTGCTTTCTACTATTTGTCCTTCCAGCATGTTATGGCAAAGCATTCCACAATAAAAGGGGTTCTTTAGCAGCTTAGTCAAATGTTGTTTGTTAAGGCTAACACCCATGCTTCTTAATTTCTCTAAAATAGCTTCATTTTTCATCCCTTCACTTTTCCATATAAAGGCTTTCTTTATCTTTTTGCCAACACTGTTTACTTCAATTGTTCTTGTACCGTTAATTTTAATTACGTCATACCCTATTGGCGGTTTGGCAACCCAAATACCTCTTTTAAACTTCTCTTTCATACCAGCTATTGACCGCTGTTTTCTTAGCTCATTGTCATATTGGGAGAAGATGAATTGTATTGACTGCTGTAATACCCCGCTGGGATTTGAAGTATCAGAAGGTTGTGTCACTGCATATACCTGCACCCCATACTTTTCTCTAAGTTCCTGTGCAAGCTTTATAGCTCCACCACCTGTCCGGCTAAAGCGATCAAGCATGTACACAAGAATATGAGAGACCTTTCCCTTGTTCTTTTTTATGAAGTCCAGCATTCGCTGAAATTCCTTGCGCCCATCAGTCTTGGCACTTTCATAAGTACCACCGAAGTACGCCTCAACCTTTATATTGCTGCGTTGAGCATATTCGTCAATAATCCTACGCTGAATGTCCAAAGATAGATTGGTATCTGCCTGCTCCTTGCTGGATACCCGTGTATAAACTACTGCCGTATTTATACCGGATGTCCGTGGGGCTATGCGATTATCCTTAGCGAAATGTGCAAAAGTTGATAGTTGTGTCATGCTGCTCTTTTTTGAATTTTTTCTTGCTCAGGTAAAGATACAACATGTTGATTATCAATGTGCCTTAGCTTATGATGTGCGTTCTCTAAAAGTATAGTTGCAAGTATGTCAAGACTGTCTAATATTGCCATTGCTTCCACATCATCATAATGTTCGCAGCCTTTAAATGATCGTAGCCAATCAGGTGTATTGTCATTGGGAGCATTAATATTTAACGCGATTACTTTCGGCTTTATATTCTCGTATTCCATTTCCAACTTGTTTTCTCCTTTTTTGTTTTCCATTATCATAATTCATCTTTTTTATGCAAACCTAAAATGCGCTGACGATCTGCTTTCGCGTTTTATGTGGAGTTGTTCCGAGTTACTCTTAATAATTCCGAGTTGCTCTTAATAATTCTTACCACACAAAAATACAACGACCGAAAAACCTGCTTTCCGCTTTCGGGCGTACTTTCCGAAAACGGGCGAAAACTCCGAAAATGGGTGCTAATTCCTTTGTTTTCCTTATTGCATTCAAAGCTACAACGACATAAAACACCACTTACCCGATTCGGGACGATCTGGGGCGACCAGGGCAAACTTTCCCCGATTTCCAAAATATTAAGCACTCACAATACATTTTTTACTTCTCTGTTGCAAAGCTACAACGGCTGAAAACATCACTTTACAGTTTGGGACTGTACAGGCACCTAAAGCGCTAACAAAACCTGCATCGCACTAACATTACCTGTCCGGGATAATTTGGAACTCTCAACTCCACCTCTGTAAACTAAAATAAGGATTAACAGATACTGGTAAACCACATCAGGACTAACGAACATTATCCCACGATTTGACTACCATTTGAAAACTATTTGAAAACTATTTGTTTTCCATTTAAAAATGATTGAAAATAGTTGACTTCCATTTAAAATTCATTGAAGACAGGCTGGCCGCATGAGGGTAATTATACACTTACTGTCAATTTTCAACTAAATATTTCTATATTTTTTCTTTGCAAAATGAATAATGTTAAATTTGAAAAATGGAAATAGAAGATGTTGTAGCAAAACGCGGTTTGCCATCATGGGAAGATGCTGATACTGGAATAAATGATGTTATTATCAAGCACTTGTTAGAGAACTCCAAATCTGCAATATTTGGCGCAGTTGAATTGCATAACAAACCTGTATTTCCATGTAGATATGAAATTGCCATTATCCTGACAATTAATGCTTGGGAATTGGCAATGAAGGCCTATATTCTTAAATATCTTCCGGAGCATAAACTTCTTGACGAAGATGGCAAATCAAGACCATTTGACAAATGCATTTCTCTAATAGAACGGCAGATAGGGAAAGATTTTTTGCCAGTTAAAGAAAGTGTTGAAAACTTATACAAATATAGGTGCGACATTATTCATTATTATGGGACAGGAATTGAAGCAATATTATACTCTCTATTGCGTCCAAACATTTTATTTTTCTCTGATTTTTTCAAAAAGTTTTTTGATATAGATTTGGCTGAAGAAGCAAACTTAATTATACTTCCAATAGGCTTTAAGCGTATTATTTCACCATTAGATTTTTTAAGTGAAAAGTCAGTGGATGGGAATGAATTTGTAAAGGCGCTTATTGACAATATAAAAAAATCTGCCCAAAACCTAATTGACAATGGGTTTGAAGATGGTTTGGTTTGTAATTATAGTATGTACATAGAAAAAGAGCATAAAATTGCTCATGCCGATATTATAGTTGGTGTTACGCAGGATAATGAAAAGGCGGCATTTAATGTAGGTTTCAATAAGAAAATGAGATTAACAAACGATGCAAGCGCACAAGCAATCAGATTAGATGAAGAGAGTGTATTTAGGGATTATTTCAATATGACCTACACATTTTTTTTGGATAGAGCCAAAAAAGAGATTGAAGGGTTTAAAATGGGTGGCAAAAAATTTAATGATATACTTAATAAAATAAAGAAGGATGAAAATTGCTTTAGGAAAAGATGTCTTGATATAAACCCAAGACCCAAAAGCATATATAAGCCGTATTATAGTGAGTTAGCTCTTGACAGACTTAAGGAAGAGTATAAAACGACTACTTAAGGTATTCAGACAGAGATAAAGCATTTTTAGGTAGAATAATGTCCAATCCCAAGACTGGTTTATCTGAAATATTAATTTCGCCAGTTGGCGAGTTTGATAATATTGTTTTCAATATTTCAACCTCCGTTTCTCTGTTGGTAAATACTTCCCGAACAGAGCCATCTGATAATTTACAAGTAACCAAAAGGTTTGTAATCTCCATAAAACAGTCTGTTTTAAGTAATAAATATACTACTGTTTTTTTAATCTTACCTGTTGTTTTTAATCTCTTCCGCAACGTAGGCTTTTCTCCTGTCAGCATATCCACAATACTTTTAGCGTACTGGTTGGTATCTTTGGTTTTCGTTTACTTTGCTATGCTGTAATGTTGCGAAGGGTAAAATCAGCGATTAATATTTATTTGTTTAAACTGATGTGCTACCGAAAAAATGAAAACTTCACAATAGCGTTACGCCTTGATTATATTTGTCCCGATGGATCAGAAATTATCTCTTTCAAGATTAGAAACACTACTGCTCAAAGCCTGCGACATACTCCGGGGAAACATGGATGCTTCGGAATTTAAAGAGCATATTTTTGGGGCTTTGTTCCTGAAGCGGCTTAGTGATAAGTTTGATGCTGACAGGGCTAAATTAGAACTGGAATACACGCAAAAGGGGCTTGCTGCTGCCCTTATAGCCAAGCAACTAGATAACCCAGCCAAATACGATTTTTACGTGCCAGAGCGGAGCCGCTGGGCTAATATCCGCCACCTGAAAAAGGATGTTGGTACGTCACTAAATAAAGCCCTGGAAGCCCTGGAAGAAAGCAACCCGAATACGTTGCAGGATGTATTGAAAAGTATTAACTACAATAAGAAGGTTGGGCAAAAGACACTGGACGATAGCACCCTGGTTGACTTTATTCAACATTTTGAAAAGATACCGCTGAAGGATGAAGACTTTGAGTTTCCCGACCTGATGGGAGCCGCCTATGAGTATCTGATAAAATACTTTGCGGATAGTGCAGGAAAGAAAGCTGGAGAATTCTATACACCAAGTGAAGTTGTAAAATTACTTACAAATTTGCTGGAGCCCAAAGAAGGTATGAGCATTTACGACCCAACTGTAGGATCGGGTGGTATGCTTATACAGGCACATAATTACATAGCACAATCGGGCGGCAATACGAGGAACTTGTCATTATATGGGCAAGAAAGCAGCGGTGGTGTTTGGTCTTTATGCAGAATGAATATGCTGCTACATGGCATCTTTACCGCTAAAATATATAATGATGATACTATAAAGAATCCCAGGCACCTCGAAGCTGATGGTAGATTAAAGAGTTTTGATAGGGTTATAGCTAACCCACCGTTTTCACAGAACTACAGCAAGAACGGGATGGAACATAAAGACCGCTTTCAGGTATTTATGCCAGAAGGTGGGAAGAAGGCAGAATTTATGTTTGTACAACACATGATAAGTGTGCTGAAGAGTGACGGTAAGATGGCAGTGATAATGCCTCATGGTGTATTATTTAGAGGTGGTGAAGAAAAGACTGCCAGGAAGTGGATATTGGAAAAGGGGTGGTTGGAAGCGGTTATTGGTTTACCAGGTGGTTTATTTTATGGTACGAGTATTCCTGCCAGCGTTTTAATCATCAACAAATTGAGGCCCGGTGACGGGCGTGAAGTGTTGTTCATAAACGCTGACCGTGAGTACAAGGAAGGAAAAAACCAGAACAAGCTAAGACCTGAAGATATAGAGAAGATAAGCTACGTTTACCGTAATAAACTTTCAGTTCCCCACTATAGCCAAATGGTGAAGCTTGAAGAACTGGAAGCTGAAGACTTTAACCTCAACATAAGAAGGTATGTAGATAATGCACCGCCACCAGAGCCACATGATGTAAAAGCACACCTGAGCGGGGGAATACCTGAAGCCGAGGTGGAAGCCCTAAGCAGTTTCTTTACCAACTATGCAGGAACAAAAGAAATGTTGTTTACAGCACTCAGACCAGGCTACCTGCAATTTACATCTGAGTTAACGGATAAGGAGCAAATAAAAGTACGTATAGAAAGTAACCAGGGTGTAATAAATAAACATGCTGCATACCAAGCAATACTGAAGGAATGGTGGAATAAACATTTACCAACCATTAAAGCCATTAATAACCAGAAGGCGGTGTTTGACCTGTACCGTAAGTTGTTAGCAGAAATAAGCACTACATTGCTGCCATTGGGTATTCTGGATCAATTTAAGATACGGGGTGCATTTGCATCATTCTGGAACGATGAAACGATATTGAGTGATCTGAAATCGGTAGCGGCAAGTGGATGGGGAGCAAACCTAATACCCGATGAAGAAATACTAAGATCACAGTTTGCCGACATACTGGATAAACACGAACAGAACCTAAACCAACTGGCAGAAGCGGAAGCCCTTAAAACGGAAATGGAAGGTGAAGACTATGAACCAGACGAAAGCCAGCCTACCAAAACACTAAAGAAGGTTAAGGATGACATAAAAAAATTGAAAGCTGAGATAGGTGCAATGGATAAGCGAAGGGAAGAGCTGGTAGCCGCTGCCAGAGTAAAGATAACACCAGCAGAAGCCGAGCAACTAATAATAGCGAGGTGGGAACGAACCTTATACAGTACTATAGAAAGTTATCTGAAACAATACCAACAGGTTTTTGTAGCGGCTATTGAGAACCTATATGATAAGTACACGGTAACACTAAAGAAGCTGATAACAGAGCGAGAAGAAGAAACCCGATTGTTAAACCAGTATTTAATCGAATTGGGTTATGAGTAACTGGAAAGAATATTCATTATCGGAAATTGGCAATATTATTACTGGTTATACACCTCCAATTCTTAATAAAACGAAATGGGACGGTAATGTGGCATTTTATTCACCCGCCGATTTTGGTCAACATTTATACTGTAATAAAACAGAAAGAACAATTTCTGAAACAGCGTTACAAAGGAACAGGACTATACCTGTTAATAGCATAATGGTAACGTGTATTGGTAGTACCATTGGTAAAATGTCGCTTGCAGGGAATTATGGTATCACCAACCAACAAATTAATACCATAGTATGCGATGTGAAATTTCACTACTTATTTATTTACTATAGTTTACTTTACAACATAAAGCAGATAGATGCATTATATGGAGTTACAGCAATACCTATCGTAAACAAACAGCAATTTTCAACAATTAGACTGCCAATACCTGCCTTCTCCATCCAACAAAAGATCGCAAAGATACTATCCATTATTGACGGACAGATAGAAAAAACTGAAGCAATTATTGCCAAATACCAGGCGGTGAAACAGGGAATGTTACAGGATTTGTTTACAAGGGGTATAGACGTTACAACTGGTGAGCTAAGACCCAAATACGAAGACGCACCAGAGTTGTATAAGGATTCACCGCTGGGGATGATACCGAAAGATTGGGATGTTGAAAGTTTAGATCAGGTTTGCAAAATGAGAAGTGGAGAAGGGATTACCGCCGAAACAATATCCGAAGTTGGTGAATATCCTGTTTATGGCGGCAATGGCTTACGAGGTTTCACAGATAAATATACGCACGATGGTTATTATATTTTGATTGGAAGGCAAGGTGCATTGTGTGGAAATATTACAAAAGCAAGCGGCAAATTTTACGCTTCAGAACATGCTGTTGTTGTGACCTTACATGAAAATATGGATACGGATTGGCTGTCTGAGAAATTAGAAATGATGACGTTAAACAAATATTCCGAAGCTTCAGCGCAACCAGGGTTATCGGTATCAAAAATATTAAGGCTGAAAATCGTTAAGCCGAAATATCAGGAACAAAAAAGCATATCGTCTAAAATTAACCAGGCGAATGAAAAACTACGGATTGAGGGTAAATACCTAATTAAAACCAGATTTATTAAACAAGGTTTAATGAGTGATTTATTGAGTGGAAAGGTAGAAGTAACAGCGTAAAAAGTAATGTTATGATGCAGCTAATTCAGTTAATGTCGGTTTTTACAGTATGGTCTACTGGGTTATTTTTCGTTATTAAGTACATCGGCAAGAAGGTAGTGGATCGAACCTTTGAGAGAGATACTATTAGATTCAAGAGTGAACTTGATAAGGATTTAAAGCTGTTCGATGCAAATCTTCATGAAACTACCATTAAGTACCAGATTCAGTACTCAACAATTCATTCCAATACAGCAACAGTAATTACTGAGCTATATAAACTCATCATAAATCTGGAATATTCAGTTGGTGACTATATGCGTAATAACGGGAAGCCTGAGTTTTCTAAAAAAATGTATGAAGACCTTAATGCTTTGAAACGAAAGCATTATGAAACGGACATCTACTTCAGTGATCAACTTAATGCGAAATTCATGACGATTATTAATGCTTTTGTCGGTGTTTATGCTGATTTCGACACTTATTTAGCCTACGGCGAATACAATGAACTGGATAAAGATTTGAAAATTGAAAAAAGGGAGATGAAAAATGCAGCAGCCGATGGCATATCAAAAAAAATACCGCAGATAAAAGCAGACCTAAAAAAAGAGTATCAAGCAATTTTAGGAATAACCTTTAAAACAACAACCAATGAACACGACAATTAATGACATTACCAGACAACAAAACAAGCAAGTTCAAAGAGCCTCTGTAAAAGGTAGGCTTCAGAAAAAGGTTGTAAGACCCTATGAGTTAGAATACTTTTTTGAGTTAATCGAAGTGTATCCAAAAAACGGTATGCCAATTGAAACACAAGTAGGACTTACAATTCAGAACCGTGGTGAAGTTGATGACAAAATAATATATGGATATGCGGACACGGTTGACGAAGCAATTGATTTATACAGACAGTTTTGTGGAACAATGAATACCCAGCCAGACCCCGATACTGAGGAATATTTGAGAGGTCGGGTTGACAGAAGGGCACAAAATGTTTGTCTGTTGATAGTTGAACGATTAATAGAAATCGGATAAGTGTTAGAATTGACGTAAAGAGTTAACCAAATCAAATGAACCAATATGACTGTACACCAGGAAATTATTTCAGCATCCGACTACACCAATGTGTATCAGGGGGAGTATTTTAATTGCTATCAAATCCATGTCTTTAGTTTCAATAAGGTCTTTTCAACTTATTTTAACCCTGAACTGATAGCTATTGAACAGCTTAGGCAAAATGTGAAAAGTGTAGTAGCAGCAATTGCTGAGAGAAGCAGGCAAGCGGAACCCGCCCTGTTTGAAAAGAACGGGAAATTCCTGATAACTTATAACAACGACATACTTGACCCTGTTGAGTTATTTGAATTTCTTCCTGAATTTGTTAGGTATGAACCTGTTTATGATTATAATGATTTGTTCGAGTATATTGGTGACATTCCGATCGATGTTTTCATGAAAAATGCAATGATAAGCATCGGTGCAGAGGAACTATATGGTGAGATTGAAGGTCAGGTAGCGAAATTGGTTGAGCACCAGAACAGCGATATTGCGTACAATGAAGAAACGAAAGCCATAGATACAAGTGATCCCAAGTTCCTGATTGAAGTATATAAAATCGAGAAGGACTATAAACCTGTTTTAGTAGAAACGTTACGTTCCAACAACTTTGAACGAACCCTTTTTCTTCTAGAATACCGCCATATAATGGAACCAGATCGCCGATTTTCGTTTAAGGCAATTGACATTGCAACGAAAAAAGTAATTGAAGATCATATCGAAGAATCAATAGAGAGTATACGATTCAATAAACATTTGCGCAAAAATCCACCCACCATTGATTTGGGAGCGATGCAGCGCATGGAATTAGACAATGATGATCCAGATTTTCTGAGTTGGGAAGAATACACCGCCAACGATGATGAATATGAAGAAGGTGACGATGAATATACACCAAGGCATTAAAGATCACAAGAAACAAGAGCTTTCCAGAAAAGTAATAAAATCAAGCCTATGCAGGAGTTTATAGCATTCTATGATATTTTGGGGTTTAAACAGCTAACGGAAAATAATACCCAGGCACTTGTCAATCGGTCAATTGAGCATATTTTCCGTGAATCACAAACGGCAGTATGTAAAAATAACTTAACTGATGACCCCCGTCGACCTGGTGTTGTCGTACCTAATTTTGACTTTGCGGAAGTTAATTGTATGCACATTTCCGATAGCATTGTCTTTTGGACTACAGGCGGTTTAACAGAGCAAAATTTTTTGAACATCGTTGAAGCATGTTATACATTTAACTGGCGAACCCAGCAAAGTGCTTTACCTGTTCGAGGTTGCCTGGTAGCTGGCGAACTTGAATACCACCCATTTCAGATCAGGAATGCTCAAGGAGTGTCTTTTCATAATAGTTCACTTTATGGAAAAGGAGTAACAAATGCATACTTGTTAGCAGAAAGCCAGGATTGGGCTGGAAGCTATATTGACAAAAGTGCATTGCAAGCTGTTTCTCAGAATCTTCAGATTATTCCCACACTTATCTACGATAAAAAGCTGGTCTATTACCAAGTGCCATTGAAGGGCGGCAAGTATTCGTATGAGTTAGCGTTTAGAACAATGGGAACATTGAATGATGTTGGATTTTACAATAGTGCGAAAGGAATAGAAGCCAATTTTAGGATACCCATGAATGGGCAATCGTTTGATGATTCTGTTCAAAGAAAACTGACTAATACAATCAAATTACTGGACTATTTTCGGATAGAAAGCCAGCCTGAAGAAGCCAAAGACAGTAAATCTGTTGACGGTGAACCTCTTCAAGTGTAACAGGGGGAAATACTCCAATGTATTTTGTAATTTGAGACCCGGCGCAAGCCGCCGCAATCACAAAACCGTTGTTTCCCATGCCAGAATACAGCCATATAGAAAAGCCATTTCTTACCCAGCTACATAACCTGGGCTGGACAATAATAGAACAAGGTGCTGGTATACCAACAGACCCAACCAGGAGCAAACGCACCACCTTCAGAGAAGTAACCTTAAAGGAATTGTTTATCCAATCGGTGAGGGATATTAATATTACCGAAACTGGTGAAAAGTGGCTTACGTCCCACCAATTGGAAGAACTTTATGAAGATGTAATAAAGTTAACCAGGAAGAACCTGCTGGAAGCCAATAAAGATATTCTGAAGCTGCTGCTGGATAACGCCAAAACAGATAAAAACGAAATTACTGGAGAGGAAGCACCAGTAGTAAAGCTTATAGACTTTGACCACCCAGAACTTAATATATTTACCGCTATCAACCAATTCAGGATAGATACACCTGGAATGGGAAAAGGGTTCATTATTCCCGATATTGTACTATTTGTAAACGGTATGCCTTTGGTGGTGGTGGAGTGTAAAGATCAAAATGAGTTTACCTCAAACCCGATGCATGAAGCCATAACCCAGCTATTACGCTACAGCAACCAAAGGGAAGGAACTAAGCAGGATGGGCTAAAAGAAGGGGAAGAAAGCCTGTTTACATTTAACCAGTTCAATATTGCCACCTACGGAGAGAAAGCCATGTATGGCACTATAACTTCGTCAGAGGAATATTACTTTGAGTGGAAAGATATTTACCCAGACAAGTATAAAACATTCCAGGCACCGTTAGGCAAAGTAAGATCACAGGAAACGCTTATACAAGGCATGTTACCGCCTGATACCTTGTTGGATATTGTAAGACACTTTGTTTTGTTTATGACAGAAACAGGCGGCAAAGAAATAAAGATAGTTTGCCGTTACCAGCAATTCAGAGCAGTTGGTAAAATCGTTCACCGTTTAAGGACAGGTGGTACACCGATGGAGAGATCGGGTGTTGTATGGCACACCCAGGGCAGCGGTAAGAGCTTAACAATGGTAATGCTGGTAAGAAAGATAAGATCACTGTCAGACCTCAAAGATTTCAAGGTAATAATGGTTAATGACCGTAACGACCTGGAAGATCAATTGGGGGAAACAGCCGAGCTTACCAATGAAAAGATTGATTACGTAAATAATACCAGGGAGCTTAGAGAAAAGTTATCAACCCCTTCCAGCAATGTGGTGATGGTGATGGTACATAAGTTCCAGGAACGCGTGAAAACAGAAGATACATTGGTAGGGCAAACGGTAGCTGAATATTTACCAGTATATAATAACATTGGGCTTGTGAATAATTCGGAAAGGGTATTGATCCTAATAGATGAAGCCCACCGAACCCAGGGCAGTGATCTGGGCAATAACCTGTTTGAGGCATTCCCTAATTCAACCAAGATAGCCTTTACTGGTACACCTTTGATTACCGACAGGCATAAGAAGAAAACGCATGAAAGATTCGGGTCTTACATAGATAAATACAAACTAAAAGATGCTGTGGATGATGGAGCTACCCTTCAAATATTATACGAAGGTAAAACCAGCGATGATGCAATAAGAGATAAAAGTAAACTGGAAGAAAAATTTGAAGACCTGATAAAGGAGCATACCGATGAAGAAAAAGCAAGGATAAAGAAGAAGTATGGCACATATACCGACATTCTGGAAGCTGAAAGCAGGATAAAGGCAATAGCTACAGACCTGGTTAACCATTACATAGAACACATTCTACCGAATGGATTTAAAGCCCAGGTTGTGGCAAGTACGGTATTGGCAGCGGTAAGGTATAAGAAAGCTATTATAACAGCTATTAAAGACCGCCTGGAGCAGGAGCAGAACAAACCCAACCCAAATAATGAATTGATAAAACAACTGGAATTCCTGAAGGTTGAAACGGTTGTTTCGTCACAAGGCACCAATGAAGCCGCCATAATAACCGAAGCCAGGAAAGCATCACTATCCAACAAGGCAGTAGCTAACTTTAAAGAGAAATTTGATTATTCGGTTGATAATAACGGCAACTACACCAAGCCGCTATCTGGTATCGGGTTCCTGGTAGTATGCGATATGTTGTTGACGGGCTTTGATGCACCAATAGAACAGATATTGTACCTGGATAAGAAGATGAAGGAACATAACCTGCTGCAAGCCATTGCCAGGGTAAACAGAACCCGTAAAGGAAAGAATAGGGGTTATGTGGTAGATTACATTGGTAATACCAACAACCTTCAGGATGCACTAAAGATATATAGCGAAGACGATATAGCCGATGTTCTGGCATCCTTTAAAAACATTACCACCGAAATTCCAATTCTGGATCAGCGGTACAAACGGCTGGTGCAGTTATTTAAGGAAGAAGGAGTAGAAAAGATTGAGGACTTTGTAAACCAGAAGATAAAGAACCCTAAAGACACATACGCAATACTGGAAAGATGTGTGGAGATTGCAGGTGACACAAAATTCAGGGCGGATTTTGAGGTGTATTTTAAGAACTTCATGGAGAGTATGGATATTGTACTACCATTGGCAGCGGCGGAGCCATATAAAATACCTTCCAAACAATTTGCCTTTATACTATTCAGAATTAAACAACGGTATAAGGATAGCACTATAAGCATTGAAAACATTGGAGAGAAAATAAAACGGCTGGTAAATGAACACCTGGTGAACCTGGGAATAGACCCCAAAATACCACCAGTAGAATTATTTTCCGATAATTTTGATGCTGAAGTAAACAAGAACGTATCAAAGAAAGCAATAGCTTCAGAAATGGAACATGCTATCAGAAAGCATATAAAAGTTAGCTTTAACGAAGACCCTTCCTTATATAAAAAGTTATACGAAAAACTGGAAGCTATAATAAAGGCTCATAAGGATGATTGGGATAAATTGGTCGAGCGATTGAAGGGGCTAAAAGAAGAAGCCCGTCAGGGCCGGTATAAAATAGAAGATGGAGTGTCTGAGGTGGAAGCCCCGTTTTTCGACCTGATGTTAGATATAGCTTTCGGTAAAACAGAGATAGAAAAATCGGTCAGAGAAAAGTGTAAAAAAGTTAACGCTGAGATCATTGAAAAGCTGGAATCGAATATAGGGATCATCAACTTCTGGGATAAAGACCATGAGATTGAAAAGATAAAGGGGGAAATGAGCGACATTATACTTTATAGTGGCATACCGCAGCTTATTACCACTTCAGAACTAATATGTTCCGAAATAATGGCTTTGGCTAAAAGAAGGCATAATCAGATAATCGGGGGTAAGCATGAGTAGTAAGTTGCCAGCATATACAGTAAAACGGAGCAAACGGAAAACGCTAAGTATCTACATAGAGCGTGACGGTAGTGTATTGGTATTAGCACCAGAAAAAAACACCGATGCGGAAATAGAAACCATAGTTAACCAGAAGAGTTATAAGATATTTAAGCACCTGGCAGAAAGGGATGAACTAAACGCCACCAGGACATACCGAGAAATAGCCAACGGAGAAAGCTTTCTTTACCTGGGTAGGAATTATAGGTTACAATTGGTCAAAGATCAGGATGTATGTCTGAAGCTTAAAGACGGACATTTTTACCTGCTGAAATCATTAAAGGACGAAGCCCAGGAAGTCTTTAAGGCCTTTTATCGGGAGAAGGCATTACCCAGGATCGCCAGCCGAGTAGATTACTATAAGGGGCAATTAGGGGTAACGCCAGGTGTAATAAGGATAATGGAGTTACAAAACCGTTGGGCTTCCTGTTCCAGGAAAGGTGATCTTAATTTCCATTGGAAATGCCTGATGGCACCCCTAACCGTTCTGGATTATATAATAGTACATGAGATGGCACACCTGATACATGAGAACCATTCAGAAGCCTTCTGGAATGTGGTTGACAAGGTATTGCCAGACTATCGGGAGCGAAAAACATGGCTAAAATTCAATGGTGCAGGCATGGATTTATAGAGTTTTATGGTGTTTTTAGTGGATATTGAAGCAACAGGATCACTTTGCCACATTCTTACCGCTTACCCCGCCGAGGAAGTTTTTAAATGGCGAAACGCACCGTTATCTTGGAAAGCAATACAGACTAAAGAAAATGCCATCCGATACCAACCAAGTCAAATAATACCGGGGTTATATTGAGGTGCATAGCAAAGGGCAGACAATGGAAGATATATAGGTAGTGCTACAGGACTGGTATAAGTTACGGGCAAAGGAGATTTTTACTGAACTGCTTGTAGAAATTATTGAAAAAACACCCAGGTTTCAAAATAGGAGGCTAATACTGTATACTAAGGATATGCCTACCAGGTGGGGCAGTTGCTGACCAGAAGGCAGAATAACCCTTAATACAGAGCTGATAAAAGCACCAAAAGAATGTATTGAGTATGTTATCCATGAACTAAGCCACCTGATATTCTCTGATCACAATAAGAAGTTTTTCTGGCTGCTAAGTACCTTAATGCCTGATTGGGAGAAATGGAAAGAGCGGTTGGAGAGGAGTATGTGTAATTGTACCCAAGAATAAATCGGAAGCCTGCCGGGATTCTTTTTTATCTTTTATATCCATTAAGTGCATCATAATTGTTACTGTAAGGATATGAAATATAAATAACAATAAAAGCAGTCACAGTATGAAAAATTAAGCATTTTCCCATTAGGACTGTATTTTAAATAAGAATGCAAATAATTCCTCCACCGCTTTCGATTTCAAACTATACAAGTAACATTGTTGTAATTGAAAATTGCAATCAACATTCTGATGTGGTGCTCCCATTAATAGCAAACGGTTACCCTGGCATTACCTTTCAGACAACAAATACAGCACTCATTTCAAGCAGAAATAAAAAAATTGACACTTTATTTCTTTACGGGCAAAATGTAAAGCCAGTTGAACTTTATACAACAGGACAATTCTCATTTATTGCATACTTCTTTTATCCTCACATTTTGAAAACTCTTTTTGGATTTAATGCAAAAGAGTTAACGGATATAAATATTGACTTAAATATTTTACAACCTGCTAAGGGAATGAATCTAAAAGAAATTCTTATTAATGCAACTTCTTTGAGTATGCGGTTACAACTGATGGATAGTTTTGTTTTGAAAATTTCCGAACCAAATTATTCAGATGTTAACAATTCAATACTATTTGCAACACAAGCAATACGCAAAAGCAAGGGCTTAATATCATTAAAAAAAATTCAGTCCGAATTGAAGATAACGGAACGAACATTTCAGCGTTTGTTTGAATTTCATGTTGGAGTTTCTCCAAAGATGTTTAGCCGGATTTGTCAATTTCATTCGGCATTTCAACAACTCAACCAAAATCAATTTTCCAAATTCACCGATGTTGCCTATGAAAATGGCTATGCTGACCAAAGTCATTTTAACCGTGTATTCAAAGAGTTTACAACCTACACCCCAAAGGAGTATTTTAAGAAATGTTCTAACTCGCAATTCTAAATTTGTTTTCAAACATGTCGGGTTTGTTCTATTTTCTATCTGTTAGCATTAATACTTTTGCGACTTAAAAAATAGAATCACGTGAAAAAAATAATTGTTTCAGCATGGGTGACACTAATGGCATATTTGAAGCAAATACAATGCAACAATGGTTTATCACCTACCTATGTTTATTTAAAAATAAGATTTATTGATAATAAAATGTAAAGACTATGCTTAATATCAGACACATATTACGTTTGCATACTCAAAATCAAACCAGCTCTGAAATAATCGTGCAGACAGGTATTCATCGTCTTATTCTGAAAAAAATAATCAATGATTTTAAAGAGAGTAAGTTAAGCTTTTCAGAAATAAACGAGCTTTCAGATAAAGATTTGGAAGATTTATTTAAAAGACCGCCCGAGAATTTACATAGTAAAAAACTAAAAACACTTTACAGCTTATTCCCCGAAATAGATAAAGAGCTTAAACGAAAAGGCGTTACCAAGACCTTATTATGGGAAGAGTACAAAAGAAAATATCCTGATGGTGCCAGTAGCAGTGCTTTTCTTTTTCATTTCTCTCAATGGAAAGCGAGAAAAACACCAATCATGCGCCAAAATCATAAAGCCGGGGATAAACTATTTATCGATTTTGCTGGCGAGAAGTTAGTTATTAAAGATAAAGAAACGGGTAAAGAAAAGCCTGTAGAGGTTTTTGTAGCCGTACTTGGAGCCAGTCAGCTTACATACGTAGAAGCAGTAATGACCCAAAGAAAAGAAGATTTTATTTCGGCCTGCGAAAACGCATTACATTTTGTAGGAGGTGTACCCGCTGCAATTGTACCTGATAATTTAAGATCGGCAGTTACTAAATGTGATAAATATGAACCAACTATAAACGAAACTTTTGCCGATTTTGCAGAACACTATAATACAACAATTTTACCAGCACGGGCATACCGACCAACAGATAAAGCTGTGGTCGAAAATACCATAAAGATTATTTATACCAGAATTTATGCCAGATTGAGAGATGAAGTATTTTATTCTCTGGAAAGTTTAAACAATGCCATTTCAGTTACCTTAGAAGAACACAATAATCAAATTCTTACCGGGAAGGATTACAGCAGGAGACAGAAATATGAAGAGGTTGAAAAATCCGCCCTACTTCCTTTGCCAGGTATGCGTTACGAATTTAAGAAACAACTTTATGCAACAGTGGCAAAAAACGGCCATATAGCCCTTAGTCTGGATAGGCATTATTACAGCGTTCCCTATAGTTGTATCGGGAAAAAGGTAAAAATACTGTTTACCAGTTATAATGTAGAAGTGTTTGAAAATTACCAACTCATCGCAATTCACAAGCGATTACAAAGCCCATTTAAATACACAACTGATAAAGAACATTTGCCACCAACACACCGCTTTGTGGCCGAAACCGAAGCTGATAGGTTTTTGACTATGGCAGATGAAATTCATAAAGATGTAAAACAATACATAACTAAAATACTCGAAATAAAACAGCATCCCGAACATTTGTATAGAATCTGCACGGGTGTTTTAAATCTTTCAAAAAAATATGGCAATGAACGTTTAACCAAAGCCTGCCAGCGCAGCTTGATCTTTGGTATTTATAACTACCGTATAATAAAAAAAATACTTGAGAGTGGCTTAGATATATATGAAGACGATGATTGGATTGATAAATTTGAAATGCCAAAGCATGATAATATCAGGGGAAGTGATTATTACAAATAACCAAAAAAACAAAAAAAATGAACGAATCAACTTTAGAGAAAATGCGGAAGATGAATCTCTTCGGCATGTACAGGGCATTTAAGACAAGTATTGAGTCCGGTAAAACCGAAAACTATACAACAGATGAAATGATTTCCACCCTTATTGACTCAGAATGGGACGATAGAAAAAACCGGGGTATCGAAAGGCTACTCAAAAACGCCCATTTTAGGTACAAGGCCTCGGTTGAAGAATTGAAATTTGAAGCAGAGCGTAATATTGATAAAAACCAGATAATGCGTTTTGCCGATTGCTCGTTTATTGATAAGTACGAAAATATTTTAATTACAGGCAGCACAGGCACAGGTAAAAGTTATATTGCCACTGCTATTGGTCGCCAGGCATGCTGCCTTGGGCATAAAGTAATTTATCAAAGTACCCCAAAACTCTTAAGCATATTAAAAATTGCAAAAGCTGATGGCTCATATATAAAAGAAATGACCAAAATAGAAAAACAAAGTTTACTTATACTTGATGATTTCGCCCATCAGCCCTTTGATGCACCAGGCAGAGCCATGCTTATGGAGATTATTGAAGACCGCCACGGAAAAAGTTCTACAATTGTTACCTCTCAGTTACCAGTAAGTAAATGGTACGATATGATTGGCGACAAGACAATGGCCGATGCAATTATGGACAGGATTATTCACCAGGCGCATCGTGTAGAACTTAAAGGCGAATCCATGAGAAAAAAATCCAAGCTCAAATAACAGAACCACTTTATAACGCTAGTGCCCGAATTGAAATGCTCTCAAAATTTAGTTGGTCGTTATGGTACTTGAACACAACCTCAAATGTGATAGTCTTATTGGCCGGGCCAGCAGGCAAATAAGGGTCAGTCACATACACTACGGGTGTTGTGTAAGATGCGCCATTTACCCGTTCAAAAGTAGGCGAAGCCTCAATTGCAGCAACCGCTGTATTGATAACTTCATTGAGTGTTTTTTGTTCATGCTTCAGTCTAATACGCCCCCGTAGATTCTTGAGAGCAGATATTACCTCGTCAAATGCTGGAGCTTCTTCGTAAATCATCTGTTCCCGCATTCTTTCATAATCCCGGCGATAATCCTCAACGACCTCATCAATTGGAATAAAGGAAACTGTGGTGTATGACAGGGAAGCGTAGTCAACCCATGAAATTCGGCTATACCACTGCCTATGCTGAACGAGGTCATCATATAGTCGATGGTCTGCAAGAGCAGCATCGGCAACAGCCGAATTCATGATTTTATAAAGGTCATATAAATGGCGCGACATTCGCTCTGTCCGAATCCTTGCCCTATCGGGTTTGCCAAATTCTTCGTGCAGCAAAAAGATTTTCTCAAGAAAAGTCTTGCGGGGTTCTACCACCTCTACCGGAAAAGGAATTTCAGCATAGGCATGCTTGGGATTATATGTGTGCAAAATGGACTGGATGTTTACCGTTGTAAAAGGAATTCGCATTGACCGGACGCTTACTTCTATTTTTACATTATCTGCGATATACTCATTCGGTTCATATAGTGAAGGATAATGAACGATCAAAGTTTGTGGGTCAGTATCTGGCATATTCTCCGGCACAGGAGCCGCTTCAATCGTTACAATACCATCTGGCAGCCTAAGGACTCTTAACTGGTTTACCAGTTCATCCCTGAGCTGGTTGCTCGTAAACACGCAACCAGCTCTTTTCAGGTCAGCCAATTGCCTGCGTGATGGGTTTTCAACATAAGCCATGTTGAATGCGGCAGGGTCAAGGGCAATGTCTATGTCTTCTGAAAAGCGCGCAATAAGGTCCCAGCATTTGCTTAAGGACGTACCGCCCTTAAATACCATGTGCTGGCGGTATGCTGACTGGAACAATGCTTTCAAAGTGAGCGTCACCCACCAGTCTTTTTCTATTGCTTTTGCCTGAATACCGCTAAGTAATTCGGCTTCATCTATTACAGCTTTTCTTTGCTCATCCGTTAAATTTAACCATCCGATCATTTTTTATTTTCTTTAAGGAGTTTTACAATAAAGTTGTTCACCTTCACTGTTGTCAGTTTCAGGTCATGCAATAGGGTTTGGTAATCTTCCTGTAGGAGTAGCGAGCGTAGTTTTTTTCTTGTTGTTTCTTCGATATTTTCGGCACCAAGCTCTTCTATTGCCTGAATGACGAGGCTGCTAATCTTCCCTTTTTGCTCCAGTCGCTTGTGATTAGTTGACTTAAACTTAATTTGCAGCCTCCCAAGTGTAATTTGACGCGGATGTCCATCCGTAATATATACCCGCCGTGTCGGAACTTGCGTTGTCAGGCCGAGTTTATGCAATGCATAAGCGCCCGCAGGCCGAACTTTGATTTTTTCTTTTTCGGCAATCATTTTCACAACGTCATCGGCACCTGGTCTAAGCTCTCCCAATTCAGGATCAACCTTTGGTACATAATAGAGCCCATGTGCAAGGCGCTTTATCAGCCCTTCTTCGCAAAGACGCGATAGGGCTTTCTTGATCGCCATATCTGTGCCGTTCCCATAGAAGTCCGAGGGAAATATCAATTCACCATTTTTCATGCGAGCAATAGCTTGCCTGATATATGTATGTGCTTTTTCCATTTGTCACCAATTTTGCAAATATAGTGACATTTAACAATTAAAATGTCACCTTTTTTTTAAAAACAGTGACATTTCTTCACACCTGGATACGAAACACGAATGATTGAAGAAGATTGCTTTTGTTGTGTAAACAAAATAAAGCCAGGTAATCCTAGTTGTTCACAACATTCATTGGCTTCGTCAGCCCGCTTCGCCTATCCGTTAGGAAAGGCTTAACTACGTAGCGCTTGGCGCTCCCAGCAATAATAATCATAATCGCCTCCGGACAATTGTAACTATGGCTATTCGCAATTTCATGCATTTGAGTAAGGTCTTGTGAACTCGGAGTCGCCGTACCCAATGGGTGAAAGTGCCACTCACCCAAGTAGTAATGTTTCTCCTTCCATGCCTTGTTTAAAAGCAACTTTAACCCCTTAATGCCTCGTTTAAACCAGTACCTTCCGCTCCGGGAATCTTCGGGCGGATCACTCACTTCGCAGACAACCGCCCGGAGATTGTCTGCCGTGTAGTAACCAATTAAAACGCCTCCGGTTTCATTAATGCCAGAGGCTGCAATGTTTTTAACCATTACAGCGATATGCTCATCCGCGATACTCAATCCTAAAATTCCGTTTTCAACCACAAAGTCCATCTTCGTTTTATTGAGTTTTTACTATTTGCAATCCTCCATCTTCTTTCCGTTCGATAACGGCGAGGCAATGTTCATCCTGTCTTTGAAGAAAACCCTCGATTTGCCGGATAGAGGGAGACAATACCCCGAGGAGATCATCGAGCCTTGCCGGAAATACCGGATGCCAACAGCCTATTCCCTCCAAAGGAAAGACTGGATTTGGTTTTTCGTCTTTTTGTTTTTGATGCCAGGGCTTCATTAAAGCATCGAAGTTATCCATGATTTCAAATGTAGCAGTTCTGACCATGTAACAATATAGTCGTTTCGCCTCAAGGCTTGTTGATAAGGATACGACAATCTTGTTTTTGTTTTTCAATTCCCGGCCTAAAAGCATTAACACCATGTTGTTTGCCGTAGCGTCAATAATAAGATCAAAAGCGTCAAAAAAAGACGGCTCTTTTTGAAAACACTCTTCAAGGGTTCCAACTTTAAAAGACACGTTAACGAACGGAAAAATTGAATTAAGCCTTTGCGCAAGCTCTGGTGCTTTTAGGAAGGGCAGGGAAGTCATATCCAAAGTGTGGCGTGAGAAATTGCCAACACTCAAAGTATCTCCGTCAACTATCGTAATTTTCTCACAACCCAGACGAACTAAAAGTTCCGCAAGCGATGAGCCGAGAGCGCCTGCTCCGACCAGCAGGATATTCATCGCCTCAATTGGCCCGGTTAGATTTCCCCGAGACGTAATCTGATCTTTAGCCCAGTTTTCTGTTTGAAGCCATTTTATACTGGCACTATCCCGAAACATCACGTTTGTTTGAAATTTACGACGCTCTATATTATCGGTTCTGAAACCAGCCTTAACAAGTGGCACGTCTAGTTGTGCTGCAAACCAATGCATGCGGCAGCTTGCTTCCCCAAACCGTTCAGATACAGGAAACCCAAGAGCAAGAAGTGTTGCTTTGCCCATCATCTTTTTTTCCGCAAGCTGTTTAACAAGTAATGACCGGAGGTCTAATCCCATTGCAGAGCAAACGTCAAATAATTCCCGCCATGTTTGAGGTATCTGCCAGGGTGCCTTAACAGGAATTCCGGGAAGACGTACCCACAAACCTACACCCTCACTCCCCTTTGAATTATGGATTGCACTTCCCCATTCAGTTTTAACGACTGGTTCGTGCACTGACTTAAATTCAAGAACTGCTGCAATCTCGCGATTGAAATCAGGTCGACGCCAATGAACCAGCCCATCTTGTACCGGACTATTTTCCCATATCTGATAAGCGGCCTTCGTTTCATTAGAAACCCAAACCGTCGAAACCCGTGTTGGGAAAGGTGGCAGTTCAAAAGGATCGCCTTCTGCGACTAGTCGATTTTCCGCAGCGGCTGTTATCCACGATTGCGCACGCTTGATTGTCCAATGCATACGGGTTCCGGCATCGAAAGGCTCCGAATTAAAGAAAGCCTTGCCCCATATACCAAGGCTCGTCTTTACACAAATGTTCCCTGTGCGCCACGGTTTATTGCTTTCCTCGTTAAAGGTCATGTGGGGGAAAGTAACCTTTATGCCCTGTTCGGCATCAGGATATATTTCCAGCTCACCAAAGGGGTACTGGTGAGAAACCAAACACCACCAGGTGGTTGCAACAGGCACCCAGTCCGTTGCCGCATAGTCGCCTATGAGCCGAAACTTGAATACCCATTTCTCCGCCTTTTGGTTCCACGAAAGATCCTCCAACAATTCATATCCGACGATGCCTTCCAGCCTTCTTCGCCCCAATAGCAATTCCTCACTTGGCTCCATGCTTAGGCAAATCGTTCTTGTTTTGGTTCAGAAATATTTGTTCGTGGTGTAAAGCCCGCCAGTGTCGGCGCATTGTTGCTTCCGCGCGTATCGGTATCGTCATCATCCGGCGCAAGTGGGAACTTGTCGCCAAATATCTGCCGCCACTTTTCTGTCTGTTTTTTTAGTGAGGTCTCGTCATAAGCTTCGCGGGCGATCTTCGCGTAGGACTCCGCATAATCATAAAATTTCTTGAAGTCATCGAAAGTTATCCGGTGCCATACGTTATGTTCCGGTACACCGCGATCTGGGAAGATCGGCACCGTGCCGCTTCGCCTATGCACAGCATAGTTCGCAACAAAGGCTTCAAATGTTTCAACGACACCTTCGGCGACACTTGTGATTTTATCCGGGCAGCAATCGCCAATCATGTGTTCTACCGGATAGCCTTTGGGATATTTGAGGTCCGTTAATTTCAGCGTCCGCCACCATTTGAATGCCTTGACGACATTGACATAGTGGCCGTTCGTATTCTTGTTCTTTTCCCGTGTCCACCTGATTTGTTCCAGTGGATGTGTTGTCTCCCAAATACCGGCGTCACGATCAGGAATCCAGAGCGGCTCGCCTTTCCATTCAGGTTCTGCCCTTTGCGCAGCGCTCAAGACAGAGTTGCCTTTTAGGAGATCAGGTTCAGTCCACCCCTTGGATAATCGCCAATCATAGTAAGGCGTCTGAAGATCTTCGAGGATCAGGTTTGTTGTGACGCTCGCAGAACGCAGCATCTTCTGGTCAATCTCCGAAGGTGCAGAGGTAACAACAATATCCAGATCAACATACGAAAGAGAAATGCCGATAGACCGCCCTTGTCTCTCCCATTTTCCTTTATAGTGTTTATCCGCAAATGGCTCAAACATTTCCAGAGCCTTCTTCGGCGTGACTTTCGCCCGGTCAAGGTTCGTCACGACGATGATATCGACGTCGGCGCGCTTTTCACCCAAGGGGCGAATAGCCGTCGATCTTCTGTAACTTCCTTGCAGGAAGGTGGTAACGATGGTGTCCTTCAAATCTTCGTCACCCATAAGTCTTTCTCTTAGCGTTGTATGTCCCCTCCGGGACTCGTCTTTTTGTGTTGCAGTCATTCGAATGACCGAAAGAAAATCAGTAAAGTAAGTATTTATTCCCACGTGTTATTTGTTTAAAAAAGGTAAAGAAATTGAAGGGACATAAGTGCCCGTTCTTAAGTTGTCAAAGTCAAATTCGTATAAGGTAATCCTGCCAAGCTGCTTGCCATACCGGCCCAGAAAAAAGGAAAAGGCATTCGGAGCGGCCAGGAATAAATGAACACTTCCCATTCGTTCACCAGCTTTTCTATTTGCACGAAATTCAGTCAAAAGTTCTTCTATAGCAGCGACAATATGATTACCGTCACGGATAGAAGCGCCGGAGGGGCCGGGAAGGATGGTCGCGCTCAAAATTCGGCTCACTTTCGGTAAGCTCTCCAAAACATACTCCTTTACACGCGGAAATATGTCATAGGTGACGCCGATGCACAAAACGACATCATTGCTGCTGACATTGATAGTTTCCTCGCTCCACTTCCAAAGTGGTGCTGCGTTTTCGCCCGGAGCGGGTTTTCCATTTGGCTCCAATAATATTCTGCCTCCGTTCCGAACCTTCTGAATGACACCAACCTCGGCCCCGGTTTTTGCATCAAGGAAATACCCCATTGCAAAGGCAGCGGATAAGTGGGTGTCAAGATGGATAACCAAAGGCTTGCCTTCTGCCAGCGCCTTATCTGAAAGACGTTGTAGCGCGGGTACAATATCACTTTGCCAAAGCTCGTCGGCAAGTACATAACGGTTATCAAAATGATGAAGCAGGCAAAGATATTCGTCGGTTTCAAATTCTATTGTGTCGGTTCCTCTGCTGAAGGTGCGCACGCCGATGCGATAGACATTCCGCACATCCTGTGTCGTGGTCGTGACCCATAAATTTTCTTGTTTAAGAATTTCTTTAAGTTCCTCACGGCCCAGCAGATTGCGCTTTTCCTGATGCAGGCGCTTTATCAGGTCTGGATAGGGGCTGGTTCTTTTGTCGCTTTGCAGCGTTTGAAGGCCCACGCCTGCAAGTGCGAAATTCATATCTTCATCTATGCCCTCGCCGGAGCTCGCACTATGCATGATCCGTAGTTGCCTAACAATAAGAAGCAGATCATCGTCAGACCCGAGCCCAAGATGTTCCCGCCATTTTTTACGGATTTTGCCGTGCTTTGAATCATCCGACTTGCCGTCAAACAATTGACTGAGTCGGATTGCACCGTTATTGTCAAGCAAGGTTTTCAACGTATCGTTCCGGTCCAATCCCCAGGTATTCACGATATGATACACAGCAGTGGCATATTCACTCGGCGATTTTTGATAGTTTCGTTGCAGCTTCTGCAACAGAGATTCAGATGTCGCACCGATAAAAGCAGGGTCAATCAGCGCATCACAGCTAAACGCACTGCTATGATTGACATGAAACTTTACTTGAAAATATTCGCACTTAACAGTGTAGCCATATTCGGAGAGTTTCCCCGGATCGTAAAAGACAGCAACGTCATCAAAGCCAGGCGTATCTGAAATTTCCCAAGCAACTTGCTTCACATTGCTATTCGGTAGGTAAAGCGTGCAGGCTTTCCGCCAGAAAAACTTCGCCTGAAATTCAAATCCTCCTTGTATTGCAAGTACTGCGTCCGCCATTTTTATTAAGTATTATTTTGTTCATAGAAAATTTATTTACGAATTTCTTCATTGAGGATAGAGGATAGAGCTACGATTGCAGCGCTATCCCTTACCACCCTTTTATTTCTTCCCGTCTTTAAGTGCGCGCCTTACGCCATCAAGCGAGTCTGTATCGAACTTGTCTTTCAAAGTTCCCAAGTGTGTATTCCCGTTAACCCCTTCAAATTCGGGATACTGCTCTTTAAGGTTCTGTACTTTTGTATCTGACCTTTTGCGTCGGTATTCTCCGTCGTTGTTTCGTGAACGTTCGTTGCTCATGATAAAGTTGTTTTTTAATGGTTATTAATTGAAGTCTTTTACTCTGCCATTCTCGTAAGTAAAGGTTAAAGCGATGTACTTTTCGAGTGTGGCGCTTTTCTTTTTACAAACGTCCTGAAGGGCTGTTGTGGCCTGCTCTGGCGTTGCATTTTCTTTTACCAAAGTTGTATTCGGCAGTTTCACATTGCCGCCAGAATTTATCGGAACATGGTCTGAATAGCCAAGATCCTTCATTGCGTTCTTTACTTCAGTATGGATTGTGCTCGTCGTACGTTCGACGTCATAGGTAATTATTACCGGCATATTATTTGTATTAAGTAATCTGTTCACTGGGGTGCTTCCTATCGTAGCAGAACAGAACTCGCCGGGGAGAGAATTGAAAAAATGTTTTAGAAAGCTATTGTTTTATCCAATCTTTGTTTACTTTCGTCGCGCAATTAGTCATTTTCCAATCTGTTAAGAGGTGAACGGCCTCCGAAGTAGCTTTCCCAGTTGCTAGGTGATCTTCTTTGTATTTCGTTTTCGAGTATTTTTTATTAAATAAAGGCTGCAATTATTATGCCATACTGATATTTTCTGAAAAAATGTCACGCATAAGTAATTTATTTTTGAAACCGATACACCCATTAACAATCGCTTAAATAAGAAAAGGGCAAATTTGACAGACTGTCTGACAGGCGAAGGCATTTATGTCGCACACTTATGCCGTTTTAGTTAGAAAACCATTATGCTTTTGGCATGTAAAGCTACCTTCCATTATCGTGTCGTCAGATATTTTACAGGAATCTATTTTGTTCTTATTGAAGGTTATCTTATAAATGTGCATAGCATAAAAGTGCTTGGTTTCCACCTTGAATCTGCAAATCTACTAATAGAGCAGGCACGTAATTAAATATCCATATTCGCCTTTATCCGTTCAAGTTTTGTAAGTTTATTTATACGGTTGCAAAGGTACTATGAGTACCTGAGTTCGATCTATTTTAAACCGGGTTGTGTACCTCCGTCTTGCGATATAAATTCCTCAATAGCCTTCAAATCTTCAATAAAATAGTTCGAAAGTTGTATCTTTGGGCGCACAGAAAATGAGAGCGAAGTACAAAGGGCGGAGAGCGCTTGGAGGCTTCGCTCTTTTATTGCGTTTCATTTCCCATTGTTTTTGACGTACTACTTTGAGGTTGTAGGGCGCAAGCGTTCTGATCCATTTTGCCCCGCAGAAATGTAAAACCCGCGACAAGCGCGGGTTGTGTCGTTCGAAAAGTTCCTTTTACTTACTCTAATTGAAAAAAAACTCAGCGAGAAAGCCATTTGAAGTATTTTTAAAGAAAAAATGGGGAAACAGTTTAGATATTATTTGTTGACTACTTTTTCGTTTATCACAATACTTTTTTCAGCTTGTATGGCGAAATCTAATGACAAAGAGAAGCAATTTTGGGAATGGTTTATCGTTAACAAGACGAGATTGTACGAACAAAAAGAACCGCAGGAAAAATTGTTTGACGAGTTAAGTAGGGAATTAAATAAAGTCGACTCCAGTTTAACATTCGAATTTTCTCCTATCCATTCTGACGGTGTCAGAGAATTTACCGTTTCGGCAGACGGCATTAAAAAATACTTCCCCATTGTTCAATCATTGGTAAGTAAGGCCCCTCATGTTGATAAATGGAAAATAAATGCTTTTAGACAGAGGATTCCAGATGATTATACAACGATTGAATACGACAAGAAAACAAAAATTGGATATGACGATATTTACTTTAGATATGCGCTTGATTCAGGGAAAATTGCGATAGAATTAAATGTGCGAAATTTTATTGATTCTCCCAGTTTCAAACATGCAGTCTATATTTTATTGGATGGTTTGATAGGTGAGTACGATATGGAAATACAAATAAGTGGTATTAAATTTGTTTTATTAGATGAAAATAATACTGCTCCTTAACTCCATTAATTAAGCTGAGAGATCTCGTCGATGAAAACAAAAAAGCAAAGTCTAATTAAAAATGTCATTCGAAATAGTTTTCTCTGAATTGTATAGGGTGCTGACCGCATAACTACCGATTCATTTTCATCGAGGTCATGTTATTTACAGTACATCAACGGAAGTTTTTTATGGAAATGTACAGGCTCTTTGTAAAAACCGGGGTTATTCACATTCTTTGCTAATCGCTCCCGCAATGCATCCCTGCTGGTTATATCTTTAAGTGTTGAATCGGCAACTAATGATAAAGTCAAGTTCCATCCCCGGCTATCAAGGTCTGTAACTTTTAAGAAAAAGTATCCCGGACGTTTTGCTTCATAATCATAACACTCCACATTGATGAAAACGGCATTGCCAATTTTTGAAAAGAACGCACCGACATTTTCGTAGGTTCTGTTGGACCCGGCGCGGTTCATATAGGTGAATGCAAATTCAAAATAATTATATCGTTCCATCACAAAATAATTGTGCTCGTCAACATCTTCCTTCATCTTCCAGATGGCTATCAGGTTGGTATCTGCCGGAACATTCGGTTTTTCGTCGAGCGAGAACTTCGAACAGAACTTACTAAAAATCCGAAGTTCGGGAAGAGGGTCATTCTGCTGTGCTTCACAGATACCTACAGTAAATAAAAAGGTGATGATCAAAGAAATGTATTTCATGTCAAGCATATTTAATTATAAAGATAGTTTAGTTTTTACAAATATAAATATCCCGGAAAAAGTAAGAGTAATTCCATGTCGTGCATAAATATTTAAAAACAGAAAAACCTGGACTATAAAGCAACTGCTGATCTGCTTGACAGAATAAAGGATATGCTGAAGAAATAGTCGAATTTACTTTATGCGGTGTGGACCTGCTTGCCTGCAGGTGAGTATAAATAAGTTTTATCGGACGCGATGGACAATTATTACCAGCCTATCGGCATGCAGGCGGTTGGCAGGTTTACCCCGATTGCTGTATAATTGTATCGCCACGGTTTACTTTTGCAACTGATTATTACTATATTCGCCTATCTTTTCTGTATAATTAATTAACAATATTACAAATATTATTATGCGCAAGTCAACATTGTTATTACTGGTTTTTTTGTTTATAGCGGTTCATGGCTATAGCCAGGATGAAATGAATATTCAAATGGTATTTGTAAAAGGAGGGAACTTTTTTATGGGTTCTGATGACCATCATTTTCTGGATGATGAATACAACAATGAACGTCCGCTTCACAGGGTTAATGTAAGTAGTTATTATATTGGCAAATTTGAGGTGACGCTTGGCCAGTGGCGCAATGTTATGGGTATCAAGCCTCCGGCATATACAGGTGTAGATTATGGTAATAAAGATTGTGACAACTGCCCGGTAGTAAAAGTAAGCTGGGAAGATGCCCAGGAGTTTATTAAACGACTGAATACCAAAACGGGAAAGCATTATCGTCTGCCCACAGAGACAGAATGGGAATATGCTGCAAAAGGTGGAAAGTATGCCAAGGATTATAAGTATAGCGGCAGCGATAAAATTACTGATGTTGGCTGGTATGGTAAGCCTAACGGATCTACACACCCTGTAGGTAAAAAATCACCTAATAATTTAAGTATCTATGACATGACCGGCAACGCTATGGAATGGTGCCAGGACTGGTATGGTGAAGACTATTATAAAAAGACGATAGATGAAATAAATCCGAAAGGTCCGGAAAAGGGTGAAAAAAGAATACTTCGCGGTGGCTCCTATTTCGATGATGATGTTGTTTGCCGCAATGTTTATCGCAGCAGGTTACTCCCCACTACAAGGCAATGGAATATTGGATTCCGCCTTGCTATGGACTACTGAACAAATTCTCTTTAATAAGTTAACGATAAATCAACTTTTTTGAAATGCAGGTATCCCATAACTTTGCATTTAGTTATTTCTGAAAATGGACGTAAATAGGAGGGATAGGATACAGGTCTGGACGCCATTATTTTTCTCACTGGTATTGATATTGGGAATGGTATTAGGATTTAATTTGCGTGATTCCTTAAGGAGCAAGCGCGAATTAAATGCAGTCATACAACGAAATGACAGGCTGGATGAATTAATAGACCTTATCAATCAGAAGTATGTGGATACCGTAAATTGCAACCAGCTTTACCAGGATGCTATTACCGGTATTCTCAAATCCCTTGATCCGCATACTGTATACATTCCTGCGGAAGAATTGCAGGGTGTCAATGACGACCTCGAAGGTGGATTTTCAGGAATTGGTGTGGAGTTCTCCATAGTACGGGATACAATACAGGTAATTTCTGTTTTAGAAGATGGTCCTTCAAGCCGTGCCGGTATCGAAGTAGGTGACCAATTGATAAAGGTAGGTGACAGCGTTGTTGCAGGAAAAAATATTACTTCAGACCAGATTGTGGAATTGCTTAAAGGCAAGAATGAAAGCAAAGTTTTTGTTACTGTTATTCATGCACCGGATGGTTTGGTGAAACATGTTGGGATTGTACGAGCAATTATTCCTGTTAATAGTGTGGAAGCAAGCCTGATGCTCGATGAGGTAACTGGTTATATCAAGATCAACCGTTTCAGCGCTAATACAAGCAACGAATTCAGCGCTGCACTAAAGAAATTAAAAAAACAAGGCGTTAAGCAGCTAATAATTGATCTCCGCGATAATCCCGGTGGATATATTGACGCAGCCACATCCATTGCCGATGACCTCCTCGACGATAACAAACTCATTGTGTACACTAAAGGTATACGCTCACCCAGAACGGAATATAAAGCGAGTAAGGACGGCTTGTTTGAACATGGAAAACTGGCCATCCTTGTGAATGAAGGTTCAGCCTCAGCCAGTGAAATACTGGCCGGGGCTATACAGGACTGGGACAGAGGTGTGATCCTTGGCAGACGCTCATTTGGTAAAGGCCTCGTTCAGGAACAATACGAATTACCGGACGGATCAGCCATCAGGCTTACGGTTGCAAAGTACTATACACCATCAGGCCGGTGTATTCAACGTTCTTTTGCCAAGGGCAGAGAGGCCTATAATGAGGATTACGAAAAGCGTTTTGAAAATGGTACGCTTACTACGCAAGATACCACAGCTATCACTGATACAGTTCCCTTTTATACATCCACACACAGAGTGGTTTATGGCGGTGGTGGCATCAAGCCAGATGTATATGTCCCTTATGATACATCCCTGTTATATTCCGGGGTACTGAGCATGCTTTACAGCCAGGAACTGAAAACCGCAATATGGGATTATTTTATTCATAACCGCGAGGCCCTAAGGTTCAGGAATATTGCAGATTTCAACAGGTCATTTGAAACCCCGGAACAGCTTACCGGCAACTATTTTGCCATGCTGACTCCTGAAATACGTAAAGGAGCACTAAAACAACTTTCAAAACCGGTAAATGATCTGTATTTCAGGCAGCAGATAAAGGCGCAAATGGCACGCTTCCTGTTTAAAGACAATGGCTTTTATAGCATAAGCCTAAGGCAGGATGACATGGTGAATAAAGCGCTTGAAGTTATGAACAGCGACAGGTATTCAAAGATGGTAAACGGGAAGTGATATTAACCATTTTATATCCTGCACATTACAGGCATCGGCACAAAATGTTTGATGGCCGTTGGTTAACAACCAGTAATTGCATTGCATGGTTCGCTGGTAATTGAGCAGTTGCTGCATGGTTGTTTCAGTCACCGGGATTTCCGGAGCCTTGCATTCCACCAGCATCCATGGCTTGTGATCTCGGTTGTACACAACAATATCAAACCGCTTGTTCACCTTACCCACCTTTATGGTTTTTTCAACAGCAATTAATGAAGCGGGGTATTGCATTTCGCCTGTAAGGTAGCCTATCATATATTGCCGCACGTGTTCCTCGGGCGTAAGTATCAGCCACTTTTTGCGAATAGGATCGAAGACAGTGGTTTTGCCTTCGGTTTTGCGGAGTTTAAGTGTGATGTTAGACAGATCCAGTTGTACCATGTTTGCCAAAAGTAAATAGTTAAGCTCAACTATTTGCAGGAATTTTAAGATGATTGTTAGGTTCATTTCTTATCTTTAATCTATGAAAACCAAGCAGGAGATAGTTCAAAACTGGTTACCGCGCTATACCGGGCAGGAGCTGAAAAACTTTGGCGAATACATACTCCTTTGCAATTTCAGTAATTATGTTACCCGCTTTGCAGATATGCATAATGTACCGGTAGTAGGGCTTGATAAACCCATGCAATGTGCAACGGCTGAAGATATAACGATCATAAACTTTGGTATGGGCAGTCCTACGGCTGCTACGACGATGGATCTGCTTTCGGCTGTAGCTCCCAAGGCTGTTTTATATCTTGGCAAATGCGGCGGCCTGAAAAAGAAGAACAAGGTAGGCGACCTTATTTTGCCAATAGCTGCAATAAGGGGTGATGGTACCAGCAACGATTATTTTCCGCCTGAAGTGCCCGCCTTACCTGCATTTGCATTACAAAAGGCGATCTCTACAACTATCCGCGATCATAAACGCGATTACTGGACAGGAACGGTTTACACTACCAACAGGAGGGTTTGGGAACATGATGAGGCCTTTAAAGCTTACCTGCGCAAAGTTCGGGCTATGGCTATTGATATGGAGACTGCTACAATATTCATTACCGGCTTTGCAAATAAAATACCAACCGGCGCTTTATTATTGGTTTCTGATCAGCCTATGGTGCCCGAAGGCATAAAAACTGCGTTGAGCGATACTACTGTAACAAAAAATTATGTGGATGAACACTTGCGTATCGGCATAGATTCTTTAAAGCAATTAATAAATGGCGGACTTACCGTTAAGCACCTTAAGTTTTAATCCATTTCACCTTTTAGTTTTAAAAGAATTCACTTGTCTTGACCGATTCCTAATAATTGATTTATGATACAACACATAAAGCTTACAGAAATTATCCTTTATGTTAGCGACCAGGAAAAAAGCAAGGATTTTTATGAAGGTATATTCCGATGTAAAGCTGACCTGCATGTACCCGGAATGACCGAATTTATTATCTCGCAGAACTGCAAATTAGGTTTAATGCCTGAATCCGGTATTGCAAAGATACTGGCAGGGAAGACGCCTCATCCTTCGTCTGGAACAGGTATTCCACGGTGTGAACTATATCTCTATGTTGATAACATTACCAATGAATTTGCAAATGCAATGGGTCAAAACGCCAAATTGATATGCCCTGTGACAGATATGGATTGGGGGGACAGAGTATGTTATTTTGCTGATCCTGACGGGCATATTATTGCCTTTGCAGAAAAAGCAATACTCACAGAAAAACAGTAATTTCGGCGGTGTAAAATGACCTTTATTGTCTCAAATGAAAAAGTATTTTGCCATTCTGATAATTTTATTCGTCTGCCTGGCTTCCTGTAAGCGAAAGCAGGAGGACATTATAGCAGATGTAAAAAAGAAGTACACCGAAATAAATCAGAAGCTTACAGATTATAAACCCAAAAGGGTGGATGACCTCACCAATTCGGGTGGGGGCTCTATAACCGGCTACTACAGGGAAGAAGAAGTGAAAAAAGTGGTAGCGGAACATTTTACCGATTCCACACGGTCATTTATAGAGTGTTATTTTGATGACGGTATGCTGATAATGATATGGAAGCAGAATTATGTTTATAACCGTACCATGTCCTATACCGAAGAAAGAGCCAGGGCAAACGGTGACAGCGTTTGGTATGATGATAAAAAAACAAAGGTTCAAACCAACTTGTTTTATTTTAATAAGAATAAACTGGTTAAATGGGTAAATATAAATAATGCAGATGTAAAACCCGGAACTGCTGAATTTATTGATATGGAATCTGTGTTGTGGGGTGAAACAGCCATTCTTTTAAAGCAATTGAAAGAACAGTAGTAATTTCCACTTTTTACTTAAGACAAAATGTGGTAATTTTGCACCGGATTTACTATTATATTTTAAAATTAATATGTCAGGACAACTTAAAGAGGTTCGTAATCGTATCAAGTCAGTCACATCTACCCAGCAGATAACCAAGGCTATGAAGATGGTAAGCGCAGCGAAACTCCGCCGCGCACAGGATTCAATAATACAGATGCGTCCATATGCAAGGAAGCTGCAGGATATGCTCAGTAACATCGTAAGTGGTTCTTCTTCCGATGGCGGGATGCCGTTGGCGGAGGAGCGTCCGGCAGAACGGGTTTTGCTGATCCCTATTACCAGCGACCGCGGGCTATGTGGTGGTTATAACTCCTATGTCATCAAGCTTACCCGTGAGGTTATCAGGACCAGGTATGAAAGCCAGCATGCCAAAGGAAATGTCACCATACTCCCTATTGGTAAGAAAGCCTATGAGTATTTCCTGAGGAATAATTATAAACTGGCAGACGCCTTTTGGAATATTTTTTCAGACCTTACTTTCGATAATGTACGCAGGGCAGCAGTGTTTGCCCAGCAGGGTTTTCTGAATAAGGAATATGACCGTGTTGAGATCATTTACAGCCAGTTTAAGAATGCCGCTACACAGATATTTGTTGCAGAGCCCTACTTGCCCATTCCGAAAGTAGAAAAAAAGCCGGGTGCGAAAACAATTGATTTTATGTTCGAGCCTGCTATGGAGCCGCTTCTTCGGGAGATGATGCCTAAAATTCTAAATACGCAGGTTTTTAAAGCAGTATTGGATGCCAATGCTTCTGAACATGGTGCACGTATGACAGCTATGGACAAAGCAAGCGACAATGCCAATGAAATGCTGAAGACATTAAAGATTAGCTACAACCGTGCCCGCCAGGCGGCTATTACTACCGAGCTAACTGAGATAGTAAGTGGTGCAGCAGCATTGCAGGGGTAAGTGATATTTACATTTTAACAGAACCTCCGCCATTATTTGACGGAGGTTTTTTAACTTTATACAAATGTTGAACATGCGCAGTATTATTTTTTCAATTATTATGTTGGTTTTTGCCGCCACAACCTCTTATGGGCAGCAGGTAAAAGCAAAGAGATTCACCGCAACGTTAGCAGGTACAGTTGTGCTTGGTGATGTAGCAGATAAGTATAACCCCAGTGTTTATAACCTGGAGTTGCCTGAGCCGGATGGCAGCGCGGAACAAAAGATATTGCGTCGCCTAAAAGAGCAGATAGCAAAAAATTATCCCCATAAAAATTCACCACGGGCGAAAAAAACAACTTCGTCCGTTGCGGCTCCTGAAGTTGCTATTAGTTTCGTAGCGGACTCATTTCCCGGTATTCCACCTGATAATTACAGTTCTGTGAGTAACGGGCAAAAGGCTGTTACCGTTTTGAATTCAAATATTGCCATTCATGACGCTTCGACCGGAGCTTATATACAACGCAAAGGGTTGAAGCCCTTTTCTACAGTTGTTGGTTTGAATGGTATGTACGACTACCGGTATGATCCCAAGGTGGTTTACGATCCGGTGGCAGACCGATTTATTTGCGTTATGCTCAGCGGAATTGACGTATCAAATTATATTGTCCTTGCTTTCTCACAAAGTAACGATCCTACTG
This sequence comes from uncultured Bacteroidota bacterium, assembly GCA_903839875.1. Taxonomy (GTDB): domain Bacteria; phylum Bacteroidota; class Bacteroidia; order Chitinophagales; family Chitinophagaceae; genus Nemorincola. Next base: position 50,104 of record CAIMDZ010000194.1, read on the forward strand.
GCCGATGGAACTTTTACCTATTCTATGGCAACTATACAGGCGATACCACATGGTTCGATTACCCTGCAATTTCAATCACCCAGAATGAATTTTTCCTCACAGGTAACAAGATTATGTATGACAGTTCGTGGCAGGCTGGATTCAGAAGGACAATTATATACCAGGTTCGTAAACAAGATGGTTATGACAGCTCCTTAACCCTTAATTATCAGATATGGGACAGCATTACCTACAATAATAAAAACCTCAGGTGCCTGTATCCTTTAAATCCCGGAGACAGCCTGCTGGGGCCCAGCCAGTATTTTCTTTCCAACCGTAATTTTGATTTGAACAACGATACGGTGTTCCTGGTAAAGGTACCAGACACCATTGGCAGCGTTGATACTATATTAACAGTTACACCTATTGTATCTGCAACAGCCTCTTACGGTGCACCACCGGATGCCCGCATGCCCGATACTGCGCACGTACTTGCCACCAATGATGGAAGAATATTAGGCGGGTATATAAAAGGCGATGAAATACAGTTTGTGAGTGAATCGCTGAATCCGGCTAACGGAGCATCGGCTGTGTATCATGGTATTATCAGTAATTTCAGTACTGCTCCTGTAATGCACGCGCAATTATTCAGTATTGATACCCTTGACTTTGGTTATCCGAATATTTCTTATGGAGGTGGGCCAGGGGAATCTATTATTTCCTTCGAGTATTCCGGGCCGCATACTTTTCCGGGTTATGGCGCCATTATTTATGATGGCACCAACTATTCAGATATGACCATTATAAGGAAAGGGGACAGTTCTATTTACGCATACGCTAATCATGAACAAAGATGGGGAGACTACAGTGGTTCACAACCTGATTTTGGTACACCCGGAGCAGTATGGGTGGATGGTATTTATGGCAGAAAAGACCGCAACTACGGGAGCATGGTTGCAAGGCTTTATAATCCAAACAATACTGCGGTCCCGGTTATTAAGAAATCTCAGGTGCCGGATTCCAAAATATATCCGAACCCCACCTTTAATTACGTCAGTTTTGAATTCAACGTAAGCAAACAGCAGGTATTCAGTTTCATTATTTATGACATGCAGGGAAGGGTAGTAGATAAAATGATGGATAAATATTGCCAGGATGGGAAAAATGTCATCAATTTCAATATGGCTCCCCTTGCTCCCGGTACTTATTTGCTGAAAGCCATAGGCGCAAATGGAGAAAGTATAGCTATCCATACTTTTGTAAGGCAGTAAAAAATCAGGTAAAAGGTTAGACATATATTTTGAACGGCGGTAAGACTAATTGAACTATAGATTTTTTTTAGTTGCCCAGACCTTTGGGTCAATGTCATTTTGTAAGCGTTTTCTGTACTTCCCATGCCACGGAAAACCCCTTCAGGGTTCGTGTTATATTCTATGTTTTCCGTGGGTTTCACCCACGGCTAATCACGGGAAAGCCCTCCGGGCTTGCTTAACTAAATGACATTGAGCTACCGAAAAAAATCGGGAACTTGTTTCGGTCGGGGCTACCAGGGAAAAGGGCAATATGCCATACACCCATTTTGATCAAATTACCTGATAACAATGCACTTTTTGCTTTGCCGTTTCTCCTTTGCAGCTTTTATATTACTTTTATCAGATGAAGTATCGAATTTTTACCTTGCTGGCATTATTGTCGTTCTACGCTTCATTTGCCCAGGATTCACTCATGTTCCGGAAAATATCCAATGAGATTATGGTGCATGCGAATTGCTATAACGACCTTAGGGTATTATGTAAAACGGTTGGTCATCGCATCAGCGGTTCACCATCGGCGGCAAAAGCTGTGGAATGGGGTGAAAAAGCAATGAAGGCGGCAGGAGCTGAAAAGGTTTGGTTGCAGGCTTGCGACGTGCCGTATTGGTACAGGGGCAAGGAAAATCTTGATCTGTTATTTGGCGGAAAGTATGTACATGTTGATGCGCTTTCTTTGGGTAATAGTGAAGGCTCCGGTGGCAAAACTATCGAGGCGCCCATCATTATGGTTCAGAATTTTGATGAATTCAATGCCTTACCTGAAGCTGCCGTGAAAGGGAAAATTGTATTTTTTAACTACCGCTTCAGGCAGGATTTTATATTTACATTCGAGGGGTATGGCGATGCGGTAAAATACAGGGGTGGCAGTCCGACTGTGGCTGCACAGAAGGGAGCCGTTGGTGTTATAATTCGTTCCATGTCAACGGGTGAAGATGATTTTCCGCATACAGGGGGGACGCATTATAAAGATTCGGTGAAAAAAATACCTGCTATGGCGCTTGGCAATAAAACGGCAGATAAACTGGAACAGGCATGCAGGAAAGGCCAGGTAAAGGCCAGGCTGACATCAGAATGCCACATGATGCCGAAAATGGTTCGTTCCTATAGTGTAATAGGTGAAATAAAGGGAACCGAAACCCCGGAACGTATAATAACCATAGGTGGTCACCTCGACTCATGGGATGTGGGCGAAGGTGCCCATGACGATGGTGCAGGTTGTGTACAATCTATTGAGGTTATCCGTGCTATCAAGGCGCTTGGAATCAGGCCTAAATGCACCATACGCGCTGTATTGTTTATGAACGAAGAGAATGGGCAGAAAGGCGGACAAGCCTATGCCGACTCTGCAATTGCCAGGCATGAGAACCATGTAATTGCCATTGAAACAGATGCCGGAGGATTTTCTCCGCGTGGTATTGGCCTGGTGATGAGCAAGGAACAAAAAGAACACCTGGCGCAATACACACACCTGTTTCTGCCCTACGGAGTTTATGATTTCAGCCGCGAAGAGGGTGGCTCAGATATTTCTCCCATCCACGATAAACTAAAGGTTCCGCTTGCAGGCCTTATGCCCGATGCTCAGCGTTATTTCGACATCCATCATACCAACAATGATATTTTTGAGAATGTTAACCACCGTGAACTGAAACTTGGCGCTGTGGTATTGACTCAATTCATCTGGCTGGTTAGTGAACATGGTTTAAACTAGTGTTATTTATTTTCTATGAGTAAAAATTTTTATTTCCGGAAAGGGAAATTTTTTTTCGATAAACTTGTCCAGAGAATTAGGTTCGATATTTCATTGGGACTTGCGAAATCTAACAATGATTCGCTGGTAAAGCTTAATTTAACTTCTTTAAAATATCCTGTGTACCTCAGGAAAAACACAAGTGATATAAAAACCTTCCAGCAGGTATTCCATAATAAAGAGTATGAAGCAGAGCTGAGCTTTGAACCCAAAGTTATTTTTGATTTAGGCGCAAATATTGGAGTGGCATCTATTTACTTCAAAAACAGGTTTCCTGCTGCTACTATTATTGCCGTAGAACCCGAGTCGGCCAATTATGATCTGTTAGTAAAGAACACGGAACAATACAAGGATATCCATTGTTTAAAATCCGGCATCTGGAATAAAACCACCAACCTCAGGATACATGATAAAGGTTACGGGAATTGGGGATTCATAACCGAAGAGGCAGAGCATGAAGACACAGATACTGTAAAGGCGATTTCTATTGATGGACTGATGGAAAAATACAATATTCAGCATATTGACGTTTTGAAAATTGACATTGAATCTTCTGAAAAAGAGTTGTTTGATGAAAACTTTGAAAAGTGGTTGCCCAAGGTCAAAATAATCATAATAGAACTTCACGACTTTTTCAAAGAAGGCTGCAGCAGATCATTCTTTAAGGCACTGACCAACTATAAATTCACCATGAAATATTCAGGTGAAAATATCATTGTTGAAATGCTGTAAATCCATAAATGAAAATCCCCTTTTTTGTTATTTACCTGCAGTCTGAAATGCGGTGTTTTTTGTGCTGAAAAGCGCGAAAAACTCCACCTCTAAAGAGAGGAGAAACGGAGCGAAGCGTGGCGTGAATTGGTATTACTACCCGGCCTTACCGGGGGCTGCGGTAATTATTCTGAGTATTAATTTCTTTATTATATCTTTGTACCTTCGGATAACAATGGTAGTGAACAGGCAATAAGGAATGTGAAAGTGAAGCAAAAAGTATCCGGGCAGTTCAAATCAGAACAAGGTGCAGATGACTTTGCTTTAATCCATTCCATAATAGATACCGCAATCAAGGCAGGTAAAGATGTTTATAATGAACTGGTATTAATAGCTAATTTAGTACCCGGCTAAGATGACCTGTATGTTTACTTTTTATTTACACTTCCATAAACATTCCTGAATTTGGCAATGGTTTTATTGAAAAAGCATACAAATATTACTATCCAAATAAATGATCAAAATTAATTCATCATATAAGCCTTAAATCATTCAGATGCAGCTATCGAATATGAATAACAGGAAAGAAACCATCAATACGTTTTTATTGGTTTTAGGATACGGACTGGTATTTTATCTGATTCAGGTTTTTATTTATAAGGCAGGTTTCTCTATGGTTTATCCTCAATCGGAGACCCTTGCAAGGTGGGATGCGCCCATCTATTGGGGCGTTTCAGTAAATGGTTACTTTCATACGGGCATAAACCATTCCAACTGTGGGGTGTACGTTCTACTCCCCTGGGTTTGGCGTATTTTACACGCAGGTTATATGGGTATGACCATAGCCAATCTTGTTTTCTTTGCAATTGGGTTTACTATCATTACCAGTATCTATAAGATATCCTCTTCTGAAAAATTATTATGGCTTTCTACTCCTTCTTTATATTTTATTTTCGCACCCTACACAGAGGCTTTATTTTTCCTGTTAATGGCAATCTCATTTTATGGTATCGTCACTAAAAATAAATGGTGGATATGGATCGGGTTATTTTTGGTTTCAATGAGCAGGGCAACTGCTTTGTTCCTAATCCCAAGCCTGTTTATCATGGAATTATTGACAAATAACAGGTCAGGAATTCTTAAAGTTCTTCGTAATTATTTCATCTATTATGCACTACCAACATTAGCCGGAACATTTGCTTTTATTTATGTACAGTATTACCAAACAGGGGAATGGTTTGCATATTATAGGATTCAACAAGAATGCCTTGATCACAAATTTTCCTGGCCCGATATGCCATTAAATGATTTCTATGGTACCGAAAAGGTTGTTTGGTTATGCGCATTGGCTATGCTGCCTTGCTTTATTGCTTTAATTTTTCTATTCAAAAAGATATTTAAATGGGTGGTTAGGCAAAAAGTATATACCGATAAACTTTGGATAATGACTTTGGGGTATTTGCCCATTATACTGTTTATTATGGTATTCTGTAATCCCAAGTGGGGTGGTCAGGGTACCAATTTGCTCGGCATTCATCGTTATGTTTTTTGTTCACCTTTTATTTTTGTATTCTTATATAATATGGTCAGTAAAGCAAATTCATATAAGCCTAAGCATTTTTTTATTTTATTCTTAATGTGCAATATTGTTTGGCTTTGCTTAGGGTCATATACGCATATACAGTGGATGCTTTTTTACAATTTTAATACATTGATTGCCTTTGGATATTTGCTGCATGCAAATAATAAAATCTCTTGGGCTACATCGGCGCTGACTGCTGTGAACCTGTTTTTTCAGATAACATTGTATCAACTATATCTGCATGGGGTATTTACTGATTAATTGTTCCGGGCATGAAAATTGAGTAGGTTATTTGCCCGAATCAGTCTTTTTTTACAAATAACATGCCATATTTGGTTTGCCAATGTCATTGTTATGTGACTTATTGGCACTACTTTTAACATGGTTTAGAATTTGCTATAAGATTAATAACAAAGATATTTTTTATGAATCAAAATGAATTTCGCAAATATGCCATTAAGCATCATGGCATCAGTAGTTTAACTCTAGATAGTTATTCCTCTTCCTTATTTAAAACGCCTACGGCTCTTACTCCATACATTATTGAGGAGCGCCCCATGAATGTTGCATCTATGGACGTTTTCTCCCGGTTGATGATGGATCGTATCATTTTCCTGGGCGAGGCTATTAATGATTATGTAGCCAACATTGTTACTGCCCAGTTATTATTCCTGGAAAGTACTGACAGGACAAGGGATATACAAATGTATCTGAACAGCCCCGGTGGCAGTGTTTATGCAGGTTTAGGCATTTATGACACCATGCAGATCATTAATCCCGACGTATCCACAATTTGCACTGGCATTGCCGCTTCCATGGCTGCCGTGCTCATGTGTGCAGGAACGAAGGGTAAACGTACTGCGTTAAAGCATAGCCGCGTGATGATACACCAGCCGTTAGGTGGCGCTGAAGGACAGGCAAGTGATATTGAGATCACAGCGCGTGAGATAGGGAAGTTGAAAAAGGAGCTGTATGAGATCATCTCCTATCACTCAGGCCAGAAACTTTCCAAGGTAGAAAAAGACAGTGACCGCGATTACTGGATGACTGCTATAGAAGCTAAGGAATACGGCATGGTGGATGAAGTGCTGGAGCGTAATCCACGCAAAACTACAACTGAAGAAACGAAGTAATTCCGGCAGGGATTATTATGTGAAGATGTACTGCGGCTATTTGCTGTAGTACATCTTTTTTTTGCATAGCACAGATATATTTAACCCACTGAATAAAAAAGCCGGAAGGATATTATCCTTCCGGCTTTGTCAATATTACCTGATTCTGAATTACCTGATCAGTGTTACAGTTCCTTTGAAGGTTTTATTTTCGCCATTTACATAACCCAGGGTAATGATCCAGTTGTACACGCCAATATCCTGTGGTGTGCCGTGATAAGTACCATCCCAGCCAACCTCGGGGTTAGCGGTCTGGAATACTTCCTGACCCCACCTGTTGAATATTCTGAAGTCAACGAGCTTCGGGAATTTAAGCTTGGTGATCTTGAATATATCATTCAGGTTATCTCCGTTAGGAGTAAAGCCGGTTGGCATACCTTCAAACATGGTATTATCAAGTGTAATGGTTATGTTAGCTGAATCCACACATCCATACAGGTTCATACCATATACAGTGTAAACTGTGGATGGGTCAACGGGGGAAGCAACGGGATTGTTAATATTGTTGTTATCCAATGTGCCGTTGTCGGGTTTCCAGGTGTAGTATACTGCTCCGCTTGCGCTTAATTGAATACTGCCGCCAAAAGGTATGGCTGTGGGGCTTGATGTAAGGTTTGTCAATGTCACAGGTGGATAGGATACAATACGCTCAGTATCGGTTGCAATACATCCGTTGGCATTGGAAGCCATAGGAGGAGTAGTAGCAGTAATGGTATAAATAAAAGTGCCTAAGCCAAAGAAGTTAGTACCCAGTCCATCTGTCTGCCCGATGTTATTGGCGGGCGACCAAAGATAAGTTGGCTGTAGCCTGCCTTCAGGAATAACTTCCACATACGCGAGCATGCTCATGGAATCGGTAAGGCATACTGAAGTATCGTGAACCCGTGTGCGAACCCCGATGTAAATAATCATAACACTATCGTCAAATGTTTTCTGGCATCCTATGGTATCAGTAATGGTTAGCTTGACATCATACATTCCGGGGCTGGGGAATGTATAAACCGGGTTGATAACTGTGTCATTGGCATTGTTCGCGAATTCCCAGTAATATTTAAGCAAACCGGTAGTGGAGACGCCATTGGTACTGCTGGTAGAGTAATTACTGAAAGTAAGCGGCATCCCAACGCAAACCTGGTTGTAATCTACTGTAAATGAATCGTACAACGGATGGTTCAGTGCAACTGTAAATGAAGTGTCTTTGTAACAGTTTCCCGCACCGGGGCAGGCAGAACCTGAATAGTTGGATGCAAATTTCAAGTGAACTGTATAGGTACCCTGCGCGGTGTAAGTATGCACAGGGTTTTGTAAATTACTTGTTGGTGTACCGTCTCCAAAATCCCAGGTGGGTGTGTAATCAATAGTGTAAGGAGTAGAAAGGTTGGTGAAATAAACAAGGTCGCCGTCGCATTTCATATCCACCCAATAATTAAGATCTACCCGTATAGGTGGCGTAGTCAGGGTTATAGGCCCAACCTGGTTCGAGGGGCAATTACCGACTTTGTAATAGAAATAATCATAGGTATTTGCACACAAATTTGGAAAAGAAATGGTGCTGTCGAGATGTGCTGAATCAATAAAAACCGGTTGAGCAACCCCGCCAATGGAGTAGAAAACGGAATCTACGTTATGAGGTGTAATACCATGCAGGGTAATATAACCATCATTTTTACCGCAAACGGTTGGATTTACAGCAGTAATATTGGTGGTGCTGATATGTGGTGCGCCGCCAAATGCTACTATTGAAGGTAATACGTGTATATAGGCTTTAGTTGTATCATTACAACCCAATGCTGCTGCCATATAAGTAGTAGGCACAGCCGGATTAATAGTGATGTTTGGGCCGGAACCCAGGTAAGCATGGGTAGCGCTGTCGTACCAGTAAATGCCGCTGGCGGCATAAGGAATGGGAGCGTAAGGAATAGGTGTTACCGAATAGCTGGGGCCTGCGATTGGTGTGAAGCGCCATCCTTCAGGAGTAGAAACAACCCATGTAGGTGCATAATCCCTTGTTGCAGGTGATGTTGAAACTGTACCCGCAGCATTTTTTACACCGATTTCTGCACGTGATCCATTCCATCCTGTTGAGCAAATTGTTCTATGCTGTATATGTACCTCAGCAATACCGGTAGTTTCGTAAATAATTATTTGAGTAGTAAGCCATTCTGTAGTACATCCGAACATATGAGTACCGCACCAGGTAACCGCGAAATTCCTGTTAGGAGCGGTTCCCTGCATAGAATAGTCAATGGTACCACCCGCAAGGATATATACGTCGCACCATGGACCGCAGATCACGTTACGGATATCAGTAGCGGTAGTGGTAGCAAGAGTTGAACTGATAGGCCAGGTATTATAAGCGCCGGCAGAGGCTAAATTGAAACCAAGGCAACCGTTAGAGCCGATGATACATTGTGTATTAGGCGCGCCATAAAAATTGTAGCTGAATCCTATCGGAATCGTCCCTGACCAACCATCATCAACGGTAATACCCGATGATGTTGGAATAATACCACCAGTTACTTCACCATGAAGTGTGTGGTTGAGGCAATGGGGTGTATCTACAAGTGTTATCTGGCTGTAAGCGTTGCATGTAAAGGCTAATGCAAGAAGGGATAAAAAGTATTTCATAACATGTAAAATAATAAGTTAAAACACTAATAAGTTTAAAAGTTAGTCGTAAAAGCTAAAATATAAGTAAAAATTTATTCCGCTAAGTTATGTAATTTATTAGAAACTTTATAATCCAAATAAACCACTTTTAAATAAGACAGATAAAAGTTTTAAACGGTTGGGTAAATGGTTCATTTTGTTGGCAGTTAGCAGTTGTCAGTTTGCAGTTACCAGTTAGCAGTTGGCAATTGGCAGTTGACCATGTTGCGAAGACTGTGTCACGCAGGGCAACCCTGCCTATCGGCAGGCGCAAGGGTTTGCTCCTACTTTTTGACTAGAGAAATAACCGGGATGCCCCATTTTTTTCTTTTTATAGTCCCATAACTAAAGATGGTGGGCGATACTTTTACTGATTATCAATAAGTTATGAAAAAAAAGAGGTTAGCACGATGCCCTCCCGGTAGCTATCGGGATTACCCCATTGTTACTACATGGGGGAAATGACAGTTACCCTGATTTGAGAGTGAAGTAAGAGAGCGAAGAGCGGGATTAAACTTCGTAGATTTTTTTATGTTATCTCTTTACAAAAAAAAATTAAATATGTCGAATTAAGAAACATATCCTAATTTAGTAAAAATTTTACCTCTGAAAAGGAACTTATATACTTTATGTTTTGTGGCCTTTGTGCTTTGCAGTTCACTGACTTTAAATGCCCAGGTAGTAATTAATACAATTGCCGGCAATGGCACCGGTTCATATAGCGGTGATCTGGGGATGGCCACTGCGGCTGAAATTAATAACCCCAATGGGGTAGCTGTGGATGCCATAGGAAATGTTTACATTGCTGATTACGGCAATAACAGGATCCGCAAAATAGATACTTTTGGCATCATTACTACCCTAGCCGGTACAGGTACTCTGGGTTTTGGCGGCGATGGCGGGCCTGCAACAGCCGCGCTTATTAATTCTCCCATAGGTATAGCAGTGGATGGCGGCGGGAATATTTTGTTTACCGATAACTGTCGCATCCGTAAGATAAATACTACAGGTATTATTTCCACTATTGCAGGGTCGGCATTCGCAACTTTTAGCGGTGATGGCGGCCCTGCAACTGCCGCTGACCTGAATTATCCAACAGGTATTGCTGTAGATGGCCCGGGAAATATTTATATAGCAGATCAGTTTAACTGCCGTGTGCGGAAAATAAATACTTCAGGAATTATTTCTACGATAACCGGAAACGGAATTTGCTTTGGGGGCGGCGATGGCGGCCCGGCTACGGCGGCGCTGGTGCAATATCCGAGGGGTGTGGCTTGCGATGCTGCGGGCAATATTTACATAGCGGACTATGGAAATAACAAGGTCCGCAGGATAAACCCCGCAGGGATTATTGACTCTATAGCCGGGTCGCGCACTTACGGATTTACTGGCGATGGCGGGCCATCAACGGCCGCGCGGCTGTATTATCCTATGGCTATTGCAGCAAGCCCGGCAGGCGAGGTTTATATATGCGACGTGAACAACGGCCGCATCAGGGAAATAAATACATCGGGGATCATAAATACTATTATTGGCACGGGTGTAGACGGGTACAGTGGCGACGGTGGCCCACCCACTGCTGCCCAGATCAACAGGCCTACGGGTTTGGCAATTGACGCAGGGGGGAGAATTTATATTTCGGATAACTACAATAACCGGATACGGATTATTCATCTTCCTAATCATGGGCCTCACTTTACCAAAGGCCCTGTTCAGTCAGCGACTGTATGCCCGGATGGGATTATTAACATTGATTCTTTGCTTAAAGTATCAGATATAGACACCGGCCTGACCTTAACATGGGGTATAGCAATTGCTCCTGCACATGGAACGCTGTTTGGTTCATATTCTACTTTATCAACCGGGGGCACTCTTTTACCGTCAGGTATCAGTTATTCTCCAGCAGCAGGATATTCAGGTTATGATACTTTTAAAGTGCGTGTGAATGACGGCACCTTTTCAGATACCATAACAATTTATATAACCATTTTGCACTTACCTGATGCCGGTACAATTAGAGGAATTGACAGTATTTGCCCCGGCGATACACTGACATTTGCTGATACCGTAACCGGTGGTACATGGGCAAGCAGTAACCCCGGAATTGCAACCATTACAGCGGCAGGTTTTGCCACAGGGGGTACTCCGGGAGTAACTACTATAAGCTATACAGTCACTAATGTTTGCGGCGCCTCGGGTGCCCTATTTACTTTAAGGGTCCGTTCTGATTGCCCCAACAGAATACCTGCAGTTAAGGGCGCTGAAAACAGGATTGTAGTATTTCCTAATCCTGCACGTGGCGTATTTACAGTTTCTCTGCTTTCAGATGATCCGGGTGAAATTCATTTTACTATTACAAACCTTGTTGGTGAAAAAATAAATGAATTTAACAGCTTCGCAAATAAAGCGGTAGATATTTTTCCTGTTATGCCACCAGGTATTTATATCCTTTCTGCATTGGGCTCAAAAGGTAAATATTTTGAGAAAATAACTATTGTGCAGTAGGATATTTTTCTGTTACCAAATGTTTACTGTTAGTCTCCGTTATTGCCCGTTTATAGTTCTTATGTAATTTTAGCCGACCATTATTAATACACATGCAGGATCTCAGCTCATTTTTTGAAACAAATCATTTTATAGAAACACACCAGGCCTCCTCCTACCAGCCGCTGCAATGGGGCGCCAACATTAAGTGCGCAACTCAGCGGTCTTTTGATTGGGAAGATGCCGATATTGTTATTGTTGGCTGCGGGGAATGGCGGGGCGCTGATAATAAAGCAGTGTACAGCAACAGCCCCGATGTGATACGTGAACATTTATACAAAATGAATTACTGGCACACCGGTATCAAAATCGCAGATGCGGGAAATATTCGGCAGGGTGTAACATTGGGAGATACCCGTGCAGCACTGCTCACCGTATTGCAGGAGATACATGCAGCAGGAAAAATAGCTCTGGTAATTGGCGGATCCCATGATCTTACCTTTCAGCAATATGAAGTGTTTAAAAAGGCAGAGGAAATGGTGGTTGCCTCAGTCGCCGATATGCTGATAGACCTTGATGAGACCGAAGAAATAACAGACCGGAGCTACCTTATGGATATGCTTACTGGCACCCCTAACTTCATGGCGCATTACAGCCATATTGCTTTCCAGAGCTATTATGCGCATCCGCGAATGCTGGAAACTCTCGATAAACTCCGTTTTGATTTTTACAGGCTGGGCAAAGTGCGTGAGCATATTGAAGATATGGAGCCGGTACTCAGGTCAACTAATTTGTTCAGTTTCGATATGTCTGCCGTTCGGTTCAGTGATGCGCCGGCTAATATCAACGGTTCGCCGAACGGGCTTTCTGGAGAGGAAGCATGTCAGCTTACACGGTATGCCGGAATGAGTCTGAAACTTACCTCAATGGGCATTTTTGGATATGACGACCGGGATGATACGCATGATATGACTGCCCGGCTCATTTCGCAGATGATCTGGTATTTCGTTGATGGGTACCTTGTGCGTAAGACGGAGGCCAAACTTACAGAGCGCGATGAGTTCATTATTTTCAATGTAGCCTTCACAGATAACGACACTGTATTCCTGAAAAGCAAACGTACCAACAGGTGGTGGATGAAACTGCCCGATCATTCTTTCGTACCATGCTCCTACAATGATTACCTGGTGGCGAGCAACGATGAGATACCGGAACGGTGGTTGAGGGAGCAGGAGCGGATGTTGTGATATTTTTATTGTTTAGTTGTGTTGAAATTTAGCTAACTTTGGGGTGTCATTTGTCTGAATTTATGGAAGAAAAAGAATATAAAGCTTTAATGAAGCAAATTAAAAAGGAGCAGGAAGAGATAAAAAACTCTAAGGAAGCTGCAAAAAAATTCCTGATCGAATTAGGGATATTAACACCTAAAGGCAATCTGAAAAAAAGATTCAAAGACCTTGGCCTATGTATTCAACAAAGCCCGGCTTAGTATTCGCTTTTCATGGTTGCGACAAGGAAGTGTGTGAGCGGGTGCTGAATGGAAAAGCACAGCTTGTACCAAGTGAGAACGAGTATGATTGGCTTGGGAACGGTATTTATTTTTGGGATGGTAATCTAAAAAGGGCTTGGCAATTTGCAGAAGAGTTAAAGAAATTGCCACGATCAAATAAACAAAATATTACCAATCCGGCGGTTTTAGGTGCTGTAATTGATTTAGGTGATTGTCTGGATCTCGTGAATAGCGAACATCTGGAACTGCTAAAAGAAAGTTACAAAAAACTGGAGATTTCTTCACGAATACTGGGACTCAAATTACCTCATAATAAAAAAGGAAAGGACAGCGGAGACCTACTTTTAAGAAACCTGGATTGCTTTGTGATCGAGAACCTGCATAAAAGAAGGCTACCTCTTTCTTTCGATTGTGTAAGAGGCGTGTTTTGGGAAGGAGAAGAGTTATATCACAACGCTGGCTTTAAAGAAAAGAACCACATTCAAATATGTATCCGTAATCCCAATTGCATTAAGGGATATTTTCTTCCGAGGAGTTTAGATGCTGCATATAAAAAAGTGTGAAATGCATAAACATGAAATGGAAAGATGCAATCATATTCAGATTAAGAATGCCATATCAATTATTAAACAACTCCTTTTGTTAGAAAATTAATCCAAACTAAATGATTTTATCACACAACTTTTCACTTTTCACTTTTGACTTTACACCGTGCTAGACAAACAAAACAAAATACAACACGAAGAGAAATCCGTTTTAGTAGGCCTTGTACACAAGGAGCAAACGGAAACTCAAATGAAGGAATACCTTGAGGAGCTAAAGTTCCTTGCTGAAACCGCTGGTGCTCTAACCATGAAGACTTTTATGCAGAAACTGCCGCGTCCTGATAGCAAAACATTCGTGGGAAAAGGCAAGCTGGAAGAAATAAAGGAGTATGTGGTTGCAAAGGGAATAACCCTCGTGATTTTTGATGATGAACTTACCGGATCACAGATAGGGAATATCTCAGATGCCATAGGCGTAAAGACAATAGACCGCAGTGACCTGATACTGGATATTTTTGCAAGCCGTGCAAAGACCGCGCAGGCTAAAGTGCAGGTGGAACTGGCACAATACCAATACCTGTTACCACGGCTAAAGGGTATGTGGAAACACTTGGAACGGCAGGGTGGGGGTATAGGCAGCAGGGGTCCCGGCGAAACAGAAATAGAAACTGACAGGCGTATAGTGAAAGATAAGATCGCCTTGCTTCGGAAAAAACTTTCTGAGATTGACAAGCAGGCAGCTACCCAAAGGAAAGAACGTGGTGTTTACATTCGTGTAGCGCTTGTAGGTTATACCAATGTTGGTAAAAGCACGCTGATGAATGTGCTGAGTAAGGCGGATGTTTTTTCTGAAAATAAACTCTTTGCAACACTTGATACAACAACTCGGAAAGTTGTTTATGAACAAACACCTTTCCTCCTTAGCGATACGGTTGGCTTTATTCGTAAACTGCCGCACCACCTGGTAGAAAGTTTTAAGAGTACGCTCGACGAAGTGCGTGAGGCTGATTGCCTGCTGCATGTAGTTGATATTTCGCATCCGGGGTACGAAGATCAGATGGGAGTGGTAAATAAAACATTGCAGGAAATTGGCGCATTCGACAAACCTGTAATCACAATTTTTAATAAGATGGATCTGTACGAACAAACCGTATTTGATCCATGGCTGGATGAGGATGTAAAACGCGAAATGCTGACACAGCTTGAAACCCGGTGGCAGCAGATTACCGGTAATTCTGCCATTTTCGTTTCCGCTACCGAACGGCGAAACCTTGACGGGCTGCGCAATTCCATACTTAATAAAGTAAAACTGCTTTATGAAGAGCGCTACCCCTACCTCACAAAATTTTATTAGAAAATATTATGAAGAATAGCATGACGTGAACAGTTGTTGTGTTTTTTGCTTGTGAATTTATTTTTATCAAATAATATTATATCTGGCTTTTTAAAAAAATTTATCCACTTTTCCACGCCTGATTGGACATTTATTTCAATACTTGGATACCTTGTTGTTATGGGTCTTACTTATGGAAGTGAGGATGCCAATGTCCTGCTGTTCCATATTGAGAGTGAGTGGGCCAGTATAGGTATTATTTTTGCCACTGCATTTGTTTTCTCCTTTTTGCCCGGCCAAAAGCCGATAGTTGGAACATGGCTGCTGTCAGCAATCCTTATCGGAAGACTGGCTTATATACTAATTGCATCACAACCTTTCAGCCAACGGATCCGATTGAATGAGCAGCTTGTTGAACAAATGAGAATAAAGAGGGTCACAAAATTATGTTTAATGGAAGAAAGTCGCCTTACGTCTGTCAATATGCTGTATTGGGCTTTGCCGTATGAAAGCCTGATGATGTCTGCAATTAAAGGTGACAAACCCCAATTAACACTTTTTTTTGTGAACCCCGATAACATACAAACCCTCGAATCGCTAAAGAATTCTAAAGGCTTTTTTAATGTTTATGGAATAGCCCCAGCCGATTGGCTGAATAGTTATTATTTCAACATTGACACTACTCGAAATTATCAATTGATGACTTATGAAGAGTTATTTAAATAAACCTCTGTTCGATAATATTTGCTGCTCCTTATCATGAATACAAACGGACTTGTTCTGAAAAGACTTTCATTTATATCCCTTGCAGCAATGGGGATATTGGTAGTTTTTACTGCAATTTTCTACAAAGCCGTCTGTGGCATACACCGCAGTACTATTGATTTTTGGGGTCAGGCTTGTTTATATTATGGCGGCATCACCTCCATTTGCCGAAAGAGTAAGGCTCAGCCATGAGATTTTGGCGCAGATGAGAAAAAAGGGCATGACTAAATTAGCGTTAATAAGTAATGAACACCTGGTGAAGGTGACCAGGTATGAATTGGCGGTGCCGGACGAAAGTCTGTTATTGTCCGGTATGGAAGGTGACTTTCCAGTGCGCAGTTATTTTTTGGTCAGAGCAGATGATACTGCCAAACAAAATACCTTTATAGGTAAATATGGTTTTTATGGTGCTTTTGGAATGATAGCACCGGAGGGGATTAACTACGCATATTTCAAAATTGATACCACCAGGTATCAAATTCTGACTTACGAGGAGTTGTTCAGATAGACACAGACCGTATTTTGACACTGTCTCAAAAGCCTGATTTCACTGTTATCTAAATTAAAATTAATTTAGCCGAAGCTAATTGCATACACATGAATAATACTGCCACCTTCAAATTGTCCCTCTATATTTATTTGTTGTGTGCAGGGCTTATGTGTTATGCATCTTTTTTCTTTTATCCGCGCTGGAAAAATGCCGGTACCGAGGCAGCTATTTCTTGGGATGTATCGGGATACTATTGGTATTTGCCTTCTGTATTTATTTATCATGATCTTAAACATCAGTCATTTAAAGATGACCTATTGAAAAAGTATGGCCCGACAAACAATGATTTCCAGCAGGGCATGAAACTGGATAACGGAAATTATTCCATGAAATATGCATCAGGTATGGCAGTTATGTACCTGCCGTTTTTTGCTGTTGCACATTTTGTGGCGGGCCTCCTTGGATATCCCGCTGATGGATTTTCTCCACCTTACCAATTCGCTATTCAATTTGGCGGATTGCTGGTCTCATTGATAGGGTTATGGTATTTACGAAAGTTGCTGCTTAATTTTTATACCGATAAAGTAGTCGCTATTGTTATGGTGATGCTGGTATTTGGCAGCAATTATCTTAATTACAGTTCCATAGAATGCGGGATGTCGCATTGCTGGCTGTTTACGGTGTATGTGTTCCTTTTGCTGAATACCATGTACTTCTACCGTGCTTTTAAAATGAAGTACGCCATTCGTATTGGTTTGTTAATCGGATTGGCTACTCTTACACGGCCTACTGATATACTTTCCTGCCTTATACCACTGCTATGGGGAATGGAGTCACTTTCATTTACAGCCATTAAAAAACAGTTTGCCTTATTCTTTAAGAATTTTAAGCCCCTGATAGTTGCAGGTATTTGTGCAGCAGCGGTTATTTCCATACAGCTTATCTACTGGAAATATGTCTCCGGGCATTGGCTGGTATATAGCTACCAGGGACAGAAATTATATTTCCGTTCCCCCAATTTCGGGAATTATACTTTTAGTTACAGGAGTGGCTGGCTCATCTATTCGCCAATGATGATCTTTGCCTTCCTGGGCATTATTCCATTTCTCTTTAAAGGTAAGAACAAGGTTGCTATTCTTACTTTCTTCCTGCTCAATTATTATATCGTTTGTGCGTGGAATATCTGGTGGTATGGCGGCAGGGCAATGGTGCAGAGCTATCCGGTTCTGGCATTTACAATTGCCGCTCTTGTTGATGCAGCCTTTGAAAGGAAGATATTATTGTGGTTGGGTGCGCCGGTTGTTGTTGCGTTCCTTTACTTCAATTTTTGGATAACTTCCATTTACCACAAGGGCGATCTGTTTGATAATGATTGTATGTCTGAAGCCTATTTCTGGCATATTGCTGGCCGTTGGAGTGCTCCTCCCAATACCGCATTGTTAAAAGAAAACCCTGACGTGTTCTTTGGTGAACCCATAGACCCGCATCTTTTGTACAAGAACGATTTTACGAATGAAAGAGGAGATTTTTTTGTACCCCATAAGACCGGTATTGAGCAATCACTACACCTTGATAAAGATCATCAGAACAGCCAGGTTTTCAAATTCGCTTATACCGGCCAGGGTTCTAAGCATTTAAGAGTGGCGGCTACCTTCAGATGCGACAGTAAGGAATGGGAAGGTTGGAAAATGGCACAGTTCATAGTAAGGCTGGTTAACAAGGGGGTTATTGTTAAAGAGAATATGGAGCGCATATACCGGGTGTTGAATGATGGCGAAACAAAAACCATATCGCTTGACGTTAAACTTCCGGAGGCGACATTCGATTCAGTCAATGTGTTATTCTGGAATGGCAGCAGCGATAAACCGATATGGATAGATGATCTCAAAGCATGGTCATTCTAGCCATCAAACCGCAATGGAAGGTGTAGTGATTGTTTCTTTCTTTGTTAATACACCTGAAAGCAGGGATGCACTTACAACTATCGGAACAAGATACAGGTATTTAAATGGTAGCTGGATGAATGCATAGAATATGGCGAGGTAGACCTTTAACGAGCAAAGCAGGAAACTGTGTAAAGTGTATTGTTTCCTCTTTTTCAGATAATAGAAGAACATAACTATCACACTGCCTGTGCAGAGTATTAACTGAATCTTTTGAAATACCGGCAATTGTACCGTTGGCCCTCCAGGAATAAATGCTTCAGCCCATGATTTAAATCCCAGTCCATTGATTAAATTTTTAGCTTCCCATATCCCCGTAGTGCATGCCTGATATGATTTCATTGGATTGATGAGTATAGATGTGTCTTTGCTCAAAAAGGGGAACCAGAAAAAAACCAAAAAGAAGAGAACGGAAACAATTACTATTGCCAATGATTGTTTTTTCCTGCCAGATATAAAATAGCATGCGACACATAAAGGAACCCAGATAATAATGCTGTACCGGGATAATAAACATAAAGCAACACCTATAGCCAGCCAGATTACACGCTTGCTGTTTACGCTTGTTGATAAGAAAAGATAATAGCCGGCAACCAGACTCTCCACCGTGATGGCATACATATATGGGTCCTGCCATATCCATAGGCTGTAAAGCAGTATTGGCCAAATGGGAATGAGCAACTTCCAGTAAACCGGATTGTTGGAATAAACACCGGAGTTATTCTTAATGAAGTGATAAAGGCTGGCCAGCCATAGTGAAAAAAATGTTACCCAGCGGTAGTCAATTTTCATGAATTCAGCGATTAAATAGGGTAACCACTGAAAAGGAAAGTAAGCAGGGTAGACGCTGTATCCGGTAAAATGGATCAGGGAATAAGGAGATGTGCCTGCTAAAAAGTTTTTCACCATGTGCATCAGCGTTGGAATAATATCGGAATTTATATGGTCTTCCAACGAGGTTGGGATAAGCAAAAACTCTTTTTGCAATATTATAAAGGCCCACACCGATAAACCTGCAAAGAGTACACCCCCTGATAACTTTGTTATTATACACAGCGTCTTAAATAATGCAGCATAATTTTCTTAGTTCATCGTTAGGCTTTTTCCAAATTTCCATTTGTTTCTTTATGACACAAAGCAATTCATCCAATGTGCTGAAATATTTGTTGTGGGTGCA